>CAYQKB010000001.1:0-49695 GCA_964418085.1 uncultured Candidatus Saccharibacteria bacterium
CTCGCGGATACAATAAAATCTCTCACAACGCGACTAGAAGATATTTTGGGATAGGGGCTTAAACAGTACCACAAAGTCAAGAAATAAGCCACTATAGACGTCCGGAAACGGAATTTTCTGGAGTCTGCAAAAAAAATATAGTTCAAACAAAAAACTCCCAAGGTGGGAGTTTTTTGGTAATCGTTTTAGATTAGAACTAGCGGGTAATAGATATCGCCTGACCAAGCTCTTGGTTGGGAGCCGGAACAGCTACAGTGACTCTTCCATTAGCATCCTTAACAACTGTGTATTGTGTATCATAGTCAGTTGCGTTAGTTACGTGAGCTCCAGCTGCACTCGGATCAAACGGCATATCTGCCATATAGGTTGGGACTATACATGTGTACAAATCCGAGAGTCCCGCTGCAGCGGCGGCAGTATATTTAATTGTACGTACCGTGTTGTCTAATACAGCTCCCGCGGCGGAACATGTAAATACACCTTTATTGTCTGCCATATTTTGTCCAATAGCATTCAAGATTGCGTTCACATTACTAACACGTTGTGTGTTTCGTGCCTGTGCAAACTGCCGCGACGGGTTGATTGCGATAAGTACGATTGTCGCCAAAATCGCGATAATACCAATAACGACGAGGATTTCAATAAGAGTAAATCCTTTTTGATTTTTAATGTTTTTCATATTTTTTTATTTTTTATCTAACCTTTTTATTTTTCGACCTTTTTTGATACTTACTACGATTTGCTTGTTATAACACACCTAAAGAATTTTATGCAATAGCGTGACACGCTACGGCAAATGTGGTATTTCATTCCAGGATAAAATCGAAAACGGAGTTTGCTGAACTGTGATTGCCAAATTTGTGTACGAATTCCGATACACCGCTTGAGCTTTGAGAGTCTGGGGATTCGCCCCAACTGTGGTAACCGAAAAAATATGGCACGTATTGCTGCCGCTCACGGTACTCGTCTCATTTCCGGAATAGTTCCAATCTTCCGCAAGTTTCAAAACGGCGGTATTCGCGCACGCGTCGGCAAGCGAAGCGCTCACCCTTTTAAGCTCGGAATTTAAAATATTGAACCGCCCGATATATCCGCCCAAACTAAGCGTGGTTACCATAAGAAGCAAAACGACGGAAATAAGAAGTACCGAAACAAGCGCGATGAATCCCCCGTTCGAATTCTGCGCAGTGGCAATACCAGGCAAATCTTTTTTGTGCAATAAAATATATTTCATCGGAGAAATTTAGTTAATTGGAATGTCTGGCCATTCATGACAAAGGTGCTTGTTACCGCCGCACTGCTTAGGGTAAATGACAATGACGAAACACTAACATTTGTGGTGGTAAGCGCCTGCGGCGTGAGCGATGAGAGAGCACACGTTTCTCGCTTTAACATAATTTTATGAGTAGCGCCGTCCAAACTGAAACAAAAACCAGATCCAGTCGTAATCGAAAGCGTAGAACCGCCTGTAACTTCCGTTTGCTTCGCGCCGGTAAGTGAATAGCCGAGCTTATGAAGAACAAAATCCGCCTCCGATTGAATCACAAGACGAGTATTGTCGCTCGCTGCCCCCTGGGTGATTTGCCCCGAAACTCCAAGAGCCCCAGTAATAATGATCGAAAGGAGCGCGATGTAGATGAGAACTTCGATGAGGGTAAACCCTCCTAAAGATTTTTTATTTCGTTCGTTCATTTCTAGTTTACGATTATTTTGAAGTTGTTTGTCTGCCTGGTCCCCAGAGAACCCGTCACCATCTGATTGTTATACGTTTTCTTTGTCGCTGACGCGGAAGCTTTGTAATTGAATGTTACGGAACAGGTATAAGGAGCGGTTGCGCTCGGTGTGCACGAAGCGGTGGTACCTGGACTTATGGTTATGTCCGCAGGCGCGGGGTTTGGCGCCGTCAACGTCACTGACTGCGGCACTGCACCGGCTACCATGGTTACCGTCACCGTAATTGGTACTGCCGTTGCACTGCCCCGAGTAAGAGTAATGTTTGAAAGTGTGCTTGGCAGAGAATAATCGAATGTCGGAGCATTCACGGTCAAGGTAAAGCTCTTGCTGTGTGAAGGCGAACTTCCGGTGATAGTAATCGTGTTAGCGCCAAGAGCTGCATTGTCAGCCGCAGAAAATGTGAGCGTAGTAGTGCACGTCGGAGTACACGAGGTTGCAGAATAATTCACGGTGACACCGCTGGGCAATGCAGAATTGGTGAAGTTCACCGTTCCCGCCCCCGAAACAATCGTAGCGGTGATACTTGTATTTGCGGACGCGCCAGCCCGAAAAGCGGTGACATTCGCCGGAGTGGAAAGCGAATAATCAAACGGCTGCGGATTCACTATTAAATTAAACGTGGTGGTTTGCGAGCCGCCGGTCACGGTGATTGGATACGTTCCGGCGGGCGTCGTCGGGAAGGAAGTGGTAATGGTAAGCACGCTTGAGCACGTCGGAATACAAGGATTATTCGTGAACGCGGCCGCTGCACCCGCAGGCAAACCGGATGCGGTCAACAAAGCATTTGATCCCGTACCCGAAGTCAAAGAGCGGGTAACGGTTGTATTCCCTGCTGACCCCTGTGTAACCGTAATTGAGCCGGCATTCGACAACGTATATGTAAAAGGCGAAGCACTGTAGATAATGCGAAGCGCGTCGTTCGATTGATTCGCGGTATAAATGCGATCATCTTCATAATCGAGCCCAACCGTTTTTTGAGAAAAATTATAATGCGTGACGTCGTGACGCGTCATGTTAAGAGGGTCGGAGATATTCCATACCTGAAAGGGGTCATTCGAATCAGTAGTCCCGATAAATGCCAAACTCCCTATTACTCTCACCGTCGAAATTATGGAACCGGATTGCATGGAAATATCGGCAGAGCCTTTGAGCTGCGGCGAAGAAGGATTTGAAACATCAATCACGAAAAATTCCGGCCCGCTCGGATTCCTGTCTTTTCCGAGATAGAGATATGCGCCGACGACGTCGAGCGTCTCCGCGTCTTGAGTCCCGCCCACATCCATGAGTGCGAGCGGAGCAGGAATGCTCGCGGGATTCGTGACGTCTAAAACAATCAGATCGGTTGTATTCCCGGACGTCGCTAGATATGCAATCTTTTTTTGCACACCACCCACCATCTGGGTACGCACCTTGATCGTATTTATATTGTGATTCAGTTTTTTGCTTCCGACCCAAACAGGGTGCAATGGATCCGAAACATCGAATACATGAAATTCATTTGCTCCTCCTGTAAGAAGTCTGTGCGTCCCAACATAGAGAAAATTACCGTAGAAATAAATGCTTCTTCCTTGCGGACAGGAATTCGGGCACGTGCCGGAAACGGCGGGAAGTGTGGCAGAAGCGACCACCACCGGAGCAGTGCTTAAATCTTTTGCCTCCTGAATAACCATGAGCTGTTTAAGCGGCGTCGTAGTTAAATCATTGCTCGCCACAAAGGCATAAAAATAAGACGGTGATTCAATTGCATCAACTGCGTTCAGTCCATCTCCCGTGTCAAGACTCCACGAAAGCACGGGTGGAGTTGAAACATTCGCGTTCCGTGCATCAAAAATAAAAAAGTCGGGTTTATTTGAGGCGCTCGCGGTACCTGTCATAAAAACAATCTTTGGATCTACATCAATGCCGGTCGCCGGAATACCGGACGGACTGAAATCAACAGAATTGAAATTGTCCGGATTGTTCCAGGAGACAAAGGATGGCGTCGCAGCACAATCCCCTCCCATCGCGATTGCTTCAGCCGAATTTGTGAGCAAGGTGGTGTATTCCGTTTTTTCCGGACGCACCGGAGACGCCTGCCAGACGACAGTGCTCGATACATACTTCAAGCAGGGCGAAATGTCATTCACGGATATTTGCGTCCGCTGATAATCAGAATCCTGAGCGGAAAGCGAAGTGGAAGTTGCGGAATTCCAGTCTTGCGCCGCTTCGGACTTCAGAGTTTCAATGCCTTTCTCCGCTTTCGAAACTGCCTGGCTGGAGAGTTGGGTATCAAGAGCAACTGCCTGATCGCCAAATGCAATTATCGCAACACCTCCGATTATGAGCACGAAAAAAGAAAATGCGATGAGTATTTCAATAGTACTGAACCCTCTTTTTTTTATAAAATTTTTCATTATCAAAAAATATACATTACCAAACTATCGTCCCTTCACTGTTTATAGAAAGAGTTGAGGTCTTATTGTTTTGCCCAATGGTTCCTGACCAAACCGGAGTAGAAGTTCCCGAAAGCTGCGTGAATACAATTCCCGCCGCCGGCAATGACGGAGTAAACGTTACTCCGCTTCCCGCGGGAGTAAGCTCTTTAATCGCGAGCGGACTGATACAACTAGTTCCCTCAAAAATAACATACGTATTGGTCACGGTATAAAAACAAAATCCATGCATAGATTGATCAATATTATTCATTGATTCACTACGGGCTTTCTGAAGTAGAGCCACCACTATATCGCGCTCTGAACGAAAATATGTGCCACGAAACGTATCGAGCGTCATAAAAAGCCCGAGGCTTGAGATAAGGATAAAAATTCCCGCGACAACCAATATCTCAATCATAGTAAAAGCCGACTGATATGGAAAACGATTACGGATGTAAATGTTGGGTAATTTCATAAATAGGGGTAATGATAGAAACGGCAATAAACCCGACGATAGCGCCCATAAAAATCATAAGTATGGGTTCGATTGAAGTAGATAGATTTTTGGTGATCATATCCACTTCGCTTTCGTACATCTCGGAAACAAAGTAGAGGGTTTCGCTCAAATTCCCCGTGGTCTCCCCCACCGAAACCATTTGAGACACCATCGGAGGAAAAAGATTGGGCTTTGAGTCCAAGTGGGTAGAGATCCTTCCTCCCTTCTTGAGACTTTCAGAGATTGAATGGATTTCCCGCCGGTATACAACAGTGTTCATGGTGTCCGCGGTAATCGTCGTCGCCTGCACAATCACAATCTGGCTCTTCAAAAGCAATCCCAACGTACGGCAAAAATTTGCCATGTGATAGCTCTGCGACAATCTCCCGAAAATCGGAACCTTGAAAACAAAATGTTCAAAAGCAAACTTAATATTGTCACTCTTCGAAAGAAGCACGGCTACAACCACAACTCCGACCAATCCAAGTAATAGAAGGAAGCCGTAGTGAATAAAAACACCACTCACAAAAATCAAAATCTTCGTCGTGATTGGCAGGTCGAACTTAAAGCTCGCAAAAATCGGCAGGATCTTGGGAAAAATAAATACGGTAAGCATAACGCTGATGACAATAGTGCCAAGAACTATAATCGCGGGGTATACCATGGCGCTCACAACCTTCCGCCTCAAGGCCTGCTTTTTTTCAAGCTCATCCGCCAAATAATTCAAATTTTCCTGGAGCGTACCGCTCATTTCTCCGACGCGGATGATATGCACTGCCAAATCACCGAAAATCTTGTGAAACTGCCCGAGACTCGTCGAAAGAAACTGGCCATTCTCCACATCCTCGACAACCTGCTCGAATATTTTCTTTGCGCTCGGTGAGGTTGATTGTTTTTTGAGAATTCGCAAACACTCCAAAATGGGCACGCCGGCCTTAACAAGAATGGAAAGCCGCTTTGCGAACAAAATTTTTTCCTGATTTGTAAGACGGAAAAATAATGCACCGAAGGAAGGTTTTTTCAAAGCGGGCTTATTCATGGAGAATCCGTAAAACTTCTTCGACGGTCGTGATGCCCGCACAAACTTTTTCAAGCCCATCTTCAAGGATCGGGACCATGCCTCGCGAAACAGCGATGGCCTTTATTTCGTCCGCCGATACCTTCCGGAGCACCGCATCGCGAACCGGCCCATCCACAAGCAAAACTTCATGAATCCCGATTCTCCCCCTATAGCCGCTCCCCGCACATGCGTCGCACCCTTTTCCTTCAAAAATTTTTTCGCATTTCTCGAGAAGCGTTACCGGAATGACCTCGGCAAGACTTTTGACCTCTGCCGCAGTCATCTTTTTTTCAACTTTGCAATGCTCACAAATTTTTCTTATAAGCCGCTGGCCAATGGCAACGTTCACGGTGGATGCAATAAGATACGGCTCGAGCTTCATATCGAGAAGCCGCGGGAGCGTGGTTGCGGCATCGCTCGTGTGAAGACTCGAAAGAAGAAGATGTCCGGTGAGCGCGGTGTTCACGGCTATGCCAGCGGTTTCGGCGTCACGAATTTCGCCGACCATGATGATGTTCGGGTCTTGCCGCAGGATAGAGCGTAGTCCATTTGCAAATGTGAGGCCCGCGCGCGGATTCGCCTGGATTTGATTGATGCCTTTGATCGAGTACTCGATCGGTTCTTCGATGGTGATGATGGATGTGCCACGGACATTTAACATTTTAATTAGAGTGTAAAGCGTCGTGGTCTTTCCGGAACCGGTGGGGCCGGTCGCCAAAATCATGCCGTGCGGCCGCTTGATCGCCCGAAGTAATTTTTTCTGATTATGAGGACTGAAACCCAGCGACTGAAGCGAGAAATCTTCGGCTCTGTCGGAGAGAAGCCGCATCACCACATCCTCGCCGTAAAAAGTGGGAGCGATGGAAACCCGCACATCAACCACGCTCCCGTCTTCAAGCACGCTTCGAAAACGGCCGTCCTGAGGAGCCTGGTGTTCATCCGTCCGGAGATTCGAAATAATTTTTATGCGCGAAACAATTTCGGGATGAATGCGCATCGGAAGCACATGCGAATCCTGAAGTACGCCGTCAATACGGAATCGAACTTGTACGTCATCTTGCTGGGGATCAATGTGGACATCCGATGCCCGAAGAGTATGGGCATCCTGAACCAGATAATTCACGACATTGATGATCGAAATCTTTACACCCAGATCGAGCTCTTTTTGAATTTGGTCTTTAATCATCTCGGTTTTATCCCGGGGGAACGAGAGCTAATCCGCCATTTACAGATAACTATTATTATCATCAAAGCGCGACATAATCAAGTAATCGAGGACTCTGATGATTTATACCCCCTGAACGCACGTCAAATGCGTATCCGTGACGATAATAAACTATTATTACCATCAAAGCGCGCCGCAGGTGAAAATACTATGAATGAACGATAAAAAACAGAGATGAGAGAATACAAAAATTCCGCTTTTCCTGCACTCCTTTTTGCTTTACACTGAAGACATAATCACATGGAAAGCGTAACCATACGACGAAGCCCGATCGTGCTTATCAGGACATTCGTACTCATCGAAATCCTGGGATTTATCTGCTATTCGGTTGCCGCCACGCTCGGAAATTATAAGTATGACCTCTATACGCGTCTTTCGCTTTCGAATGTACTTTCATACGCAACCGCAAAATTTTTACTTCTCTCGGGCGCCCAGCTCGTCATAACCATTTACGCATTTTTAAAGTGGTACTACGAATCCTACGCCATCGGACCCGGAGCGATTTCGCACGAATGGGGAGTATTTTTCAAAAAGCGAAAAACAGTGTCACTCGAAAAATCAATGTCAATGAAAATGGCATCCGGACCGCTCGGCAAAATATTGCATTACGGCTCGATTCAGATCGGAAATAAAACACCGAAAAATTCTTTGCGGTTGGCGGATATTTCCTACCCTCAGAAAAATCTGGAATTTATTAAAAAATGCAGCGACGCACCAGCTGAAAAAGAACCTGATATATATCGCTTACTCGCGGAAAACGAACACGAACAGCTTGAATTCAAATCCTCTCTCCGTTTCGACAGGAAAACCAGCCAAGTGAATCACAAGCTCGAGCAAGCAGCGATAAAAACCGTTGCCGGATTTTTAAATTCGAAAGGAGGCCAACTCGTGATCGGCGTTGACGACTCGCGCGAGCCGACAGGCCTCGAAAACGATTACCAAACGCTCAAGCGGCCGACGAGCGACGGGTTTGAAAACCATTTCACGCAAGTTTTTAACAGTGCCATCGGGCCGGAATTGCGCCATTTTGCAAAAGTGCGGTTTCACACGATCGGCGGACGGGATGTTTGCGTTGTAGACGTTGCGCCAAGCGCCCAGCCTGCATATGCGAAGTTCGATGACGTTGAACATTTCTTTATCCGCACCGGAAACGTAACGACCCCGCTCAAATTGAGCGAGATTGAATCGTACACGCGTTCACGCTGGCCGCGGATGAGCTGAACGATAAAAAAATCCGCTCTACCCAAATCGATTTTTGAAAACGGGCCTCATTGCTAAAGAAGCAACCAACGCGATGTACCAGATATTTAAGAAACATCCGGAGCGCAGCGACGTGTGAAAAAAATTCGCAAAAAAATATCTGTGTGGCAAAAATATTTATTTCTTTTCCTCTAAAAACCCAAACACCCCTCATAAGGGGGTGTTTAAGCGTACGCACTGAATTCTGTCTATAACGTGCTGGGCGGACTGCCATCTTCTGCACGTTCAACGTATTCGATGTTTTCGGCCTTCTTGGCATTTTCCGGCGTAATGACCCTTGTCCGTCGTCTATCACGCAAATAGCCCAAGAGAACAAAAAGCAAAATAAGAAGAAGAAGTAACGGCCATATCCATCCCCACGGAATAACCGAGAAAGCGAAAGCCAAACCGCCGACCGGCTCCGTAGATGAAGAGCTTGTCGCGTTTGTCAGTATTGCAAGAGATGAGAGAGTGCCGGATGCATTCTTCGTCCCCGTTGCATTCCGCAGAGAACCCGGAAGCTCGGCGAGGTTTCTTTCGGTGCTCGAAGGAACTCCTCCCAAACCGCCTTCAAATTTATGGACGGTTCCCGACGGCGCGCCCTGATTCCGCAGCAATTCTAATAAGTTCTTTCCGTTCTGCACTACGAGCTGTTGAGCCGGGGTAAGCGGAAACTGTCTTCCGCAGAAAATCTCGTTTATTTTCTTTACCGTTGTGATATACACATATCCTGTCGGCTCGGTAAGTCCCCATGGATCAAGTATGTCCGCCTTATATCTTTCCTGAAACGCCTTTACCGCTTCGAATGTTGCGGCATCGTACACTCCAGTTATCTGAACATTCTCAAATCCTTCAATATAACGCAGAAACCCTTGAAGCTTATCTACTTCAACAGGATCGTTCTGCTCGCCAAAGCGGATATATTTACGAATATAAGTGACGCATTCAGTCGGAACTGTAATTGTTCCGCCACCAGAACCAGAAGATGGGACTATCGGCGCAGTCGGAGTTGAAGAAGTCGGGAATGTTCCGGTACCGCCGCCCACAGTTACAACTGTCGGATTGCCTGAACCGCCACCTCCTCCTCCGCCTCCCCCGTTTACTCCTCCGCCGTTATTTCCATTTCCTCCCGGTGTCGTTGATGTCGGCTGAACAGACACGCCGCCGTCTCCTCCATTTGAAGATCCACCGGTCACCGTGCTCGAAGCCGTAGATGTCGGAGTAGAAGATATGCCATCCCCTCCGTTCGATGAGCCGCCGGACACGGTTGATGTCGCGGTAGATGTCGAAACAGAAATGGAAGAATCATCTCCATTCGAAGAACCTCCGGTCACCGTGCTTGTAGGCACAGTTGCCGTAGTGCTCGTCGGGAAAACAATTGCATCATCACCATTCATGGATCCTCCAGTCACGGAACCCCCCGGGAAAGTCGAACTCGGGGTCGAAGTTGAAACCACAGTCGTGCCATCGTCTCCGTTCGTGGATCCGCAGCTAATCGGTGAACTCGAACTTTCGCGAGAAATCACCGCCGTGCCATCGTCTCCACTCGAGGAATCGCCATGCACACTCGCTAAGGCAACCGTTTGAGAACGGAAAAATAAGGTTAACACAATCAGCAAAATCAAAACTATCGTATTATGACAATAATTCCGGAATAATTTCATATACAAGTGAGTAGACCCCATCTCAAAAGTAGGCCTGCGATTGTCGCGAGGGATTTTCGAGATGAAAACAAGGATATTCCGACAAAGGATACGGTCGTATCCTGCGAAGGAAATCGTTGTTTTCAGCCGAAAATAACCGTGAGAACCGCGGTTCTTCATTGATACCTACTTGTGAGATGGGGTCTGGATAAATTTTTTCGACCATTTCCAGGAATTGTCAAAGATCTGTCAAAGCAATCATAATCATCAATGCAGAGATATTAGACCCCACTTGCAAAATCCCTTCTAGCCGCGTTCTTAGCGATTTTTTCGTATCCGCAAGGCTTCGATGAGGAAGTTGTGCTGAAGCACTACGCCCGAGTCGAAACGAAGCGGGACGAGAAAATCGCAAGAACCCTTCGGGATACGCTAAGTTTGTGCTGTCGCTGCGTCGCTTCGGGACTCGGAGTACGTAAAGCACACCTTCGCCCTTGCTCCTTGCGACATCAAAAATTTAGCAGTATCGCGGCCGAAGGTATTTTGTAAGTGGGGTCTTGATTTTTAAAGAGCGGCTTATCCTACCACAAAAACCTTTATAGTCCAGAACCCATCTCAAAAGTAGGCCAGCGGTTGTCGCGAGATATTTTCGAGAATAAAAACGACGATGTTCCGACCCGCCTCGACTCGACGTCTTCGGCGAGGCGGGCAAGGAATACTGAGGTATTCCGCGAAGGAAATCGTTGTTTTCAGCCGAAAATAACCGCGAGAACCGAGGCTCTTCGTCAATAACCTACTTTTGAGATGGGTTCAAGGTTTATGCGGCCCATTCGCCTCTAACTACGTGACGCTTCATAGCGAGTGCTATTACAAAATCTGATTTTAGCGACACCGGAGCACGACTGGGAAATATTTTGATATAACAACTAAAACGTGTAGAATATGGAATAAAGTTAAAACAGCATTATTCTAGAAAGATCTGATGATTTCCATAAAAAATATTTCAAAGAAGTATTGGCATGAAACGGTTGTGCGCGGAGTGTCACTCAATGTCCGCGAGGGCAGCGTGTTTGGCTTCATGGGGCAGAACGGTTCGGGAAAAACAACCACGATGAAAATGATCGTCGGTATCACCGCGCCGACGGAGGGAACTATTGAGATAGACGGAAAGCAGTTGGGCGACGCGTCTGTGCACGAAGTGATTGGCTATATGCCCGAAGCTCCCTATTTCTATGACCGGCTTACCGGATTGGAATTTTTACGTTTCTCGGGAGAATTATTTGAGAATGGAAAAAAACAGGATACCGATTACGATGCGCTCTTAAAAGAGGTTGGCATCTATGGCGCTCGCGACAAAAAAATTCAGACCTATTCAAAAGGAATGAAGCAAAGACTCGGCTTCGCGCAAGCGCTGGTGAATGACCCGAAATACGTGTTCCTCGACGAACCGCTCGACGGACTCGACCCGATCGGACGGCGGGAAATTAAAAATATCATCAAAGGGTTGAAAGCGCGCGGGAAAACTATTTTTTTCAATTCGCATATCCTGTACGACACAGAGGAGCTGTGCGATGAGATCGGTATCATTAACGATGGCTCGCTCCTCTATCGCGGCACGGTAAAAGAGTTCACACACGGTCGCCCGCTCGAAGAACAATTCATCGCGCTTGTCGAAAAGCACGGCGTGCCGCATTCAACAGCAACATGAGAATCATCTTCGTCATAGCCAAAAATACGTTCAGAGAAGCAATACGGGATAAAATCCTCTACGCAATCGTGGGTTTTGCCGCGCTTTTTATTCTTTCGAGCTTGTTCGTCGCGCAGCTTGCGCACAACGACATCATTCCGGTAAAAAGCTTTGGGCTTACAGGCATATACGTCTTTGGCCTCATTGCCGCGATATTTTTGGGGTCGTCTATTATCTATAAAGAAATTGAAAAAAGAACCCTGTATTTCATCCTTTCAAAACCGGTTTCCCGCACGCAGATTATCATGGGAAAATTTCTCGGCCTTCTTGCCGCCGTTGCGCTTACGACAATCTTAATGACGCTCGTCTACGAAGGCGTCATCCTGTATCAGGGCGGCGGGTTCGATTACGGAGCGCTCCTATCCACACTTTTTCAAATCATGGAAGAAGCGCTTTTCACTGCACTCCTCATTTTTCTCTCTTCAATCATGGCACCGCTCACCTCCACCATTTCCGCGATTATCATTCTTTTCGTTGGGCATCTTACCGCCTCCGCTCTCGCGGAAGCAAAAACCGTCGGTGGAATTTCGTATAAATTCATCTCATTCATTTATTATGTTTTTCCGAATCTCGGAAAATTCGACATCCGGGCATTCATCATCCACGGCACGCCGCCGCCCTCATCACTCGGCATCATTGCATTCTGCTACGCCCTTTTTTACTCGACACTGCTCCTTTTTTCCGCGTGTATACTCTTTAAGCGGAGGGAGCTTTAAAACATATATCCCCTCACCCGTCAAAGATCAGTCTATCTAGTGAAATCGAATCATTCGCAGTAGCCTCTATATAATAAACATGACATCATCATTGCAACCAAAATCTTTGAAAGGTGTGGGGATGCCCAAGATTATAAACGGACCGGCGAAGCTCGTCGCAATACTGGCGCTATTCGGCGGAGTGTTCGGAACACAACTTATCTACGACACAAAAAAAATTCAAGCGCCCGAAACCGATTTCGCGGTTTCTCCAAAATTTTTGGCGGCGATTGATATCGGACTTCATTCGGCGCTTGCATCATACCTGTGGCTTTTTAAAACAAGAACCGAGCTTATCCATTTTCTATTTCTTTCAAAAAAAGATCAGGAAGATGGTTTCAACAAATTTTCCCGTGACATAAATACCATAAATACGCTCGATCCGAAATACAGCGACCCGTACGCGTACTCCGTCATCGTTCTTCCCGCAAGCACCTATTCAAAAAGAATTGAGGCCTCAATCGAGATAGGCAAACGCGGAGTCGCAAACGCCGATCCGGACTGGCAAATCCCCTTCTATATGGCCGTCACCTATCATCTCGACCTTAAAGACAGTCTGGACGCACTCAGGTATTTCGACATCGCATCCCGCACGCCCGGAATTCCCAACGTCGTAAAAGTATTTGCGGCAAATTACGGCTCAATCCCAACAACCCGCGAACAAACAAAACAAATCTGGACAGTAATTTACAAAACCACAGACGACGAAGCAACTCGCGAGCGGGCACAATCCTACATCGTACACCTGGATATTTTTGACTTCCTTGAAAATGCGGTAAAGGAATATAAAACAAAATTTGGCATGTATCCAAAAGATCTCTCCGATCTCGTTTCGAAAAAAATCATACCGGAAATACCGCTAGATCCGCTGGGCTTTACCTTCTATCTGTTTAAAAACGGTGAAGTGCGGGTGAAGGATTAAAATGCGAAGGCGGGACAATGTTGTCCCGCCTTTTTTGACGTGTACCGGCCTGCTCGGCTATGCAAGATAGTAATCACTCGACCGCCACGCTGACACCGTAAATACGGTAACTTCGGCAGGTCCGCCCACACCCTCGGCCCAGTGTTCTTGGCCAGGACGGATAGTCAAGACGTTATTTTCGCGAAGCGTCAACGGTTCCTGCCTTCTGTTTCCGATATGAACTCTCAGGATCCCTTTCCGGACCTGATAGACTTCGATGGTTTCTTTATGTACATGTGGCTTCGAAGTGCCGATCAGGGCAATTGCCAGGCTCCAGCTTTCGTCCGTGGCTCTCGCAACTTCGCAGACCACTTCCTCGGGCGCGTCTTCGGGAATCATGAAAAATGTAGCTCCCTTTGGCTGTTGCTGTTTCAACCGTTCAATCATTGCTGTCGGAATAATCATATGGTTTCACTTTCGTTAAAGGTCTGGCGTGATAATAACTCTAAATTCGCCCGCATGGCAAGCGATGAAAAAATCGCGGGCCGGCAAAAAAACAAAAAAATCTCTACGTATGGACCGCGGAGAAAACTGCACGGACATCTTTCTTTTTTAGGATAACGTCATCAAGTGCAATAAGTATCGGGAATCTCTTTGCTTCGCCCTTAAGCATTGAAAGCACCGACGGAAGTGACACGGTGCCTTCCCCCATCGGCGCCACGCCCTCTTTAATCAAACGTTCCCCTACGCCACGATTCCGCGAGTGCGGGGAAAATCCGGTCGCAACCAAATCGCCAAGGCCGGCGCAGCTATATGCCGCCTGGCCGTCCCCGCCGAGCGTCTTTATTATTTCAGCCATTTCGGAAAGTGCCTGCCCGACATACCAGCCCTTAAAATTTGAGCCGAGCTCAAGCGCATCCACGATTCCGAGGCCGACCGCGTAAATATTTTTAAGCACTCCGGCGAGAGCCACGCTTCGAATGTCAGATGAATGCTCGAGAACAAGATTGGTATTCGAAAAAAGATTCTTAACTTCGGAAATTGCTGCCTTATCAAGCGACGTGCACACACCCCTGCCGGATAAGCTGTTAGCCAGTTCTTCGGCAAGCATCGGCCCGCTTACAAGCACGTTTGGGTGGTGGGGCAAAAGTTCGGTAAAAATTTCGTCCGCGCGCTTCAGGGTTTTGCCTTCAATCCCTTTCGCGAAAAAAATCAGTATCGCATTGTCCCGTAAATACGGTTTCAGATCTTTTATGGCGTCGCGCACTCTCCACGACGGAACGCACAAAAATATAACGTCTGCCTTCGACACGGTTTCGGAAAGCGGTTTTTGATTCGGCACTTTCGAAACATCAACGTCAAAAAACTCGGTTCGTACATTTTTCTTCTCCAAAATACTCCCTAGTGCCGCCCCAATTCTCCCGGCACCGATAATTAAAACAGTGTTGTTCATCCCGTTAGAAAATTAAAAACAGCGCTTTGCGACCGCTAAGGCGATTAGTGTTAGAATCGATTGTTTGATATTGATACGTTGTGATTGTTAATTTTCTAACGGGATTCATGCTCTTGATTATAAAGCGTTGCAAGCCTGGTTTCTAGCTTTTCTTCCCTCCTTATTTTAATATTCTTAGGTACCAAACGTAATCCGACCTCTATCAAACCTAGTTCCCGCTCGTCTTCAAAAATCCGGCAATCGCCTTCACCACCTGGGAATCCGGCTTCAGGTTTTCCCAAAACATGATTTTATCCTTCGGAATATACATCGTGTCCTGCGGGCCATGGAGTTCGCCGCCAAGCTTCACGAGGTTAAATCCCGATCCCGGCGCCGTCGCTCCCTGTTGAAGCTGTTCGGCAACCTGCAAATAGAAAATATTTGAAAGCGTCACGTAATCCCTGCTGTGGTTCGCGAGATGTCCAAAATAAACCTGGTTATTGGTTAGAAACACCGACTGCCACTCCGATCCGGAAACCGCCGGGAAATCCCCGCCGGAAAGAATACTCCAGGCGACAACCACGATAGCCGCTATAATGAGTATGCCCACAATGTTCCATCCCCGCCCACCGCCGCGCTTCGGCGCAACCGACTCTGGCGCAACATGCGCCGAAGTCTCAAAAGCTACATTTGTTTTTCCAGCCATTGATGTATGGTATAAGTTTAATTTCGACTTTTTATAATCATACCACGCTGTCCAAAAAATAAAATATATCGTATCTCCTAATATTATATTTCTATCTTATCTCTAAGCTCTTATCTCTTGTCTCTATTTTCTAAGTACTATTTTCTAGTCTCATTTCCCCAGTTGGTAGAGCATCTGGACTTCGCGCGGAGACAGCGCCCGGTTGCTTGCCCGGAGCTTGTCGAAGGTGCTTGCCCTGACTCGTCCCGAGTATTATCGAGGGAGCTTGTGGAAGTGTAGACGCACACGTCGTCGAGGAAAGCAGTAAAAAAACGGAGTCATTATCGCGAGTGCTTTTGCTCAAGCTTTCGCACGCGCATCTCAAGGGCGTCAAAACGCTCCTTCCAGTCAGAACCCAAAGACGAAATTTGGAGTTCTACACGGTCAAAACGGTCGTTCACCTCCGCATTGAATTTTGTTATATCAGCATTAGTAGCCGCGAGTTCTGCTTTTGTCGCCGTCTTTTCAAAACCGGCCGCCACCATCTGTGCCAGCTCATCTAATGTAATATTTTTTGCCTTTGCCATATGCTTATAGTAGACGTTGAAATGGATTTGTCAATCTCCATCTTCTCCGATGCCCAAGTCAGCCGGGTCTTTCTCTCTTCGGTGGCAGCGGATAAGACAGATCAGCCCCTATACAGTCTTATCCATCCTCTCTATTTTCTAAGTACTATATTTCCGCTGCGCCCCTCTGTCATTCTCGAGCGCCGCGTTCGGGAATCCAGACCATTCCCAACTCAACCCTGGATCCCCGGGCTGCTGCCCGAGGATGACAGAAAAACTACCTCCCCAAGTTGTAGAGCATCTGCACTTCGCGGGGAGAGAGGACGCGGTTTTACCCTGTGAAAAACGATTTGAGTCTTCGACGCAAAGTAATTTTTCCACGAAAAGTTTTTAATGATTTTTCACGCCGGCGGGCATCCTCTTCATTAAGACACGCTTCATAATAAATAAGTGTTAATGGTCTGCGACTTTTCGTGGAAATTACTTTGCCTTTTTGATGTTGCTCAAATCGTTCGCGCAAATTATTCGTAGAGCCAGTGTATAGCTGACCATCTTTCAGACTTTTTAAAACGTAGGTATAAAAGAATGGCATAAAAATTTGCGCGATTTCACAGGGTGTCCCCTGTGAAATAGCCGTCGCGGCTAAAATTTTTTGGAAAAATTTTTTTCACAGGGTGTAGATGCGGACGATGACATCACCGCCCAAGGTTGTATAACATTTGAACTTCCCTAGCGCTCAAAGCTCTATTGTAAATGCGGACGTCGTCGAGGGAGCCGGGGAAGAAGTTGCTGCCACTTAGAGAAAATTTCTGTACAAGTGCGCCAATCGAGGTTGTATTCAGAGTTGTAGTAGCGGCCGTGTAGCTGAAATTTGTCGCGTCTAAGGATCCATCAATATATAATTTCCCTGCTCCCTGATTATCCATCCAGACGATATGGTGCCATCTGTTATCAAAAACATTACCGGTTGAACCAGTATTGAGTTCTATAACACCAGCATCGGACTCAATAGAAATTCGAATATTTTTACTTGGAGCAACTCCTGTGCGGATAGCGAATTGCGAAACTGCGTTCGAGGTATTACCTTCACAAAAGATGCATTCCGCCTGATTTATTGTTAGTCCTTTGACCCAGAATGTAACGCTGTAGGGAGTTGTGGTGCTGTAAATGGGCAAATTGTTGTTATAAGTAACACCAACATAATCATTCACCCCATCAAACCTGAACCCCTGCCCAATCTTCCCAGCAACCGAAACCGTCGAAGAAGTCATATTCGTCATCGTCCCTGTGTTTCTGTTCCCGCTCATGTCGAAGGTCTGCCCTGTCGCCCAGTTCGTATTCTGTCCGTCAAATGTCCAGTAGCCGACGAGGCCGGAGGTTAGGGACATGACAGGAGAATTATTTATCTTTGCCTGGCCGAGCTGGTAGAGCATCTGCACTTCGCGGGGAGACAAGGCGCGGTTGTAGACGCGGACGTCGTCAATAAGACCATTGAAAAATGCTGCGCCTTGGAATGTTCCTATGGTAATTGTCTGATTGGAAACTAGTGTCCCTGTTCCCGTTGACGCACCATCAGATGCGCCATTTAGATAACAATTGATTGTCCAGGCGGAACTAGAACCCGTACGGACAACAACAACATGATACCAAGCATTAATTTTTAATGTAGTATTACAAGTGACTATCATCGCAGCACTTCCTCCTGCGTGTACGTAGCCAACTTTTCCAGCAGTTCGATTCATTTCCAAGTCCCATTGTGCATTTCCTGCCCCATTACCATTTCCAATGATAACAGCGTTACCTGCGGCGACAGTTTTAGTATTAATCCAAGCGGAAATTGTTAAATCTCCAGTCAAACTAAGACTAGCCGGCGAGCCAATATTGACTCTATAATTCACCCCGTCAAACTTGAACGCCTGCCCAATCTTGCCGGGCACGGGCACAGTCGAAGAAGTCATATTCGTCATCGTCCCGGTGTTTCTGTTCCCGCTCATGTCGAACGTCTGCCCTGTCGCCCAGTTCGTATTCTGTCCGTCGAAGGTCCAGTAGCCGACAAGGCCGGAGGCAAGACTTACAACCGGCGAGTTGTTGAATTTTGCCTGGCTGAGTTGGTAGAGAGTTTGGATTTCGCGGGGAGATAAAACGCGGTTGTAAATGCGGACGTCATCAATGAGACCCTTAAAATATTGAGCATTAAACGCTCCGGGCCTCCCAATCGCAGATACTTGAGTTGCAGGCAAATTTGGAGTTGCAGATAATGTAGTCAATACTGATGATTTCAAAACACCGTTAACATAAAAAGAAGGAGAGCTGGTCCCTACTTGAGTCACTACGAGATGTGTCCACACATTTGCAGTCAAAACAACTGCGCTTGTATCATATCGCACATAACCCGTCGATCCTCCAGTCCATAACGTAAGCTTCCCTGCCGTATTATCAAATTCTCTAAATTGGGTCGCCCCCGAATCTTCCATACCATAAATTGTCTGCGTAACTGCAGTGGATAGGATTTTAATCCACGCACTATAGGAAATATTAGAAGAGTTTAAAGAAGCCACAGATCCAAGATTTACCCTATCATCTACTCCGTCAAACTTGAACGCTTGTCCCATCTTGCCGGGCGCGGGCACAGTGGAAGAAGTCATATTCGTCATCGTCCCCGTATTTCCATTCCCGCTCATGTCGAAGGTCTGCCCGGTTGCCCAGTTGGTGTTCTGTCCGTCGAAGGTCCAGTAGCCCACGAGGCCGGATCGAAGCGTCATGGTGGGAGAGTTGTTGACCACTGCGGACGCGTGGGCTTGGAAAACACAGAGTATTGTCATTCCCGCGAAAGCGGGAATCCAGGTTAATAGAAGAATCTTTTTGGATCCCCGCTTCCGCGAGGATGACAAAAAAGATCTTATCCACAAAACAATGCCTGACTTTTTTTTGGTGTTTATTAGCATAAGATTTCGACGTACGGACCCCTCTCTAGTCCTATCATGCCATGTGCCTGCCTCTTCTTTCGGGAAGATCAGTGTAGGTCATGGATTTACTTGCTCGGTCGTATTAGTCGTATCCGACGTATCCGGTGCCGCCACGTCGCCGTTAGAAGAGCCGGATGTCGAAGATGTCGTCCCCAATGTCCCCGTGTCAGTAGTTCCCGTTGTCGTCGAGGAAGCATTGGTATCCGTCGTCGTGCTGGCGTTTGTAGTATCAATCGTCGAGCTTGTCGCCTGCTGGTCACTGGTCTGTCCGTCACTAGTAGATCCGCCGTTAGTAGTCCCCGTGTTATCAGTCCCCGCCGTCCCATTGTCGTTAGTCGTTTGTCCCGTCCCTGTGTCTCCTGTCCCCGTTGTCCCATTCGTCCCTTCTTCGCCGCACATCCCCGGCACAGATTTCACTGCGCCGTCTTCCACAACCAAGCAGTACGGCTGTTTGGTTTTCCGGTCGTAGAGTGTAATGCCCGCGGGCGCGCCCGCCGAGCCCACTTCAAGCTGGCCAGTTTGTATTCCTTTAAACGCATAAACCTTGCTCGAATCAAACGTCGTCACATTGAGCGCTACCGCGGCGGCGGGCGATCCCTGCAAAGCATCACCGGCAATCGCGGGCGCATACCAATGCGGATTGATAAAGACAAGCACGGTACCCGTCTCCGAAGCCGTTGCACCGTCAAAAGATCCGAGCGCGATTCCCACCACGCGGCCCATCTTTGTCGCCTTCATACCGTACCCGCGGAGCGACGCAGCCGTGATAAGATCTCCCGGCACAATCGGGCCGTTTTCACCGGTAACCTTCGCGATTATTCTTCCCGCAAGCGCCATAACCACCTTACTCTCAATATTTTCACCGCCAGCGATAAACGCGGCGTGCCTGGTCACCACGCCGGCAAGACCCGAGTCATACACGCGCCTGCTCTTTTCGAAAAGTTCTGTTGAACTCGAGATTGAAAGCAAATCGCCTTCGTCGTAATCGCCTGCGTTCCCCGCAACCGGCACATATTCGCCATAGTCGGCTGAATTTCCGGTGATGTTGCCACGGGCAAGAATGGAGGCAGTGCCGGTAGTTCCGTCCACCGACGCGAACTGGGCGACAGTGGAAGTGGCGGTGGGGAGCGTACAATTCCCAATCGCACACACCACAAACCGCGTACTCGTGCTGAATGTGGATGTTCCGAAACCTATCCGTCCGTTGTTCAAAATTGTTAGGATATTTGTGGTTGTGGCGATGGTGAGTAAGGCATTACCCGCTGCGGCAGTCGTCGTCGCGATGAGCACATTGCCGGAGTTGTTCACGCCGAAGATGAACGTACTCGTCGAAATGGTGAGAAGCCCACCGGAAATCTGTGTACCCGTGGCGATTGCCAAACTGCCGGAAGCGTTCACCACATATTTCGTCGAGCTATTCACCTGATAATTTTCAAAATCTCCGATAAATGAGCTCGACATATTTATACCAAGCACAGTTCCCGAAGCATTCCCGCCGATAATCGTTCCGGCCACGCCGTCACCTAAGAAAACCAGCGTACCAGTAGCGGTGAAGGGCGTGCTCGAAACGACAGTTAAAAGCGAGAGCGGATTTGTGGTGTTGATTCCCACGCGGAAATTTTGCACGCCGCCGGTGCCGTCGGACTCGCCATAAATTGTCATCACCGGATTGCCGTCGAGTTGTGCACTGTATCCGACGGGTGTCGAGGCAAGCGTCGAAGACACGCTCATGTCCGTCCAGCTCACCACGCCCGCGTCCTCCGGGAACATCAGCGCGCCAAATTGCGTCTGGTCTGCGGTTACCACGCCGTTCGCGTGCACCATGAGCGCGTTATTGCCAAGATCATCCTGCGCTCGCAGTATCGGCGCCTGCACGAAGACAGAGGTGGCGCTTGAGAGCGGCGGATTGAACGGAAAATTCACAAGCGCGGAGGTGGCGCTGCCGATCGCGATCACAATTCTCCACTGGTCAGGCGTGCTGATTACGTCGCCCACCTGAAGCTGGGTGCCAAAGAGCGTAGTGGACGTGCCGGTAACAGTGAGGTCGCCGAAGGGATTGCTGCTCGTGACCGTGCCGGTGAGTGTGCTCGAGGCAAGGCCGACGATGTGCAGACGGCCCAAGGGCGTGGACGTGGAAATACCGACGAGCCCGCCGGCCGTAACGTTGAAGAAATTGCTCGACGTCGCAACCGTAAACAAGGTGGCAGGACTCGACGTGCCGACGCCGACGTTGCCGTTCGAAAGGACGGTGAAAATATTGGAACTCGTGGCGATGGTGAGTAAGGCATTACCCACCGCAGTGGATGTGCCGATGCTCAAAGTGGTTGAAACGGTTGTGGTCGAGAGCGTTGCAATACCGCGCACGGCGAGGTATCCACTAAGCGTCTCGTTCGATCCGGAAGCATTCGTATACGCGAGCGTCGGGAATAATCCATAGCCGGTCGCGGAAATATTCGTACTCGATACATTCGTTCCGCTCGCATTGCCGAACACAAATTGCCCATTCACGATCGTTGACGATCCAAACGTCGAAGTAGCGGAAAATGTTTGTGCCGCGTTAAATATCTGCGCCGCGCTCCACGTGACGGACGATGCAGAAGTGACAAACCCGGGATTCACAAAATTGAATGTAACCGACCCGGTTGCATTTGAAACAGAAATATATGTTCCAGAAACAGCGGACGTAACGCCCGCCGCCGGAGTGGAAGTAATATATTTATTTCCGCCAAAGTCAAAAATGTTTTGCGCCTGTAAGTAGCCGGTAAGCCCGATATTTGTTCCCGAGGCGCTCGTGAACGAAAGCGATGTGATGGTGGACGTGCCGATCGAAAGCAATTTTGTGGAACTGTTAAACACAAACGACGAATCCCCGCCCACGGTGGACGAGGATAGATAGAAACTCACAAAGGTAGATGTCGAAGCGCCCGCGAGACTGGCAACGACGGTGCAGTTTGCGTCCCCCGGAGAACAAGTCGGGTTCAAAGTCTCCCCCGGCGCGTATGGGCTTGCCGGCGGAGAAGCAAAAGCCGTGAAAGGCAAAACAAACACCATCGCCATCGCCGCCATAAGGAAAATGGGCATGAAAAGAAGGGCAAAAAAACCGCGTTCAAGTTTCCTTTTCCTGCCAAAACAATCCGATGTCGTTAGGAATTGCATCTACCCTTATAGTATATAACCCAAGAGGTGCCAAAGATACATGAAGTTATCCACAAGCGCCTTATTGCCCGCCTTTAATCAAGAAAGGGGGGCGAAAGTGTTAATTTCTTTCTGTCTGAATCGTTCAGCCCGCCCGGATGAATCCGTTCGGACGGGTCGGACGGATAGATGCGGACGTCATCAAAGGTGCCGCTTAGTATCTAACGTAAATTATCTTTTAACTTTTATATAATAATCAATTATCAGACGGTCGTTCAATAATTGATTTTTCTCTCCAACACAAAAACCTAAAATACACGCCTATCCTTCCGCGGCGGCAATCTCTCTCCCTTGTCCAATTTTCCGCTCTAAGCTTCCCTTTTTATACACAGAAAAGATTTCAATATGTTGAAAAATGTTTAAAAAAACGAAATCATCAATCAGCTGGGAAGGAATTTTACAGTTGCCGATCCAAACACTTTTTTGCACCATCGTATAATCAAGCCGTCGCAAGACCGATCGAAGCCACTGCCTCTTATGCCTATGCCTTTCGGGAATATCAAAAATAATAATACTCGACGCGGTAGCTTCTTCTTTCGGATATGACCGCACCGGCAAAATTCTCGACGGAGATTCAAGAAACTGTTTGAGCTTCTTTACACCTCGAAGAGTTAGTCTCAAATCCCCATCAGTTCGCTCCACAAATCCTTCTTTTTTTAAATTGTGTACGGCGCTTTGGATCCTATGACGAAGGCGATAACGCGTCAGCATGATTTCCCTATCGCGCAATCTGTTCGCACGATGCCGGCGAACATTTCTATCCAATTTTCCATACGAAGCTCCATATCCGGATTCTAAAACCGCCGTGATTATATCCGAAGTACTGCCTACGCCCTCCCTGATCAATTGAAAAATTTTTACCGCCAAATCCCCTTTTCTCACTGTTTATAATTATTTTAATTCCCTTCGATAAGATAATCAATTATCAGACGGTCGTTCAATAATTGATTATTTGGTTTTTATATCCACGCACACCCACAATTAAAACTCAACGCAATTCAAAAAAACGAGATCAATCTTTAACTTTTTATTTTCTGAACGAGGAGGCCAAGAAGATTTTTCACCTCATCCTGCGCTTGCGCTTCGTCTTTGCTGTTCACAAACTTATTCCACTGGTCAAGGATTTCCGGATCGTTTAAACCACGAACCACAGTCTCCAAATTCAACCGGTCTTCAAAACTCACCTCCCCCTTCGCTTTCAAAACTTTTTCAATGAACAAGGATGCGAAATTAAGAACGCGGCTGTTGAAATTCACTTTCTCAAGCTGGACGCTTTGCGCCACAAGCTGGCTCTGGGCCGCCGTGTACTCAAATATAAAAAACACATTCCCCAGAAGTAAGAGCAGAACAACGGCACCGACAATTACTTTATTTCTTTGAAGCATATTGATGTTTAAATGTATTTTCGCCCTTTAAGTGTAACATACTGGCTAACAACTAATACCTTTGACGTATGATCGGTTACTGTAATTGTTTTAGTTTTAAGCCATTGGGTATATAGTCATTAGTTTCTCCGACGTTTTCTATCCTGATAGAAATTATAGAGGAGGAGGAGCGTGACAATAATGAGCAAAAGCGTCTTCCAGTCCACGATCCACAGCCAACCATATTTCGACGATAGCTCGATATTAAAATGCACTTCGTTGTTTTCGCTTACCTCAAACGGCTTGCCCTGATACTCGCCATATCCCGGAGCAATGACGCCGATATAGTAATATCCCTGCGGCACCAAAAATGCGTACGTGCCGCGCACATCCGTGATCTGCGGATTTTCCTGGTGATAATCGTGCGCCGGCCACAGCTCATATTTGTTATTCGCCGGATTGAGCGTATAGAGCGACACAACCGCGCCCGGGATCCGCACCTCCTTGTCTCCCTGCTTTTCAAAAACATACCCCTCCGGATCCACGATGGTGGTAAGCCGGATTTCCCGCGTGCCCACGGTGGGGTCTTTGTACGAAATGAGTGTGATGATATCGTACTCGCCGTCCACGCGCGGTGCATTGATGGTTGCCGTATAAATGCCGTCGCCATCGGGATCGGTGTATTCAAATTCCGAAAGCGCGAACCGATCTTCTACCTCTCCGGCCGGAACAGACTCGCCCGCGAGCGTATTGTGGCCAGACACCACTCCTCCGCCATTTGAAATCGTCTGCGTCGGATTCAAGGCATCCGCCACATTCGCGAGCGTCTTGTTCGCGCCTGCAGACGCCTGCGGGATGGCACCGCGTACCGGATCAATCCCGCTAGAGGCAGAGGCGCGTCTCGTTGATGAGGAATTTTTGATTCCAGCGCCAGTGTGCGTAGAAATCCCCACCGAGTCACCCTGTAAAGCCTCGCGGCCTCTAACGGGATCAACTATATAATTCGTCTTCGTTGCACGCACACCAAAATCCGGCACCGCAAAAAATATAGAAGCGGAAAGTTTTTGAAGCGGCAGGCTATCCTGCAGAGGTATCTCCCGTATCACCGAAGGAGTGACGGGTGCCGAAGGACCGAAAACAGAAACGGCGTCGGCAAAAAGTTTTCCCACAAGACTACTCGCCAAAACATTCGGCGGAGCCGCAACTCCTAGCTCTTCTTGCGGCAAGCGCGTCCTCAAAACCAGATATCCCCGAACGGAGAGAGCGGGCGCGCCGGGCTTCACGGCAAGGTTAAGCGATGAGCCGACCACCGTCCTGATGGTTTTTTGTAAAATGCCTTGATTGTTGAGTGTAAGTCCGATGGAAAAATCTATTTTCTCGCCGCCCGTCCGCGCAAAAACAATTTCTTTCGGAATCTGCTGTTTTAATTTCGCGCCCATGCTCGCAAGCGGAATTCCCGACGGGAGCGCGAAATGCCCGGGCGCGATGCCGACAGACGGTATGCCGGAATTTGTAGAAGTGCCGCCGGAGAGAGCAACCGGCGCAATGCCCGCTGCCTCATGTAAGCCGGGCAGGACAAGCGTGGCATTCGCCAATTTCGGCAAATCCGTCATGCGCGCGATGCCTACGCCAGAGAGCGTCTGGCCGAATTTCGGAAACTGTTTCACAAGCGCCGCAAATTCTTTGGGGAGCGGTGCCAGCACGAACGCTCCCATTTCCCGCGCAGAAATCAAGTCAAAAAAACCTCCGAGCGCGAAAGGCGCTTTTTTCGTAAGAAGCTTTGCGATATCAACCTGCGGCAACGGTTTCTGTTTCGGGAAAAATAAATTACCGAAAAAACTTTGCACCCTCCCCAAAATAGAAAGTAACTGGCCGGGAATCTGGTTTACGATGCTGGCAGTCCCGCCTCCCGTTCCCGGCCGCGTTCCAGCCGGCGACTGATACGGTGGAGCGATCCCCGTTCCCGAAGGATTCATGAGCGGCTGTCCGGGCGCACTACTCGTCGCGGCAGGATACGTTGACGTAGTGTAATACCCAGTACCTCCCCCACCGCCCCCGCCATTCGACGTTCCTCCGCCGCCGTTGTTATTCCCTCCTCCGCCATTTCGAACCGATGCCGGCCGCCAGTCTGTTCTCACGGAACAATTTGTGCAATCGAAACTGATGCTCCCCTTCGGCGTGGAAGAAACCGCTGCCGAGCCGGCAAAGACACCGGAACTTGAAATGCTAACACCACTAAAACTAATCCATCCCAATTTTTCGCCCCACGCGTAGCCCGATAAAATTCCGGTTCCGTCGTTCGTCACACCACCCAAAGAAGGACTCAGATTAATCCATCCGTAATTTTCGCTCCACGCGTAGCCTGTAAGCACCGTGTCCGTAATATGCACATTTCCCCCGCTCGTACCAAAATTCACCCAACCGATGTTACTACCCCACGCGTACTTACTTGTCGCGTCAATCGTGCCATCGGTAGTCGAAGCAAAAGAAACACGAGCTATACATAGAAATGTAAGCAGAGCGGCTCCCACCGCATACACAAAAAGGAACTTCTTTTTTTGAAATTTCATAATAAAGCTTTACTTCATTAGTATACATCTTCATTGTGATACAAAAAACAGAGCTTTTATACACAGTCTCAAACGCGACGTTTTTCTTCTTATTTCTCTCTATCTAGTTGGCTATTTTTCTTTTTTAATCCCTACGTCCCTATCTCCGCCTTCAAAACCTCCACTGCCTTATCAAGCTGCGGATCTTTTTTGTTTTTTATATCGTCGTCGGTCAGTTTCACCTCGATATCGGGTTTAAGTCCGCCATTTTCCAGAATCCCCCCGCCGGGCAACACCCAGTGGGCAACCGTTATCTTGAGTGACGAGCCATCAGGCAAAGATTCGAGCTGCTGCACTGTCCCCTTACCAAAACTCGTCTCCCCGATCAATTTTGTTTTTCGCAAATCGCGCAAAGCTCCCGCTAAAATCTCGGATGCGGAAGCGGACCCTCCGTTCATAAGCACCACCAATGGGAAGTTGGCAAGCGCAGCATTGCCGTTTGCCTTAAATTCCTGAACAACCTTCTCACCGCGTCCCTGCTCGCTTACGACAAGCGACCCCTTGGGCACAAGCCACCCGGCAAGATCAACCGCAACCTCAAGATATCCGCCCGGATCATTCCGCAAATCAAGAATCATTCCTTTCGCGCCGCTGGCGATTGCTTTTTGAACTTCACTCGCAAACAATGTGGTCGCGTTCGCGTTGAAACTCTCAAGATGCAGCGAAATGATTCCTCCCGGAATGGATGTTGTCTCAATGGTGGGAATCGCAATATTTTCCCGAACAAGAGTGAAGTCTTTCGGCTTCTGCCACGTTTCTCGGAAAATAGTGAGTGTCAGATTCGTTCCGACAGGCCCGCGAATAAGATTAACGGCGGTATCAACTGCCATTCCGTCGGTTGACGAAGCATTGATCTTTATAATCTCATCCCCAGCGAGAAACCCGGCCCTGCTCGCCGGAGTATCTTTGAGCGGCGCGATGATCACAAGCTGATTTTTCTTAACCCCAAGCTCGGCTCCTATCCCGCCGAAGTTGCCCTGAATGTCTTCCTGGAATTTTTTACTGTCGGTCGGTGGAAAAAATTCCGAGTAGGGGTCGCCAAGCGAACCAACAAGCCCGTTGATAGCTCCGTACACGCGGGCCGTTGGCCCTACGCTGCTGCTTCGCAAATATTCGTCATCAATCGTCTGCCACGCCTGCCAGAAAGTCCCAAAATCAACCATAGCCGGTTTTCGCGATTCAAGATTATCTACTCCTTGAACAACAATTTTTTTAGGGAACCGTTCGCCAACGCTTACGCCGTATAAAAAGCCGCTGCCCAAAAGTGCGGAAACAACGACGAGCGCAACAAAAGCAGCAACTATTTTATTTTTTAGCATAGACTTAATTTTATCAGAGGAGCAAGCGATACCGCAAGGCCAACTTGAGACAGAAAGCATAATCCATTAGAATACGGGGAATGGCGACCTACAAAGCCGAATACGTAAAAAAAATCAAAAAACGCGCTACCGAATCGAAAGTATATAAAAAATATCAGCTCATCGGCCTTGAAATCGCAAAGATTTTGGAAGACGAAAGCCATAAATCGCTCTACATAAAACTCGCAAAACAGGGAGACACGGAAAATCTCCTCCGGCAGGCAAAAGAAGTCAGCGAAAGGCGGAATGTAAAAAACAAAGGCGCATACTTCATGTCCGTCATATATAGCTCAAAACCAGATACAAAAGCATGAATCCCGTTAGAAAATTAAAAGTCATGATGGATAAACATCAGACAATCAATTTCAAAAATAATCGCTTTAGTAATTACAAAATGCTAGTTTTAATTTTCTAACGGGATGAACGACGCCATAGTCACGGTCGGAACAAAAGCGGACGAAAAGTTTTTGAGAAAAAAAACGGCTGCGTTTGACTTCAAAAAATTCTCGAAAAAGGAAATTGCCGAGCTCATTGCAAAAATGAAGCGGATGATGCGCGCGGCGAAGGGCATTGGGCTTTCGGCAAACCAGATTGGGCTCAAACTCAAGTGCTTCGTCGCGGAGGTTCCAAACCAGCAGGGAGAGATGAAATTCTACGCAGTATTCAATCCCCGTATTGAAAAATCGGCAGGAGAAAAATTACTTCTCGAAGAAGGATGCTTGAGCGTGCCGGGAAAATATGGGCATGTCGAACGCTTCGAAAAAGTTAATCTTTCGGGATACGACAAAAACGAGAAACCGATAAAAATAAAAGCGTGGGGGCTTTTGGCGCACGTCTTTCAGCACGAGGTAGACCATTTGAACGGAATCATTTTTACCGACAAAGCAAAAGACGTTCACGACACGCCAAAAGAAGAACGTCTCGCGGAGAAAGAGGAGAATAAATAGGAATTATCTAAAAAATTAAAATTCGTATCCGCTTTCTATTTTCTATTATCTAATTACTACTATCTATTATATGAAATATATCTTCTTCGGTACTCCCAAATTTGCGGCAGCAGTCCTTGAAAAATTAATTGCCGCCGGCCTCCCGCCGGCTGCAGTCGTCTGCAATCCCGATAAACCCGTCGGAAGAAAAAAGGTGATCTCCGCGCCTCCCGTAAAAGAAATTGCCGAAAAACACGGCATCAAAATTCTGCAACCTGAAAAGTTGGAAGTTAATAGTTTGAAATTACAAGTCGGTGAAGTAGACTTCTTTGTTGTTGCCGCGTATTCTAAAATACTTAAAAAAGAAATTTTGAGCATCCCCCGTCTAGGAACAGTAGGTGTCCACCCCTCGCTTCTCCCAAAGCACCGCGGGGCATCTCCGATCCAATCGTCCATACTTGAGGGCGACACGGAAAGCGGAGTGACGCTCTTTTTAATTGACGAAAAAGTAGATCACGGGCAAATTATCGCAAACTTAAAACTGAAAACTGAAAACTTAAAACTGAATTATCTGGAACTTCAAAAAAAACTTGCGGAGGTAAGCGGCGATCTTCTTGCCGAAACCCTGCCAAAATTTCTCTCTGGGAAAATAACCCCAAAAGAACAAAACGAAGCGGAAGCAACATATACGAAAAAATTTTCAACCGAAGACGCCTATGTCGAACCAAGCGACCTCGAAAAAGCGCAAAGCGGCGCCAATCCCATAATCGCCGAATCTATAGATAGAAAAATCCGCGCTTTGAACCCGGAGCCCGGCGTCTGGACAATCCACGACGGCGAGCGCTTAAAACTTCTCGAATCGGAAACGAAAAACGGAGCCCTCCATATTCGGAAATTTCAACGAGCAGGGAAAAAACCGCAGTCCGGTATTCTGTAATCTATTTTCTAAGTACTATTCTCCATATTCTTTGAAGCTTCTTCCCAATTCACCACGCTCCACCATGCTCCGACATAGTCCGGCCGCCGATTTTGATATTTCAAATAATACGCGTGCTCCCACACATCAAGCCCAATAACAGGAATCAATCCCTGCATGATGGGACTGTCCTGATTCGGCGTCGTAATAATTTTTAATCGCACTCTTTCATTTTTGAGATTTGATTTTTCATTTTTCATTTTTTCTTCTACCAGCCACGCCCACCCGCTGCCGAAGACACCCGCCGCCGCGGCGCCAAACTGCTCTGTAAATTTCGCAAAACTTCCGAAAGATTTTGAAATCATCGCGCCAAGTGCGCCGGTGGCTTCATTTGTTGCGCCAGATGCGCCCGCCGGTTTCATAATCTTCCAAAAGAATGAATGATTGGAGTGTCCCCCGCCATGGTTCCGCACCGCAGTTCGAATGTCCGGTGGAAGAGAATCAAGCGAACCCAAAAGCTTCTCAAGCACTTCGAGCTCTGGCTTGCCCGCCAAAGTCTCGACGACGGCGGGATGCTTCGCGATAGCCTCATTTAATTTTGTCACATACGTCTGGTGATGCTTGGAGTAATGCAGCTCCATCGTCCGCGCATCAATATACGGCTCGAGGGCATCGTACGCATAGGGCAACTGCGGTAATTCAAATTTCATAGTTTTAATTATTTGTTTGCCTAATTCGACGTTTTAAATTTATTTATTCTTATACTCAATTTTTATATTGTCGAGGTCCCGCAAGACTAAATTTTCGTAATCTGTACTCGTCACGCCGTTCACGGTCATCACTATTTGATGCGTCGCATCAACTTTGTAATCGAGAATCTGATCTTTCGTAAAGGTCTGTCCCCACACGGCGAAGAAATCAGAAAGTGTAAAATCCCTCTGCTCCGGCGACTCAACGTGAATCGTTCCCGTTTCATCGTGCGTATGGATGGGATGCATACAGCTAATGGTGATACCGGTATTCGCCGGAATAGACTGCTCTAAACCGTTTATGATAATCGTAAGATGCGGATGGATATGAAACTGGGTATACATGTCGAGCGTACAGCTCATGGCAAGTTCGCGCGTAGTCTGTCCCGTAGTGTTGTGTCCGTTAAAAATGGCCGCAATATTCCCCCAGCCCAAAAGCACGACCGCGGCGATAACAAGGAACGTTATAATGATGGTTGTTTTACTACTCTTTTTCATTGCCTATACAGTATATAAAAAAATATAGTCGAGGCAAATCCCGTGAGCGTTGTCATGCACGCCGAGAGATGATAAAGTATTCCAACAAGTTTGGGGGATCGTCTAATGGTAGGACAGTGGCCTTTGGAGCCATCAATCTAGGTTCGAATCCTGGTCCCCCAGCCATCAATACTTATTATCCTAAGACCGAGCGGGGTAAAAGATTGATATCTCCGTACTGCCCACGTCATACCGGCTGAGCGCCGTATTCAAGAAAGAAAAACCGCCTAACTCAATCGGCGGTTTTTCTTTGCCTACTGGATTGATTTCTTTGGTGAAACCGTAGTAGATTGTTAGCATATTAAAGACTGTCAACCCCTACTATGGTCAACCCAGAAACACAAAAAATAGCATACTTGTTTGGTGCCGGCGCGACCAGCGCCGAACTCTCAAATACTGAGCAAGAGGACGACAAAGACAAGGTCGGCTTATCGGTTGGTGATGTGACAAGGAGAGTTATTATAAAAGCAAAAGCTGACGAAAGTTTTCTCAAAAACGATAGAATACTTTTGGACCGTGCAGCAGACTCTTCGAATATAGAACTGTTCATAAGTCTCATTGAAAGCAACCACTACGCCTTTGACGATGTGTCGGTGATAGTGGATCACCTTAAAGGATTGGTCGAGAAAGACATCAAAAGCATATTAACCAAAGAGCGAACCGATAAGTTTCTCCTTCATAAAGCCCTCCTTGAACTTCACAAATATAATGAAAAAGAAATTGTCATCGGTTTAATATCGTTAAACTACGATACTGTTTTAGATGAGGCCTACAAGTTATATTACGGAGAGCCGGACTATAGCTTTTCTTTTCCTAAAGAGAAGCCCGATGAAGCCAAACCCCCATTACTGAAACTTCACGGATCCTTTAGCTGGGATGATGTTGAAATAAATGGGAGAAAAAGGAAGATTCCCATTATCCCTTTAGGAGTAAACAAAAACTATTTACGATTACCCTATAATTTCATCTGGGGTCGCGCATTGGAAATCTTAATAAAATGTGACAAACTACGTGTAATCGGCTGTTCCCTCAGCCAGAACGACATACATCTAATTGACCTATTATTCAAAGCACACCTAGAAAAAAGAGCCCCCTTCGAGATCGAAATAATAAGCTCCGAAGAAACTGGCCAAGAGATTAAGGGCAAATATGCCTTTTTCCCTAAAATTACCACTGCAGAGAAAATTGAAGAAACGCTAATGCCAGATGCAAAAAGAGGTATAAATGTTTTTAAAGAGTGGCTAAAGGCAAAAGGAAGACGAGTATTGAAAGAAGATGCACAAATTCAAAAAACTACATATTTAAAAGAGATAATATTATAAGAAAATGGTTACGAAAAAAATAAACAATAAATCAGAAAGTAAGAGAACTGGATTTTCCCTTACGATAAAAAAGCTCATTCTCGATGAGTTCATTTTGGGTATTGATCTCGACGCAGATTATCAACGTGAAAAAATATGGTCTACCGAAGATCAGAAATTACTATTAGACTCGATTATTAGCGATATAGATATACCAAAAATTTATCTCGCAAAGCTCAAAGACGACAAACAGTTTGACTATGAATGTATTGATGGAAAACAGCGCATGGCCACCCTTCTTAACTTTTTCAAACCAGAGCAGGATAGAGAGAGAAAAAAACCACTAACCCTTACCTTTGATAATCGGGATTATTCTTACCAAGAATTAAAAAATGAATACCCAAAAGTTGCGGAGAGGATCGAGAATTATAATTTGGATTTCGTCGTTTATGATAAAAGCAGCCTTGAGGATGGTGCAGAAGGTGAAAAATTGATCCGAGAAATATTCAGGCGTTTACAGTTGGGGATAAGACTCAATTCGGGAGAAAGATTAAAAGCGCATCGTGGCGCTATGAGGGATTTTATTTTTGAAGAGATGGGCGGAGCCGCTCCCTTTTTTAAGCATACGAGCTTGTCAGAAAAGAGATTCTCCAGGCAATTTACTTTAGCGCAAATTTGTTTAAATTCATTTATGCGCAAAGAAATTTATGAGAATGAAAAAGATATAAACGGCTTCGTAAGAGCGCGATTAGAAGATATAGAGGACTTTTTTGACGAAAAATCGAACCTGAAAACAGACGATAAAAACTTCGCTCGCATAAGAACTATTTTGAAGAATATGGATACTGCCTTTGGAGCTAACGCAGCTGGTATTTCCAGTAGGGCCGTGGCTGTTTCCGCCTATCTATTTGCCGAAGGCCTTAGCCTAGAAGGAAAAGCTGATTCAATCTCCGAGTTTGCGACTTTCTATATTAAGTTGCTGGCAGAAATAAAGAGAAATATGGAATTTGTCAGAAAATTTGAAAGCCCAGAAAACACGAAGGTAATGGAAGGTTTTCAGAAGTATATTTTGCAAGCCTCGGTTGAACCCTACTCTATAAAAAGAAGGAATGTTTTCTTAAACGAGGCCTTTGGATACTTTAGAAGTTCGACTACCAAGGGAAAAATAATTGGAGACAAATAAAATTCTCACAGATTTTCCCAAATAATAATACTTTCCCTAGAAGGATTCCTTTTGAATTTTTTCATTTGTTGAGCGCTGTTCCCCCTATGTCTTGCGATAATTATAGTTTTCTTTGACAACCCAGCCTGCCCTCCGATCTTTGCCAATATTTTATCAACGGGGATGTTAACGCCCCCAAAGCGCACATTGCTTACAACAAGGGCCAATTTCCCTTTTTTCTTAAGGCATTTTTTCATCTGGAGCAGCGAAAGATACATATCTTCAAAATAGCCCTCAATCATCGCCGGAACTTGTGAATTATTTAGGCCTGCCTTTTTTATCTTGGCAATTATAGTATCGATGATCTTAGGTTTTTTATAGTCCGTCGCCTCAAACTGTTTTTTTGCCTCAACGTGAGATCTAAGCGTGTTGTATCTGATTCGTTTCAACTCGTTGTGATCTTTAACGAAGCCGACTATTAACTCGAGTCCATATATTCTTGTGTAATCATGCCTATTTGGATATGGCGGCGAGGTGATAATCGCATCAAATTTTCTTTTTGTTGTTAATGTTCTTGAATCTGCAACTTCTGCTTTTGCTTTAGTGACAGTGAATTTCAAGGATTTATTGAACTTTTCAACGTCTCCGATCATTGTCTCAATTTTCGATAAAAATTGTGGGCGCACATTTTTTGAGGAAATCCTTTTTTTCGTGATTCGTAAAAATCCCCCTGCTTTTGCAGTATTGCTCACCGATTCAAGAATACTTAGCAGGCCGAGCATATAAAAATCTCTTACTTTCGGGTTTCGAATTGTATTGATCTGAGTTTTCAGACAAAGTACCTCTTTTCTTATATCGTAGCTAAAAGCTACATTTATGATCTTAATATCTGGCAAATAAAGATCCCTTTTTGTTAGTTTATCCTTTTTATTGAATTTCTTAAGTTGTCGCCTTAGTAAGGTGGGCTTGTAAGTCCTAGTTTTAACATTCGACAAAAACACCGAGAAAGGGAGTATATCAAAACCCTCTGAGTTAATACCCAATTCCTTACATGCGAGGAGCGTTGTCCCGCCGCCACAGAAAGGATCTAAAACCCACGAGTTTTTTGTAAGACCAAACTCTTGAACGAGTTTTTCCACTAAAGCTTTTGAATAGCCGTGCTTAAAAGCATGCCAGTTATATATTGACGCGTCTCGATCGCGAGACGGAGATATCAATGATCCATATCCGTTTGTTGGCAAAATCCGTTTTATTTTCATAGCTTTAGACAGCCGTTTTCCCGTACAAGTTTTTTTGAAAGTCAAAGAAGGTTGAACGGATTTTTTCTACTCCTCCCAACACCTTTTCCGCATCTGCAATAGCGTGATATTTCAAGTTTAATAAAATCGGTAATTTTTCTTCATCAAGTTCTTCCACGCCACTATGTTCATATTTCGCTAGTACGAATTCCAAAAATTCTTTTTGTCGTGTATCTAGGTCTTCAAAGATCTTTGTCCTTGTTCGTTCAACTCTTTGCTTTCTTGTAATCGGCGGGGTTAAGAAAGAAATATACGCCAAAACATCAAACAAATCGCTTTGCTCAGCATTTATCATTTTTTGCAGTATTTCTAATTCATCCTTGCCATAACCAAGTGCGCTAATCTTTTCCAGAAAAGTTTTTCTAGTTGTTGGGTTTGACCAGATTTTGCGTAACTCATCTTCGTTTTTGAAAAATTCTGGCAATGTGCCAAACATATTATCCATAAACTCTTGTATGGAAATTGGCTTGCCATCAGCGCTCCAGAACGAAGTGGCAATCATATGCTGTATTTCTCGCTCCTTGCCATCACGTAGCTTGATTTTCAGCCTCCTCTTGGGCTCTTCCGTCGGTTCTGGCGATAATGGCGGCTCTTTGGGCTCCTTTGGTTCCTTCGGCGTTCGTGGCTCTTTCTCTACGGTTTGATCAATTGGCTCTCCGTCCCACTCCGGATCAGAAAAATGGTGATAGGCATCCACAAAATCAAGGATCGTAAAGTATTCCTTACCGTCAAAAAGCCGTGTACCACGTCCGATGATTTGCTTAAATTCAATCATCGTATTGATTGGGCGCATCAAGACAATATTCCGAATATTCCTAGCATCAACCCCGGTTGAAAGCTTTTGCGAGGTAGTCAAAATTGTGGGGATTGTTTTTTCATTGTCCTGAAACTCACGCAAGAATTGCTCCCCACGTGCGCCATCATTAGCGGTTACACGCACGCAGTAATTCGGCTCCTTACTCTCCTTCGTCTGGTTGATTAAATCCCGAACTGCAAGGGCGTGATTTTGGGTAGCGCAAAAAACAATAGTCTTCTCGTTTTGATTGATCTCGTCCAGCATTACCCTTACTCGCTTAGCTTCACGCTCCTTAATTTCAATTATCTTGTTGAAGTCTTCTTCCTGATAAATTTTTCCTTCCTCGACCTCACCCTCTATGATCTGGTCATCAGATGTATAAACGTATTCATCCAATGTAGTTTGAATTCTTTTAACTTTGAACGGCGTAAGAAATCCATCATTGACACCCTCCTTTAGTGAATAGGTATAAACCGGATCGCCAAAGTACTTGTAGGTATCAACGTTGTCTTTTCTTTTCGGCGTTGCTGTTAAACCAAGCTGCACCGCCGGAGAAAAGTATTCCATAATTCCACGCCAGTTGCCTTCATCATTTGCGCCGCCACGATGACACTCGTCTATAACAATAAAATCAAAAAAGTCCGGTGGATAACCACCGAAATACGGCGTATCGCCAGATCCACTCATGAACGTTTGGAATATAGTAAAAAACACGCTTCCGTTTGTGGGTACTGCGCCTTTCTTCCTTATATCCAAGGGGTTTATTCTTACCAGTGCATCTTCTGGAAACGATGAGAAAGTATTGTATGCTTGATCCGCTAGAATATTTCTGTCAGCCAAGAAAAGGATACGTGGACGCCGTCCGCCATCATGTTGTAGAGTCCATCTAGTTTGATAGAGCTTCCAGGAAATCTGAAATGCAATCGCTGTTTTTCCGGTACCAGTCGCAAGGGTCAGTAATATTCGTTTCTTATCCTCAGCTATTGCATTAAGCGCATTGTTAATGGCTATCTCCTGGTAATATCGCTTTCCAAGCTCGCCCTCCAGAGGGATTGAGGTAAACTTTTCTTTCCATTCGTTTTGATCAGAAAAAACTACATTCCATAACTCATCCGGCGTAGGGAATTTTTCTACGTAGCCCTCTTTGCCAGTTTTCATTGAGATCTGATAAATCTCCCTTCCGTTAGTCGCATACGTATGCTCAATTTTGAGTTTCTCAGCATACGCCTTGGCTTGTGCTACGCCCTCAGTCGCTGGCAGGCTTTCTTGCTTAGCTTCTACTACAGCCAGCTTTTGATTTTTGAATACCAAAATATAGTCGGCAATTTCCGGTTTTGCTCGTGTGCCACCAGTCTGGATGCGTCCTTCGGTAATACGAAATTCCCGGAGGATTTTTGATCCTTCTGCCTCACCCCAACCGCTGGCTTTCAGCTTTGGGTCAATGTATTCAGCTCTTGTTTCTGCTTCGTTCATAATGAATTAGTAAATGCCGTTCTTAAAATTGATTTTCTAAATTCTCCTAGATAGGAAATTTTATGTTCGTAGTTATTCTCTAATTTACTTGTATCTTCTACTAAGATATCAAGTTTTTTAGCAATAGTTTTCTGTTCGGAAATAGATGGAATTAAAAGTGAGCAATTTAATATGTCGTTTTTTCTAAGATTTGTTTGGTTCTCGCCGTTATCAAAATTTAAGAAGTATTTGCTTCTATTGAGTTGATAATATAAAAACTTTTTATCAAAAACTTTGGTGCGAATAGCGCAGATCCGCTGATTTAAACTGTAGGTCTCATCCTTGTCTATAAGAAAACATTTTGCCAACGTTTTTCCATTTGGTACATCGCTCATCACCATAACAATATCCCCACGAAAAAGCGGGAAAAGCTGTTTTTTTGTTCTCTTATAAATGCGTCCGTCAGACGAAATAAATTTTGAATTAACAACGATATAATTACCATCCTCATCTATGCATTTTTCATGCGCTTTTCCATTGAAAAAATCGCAGGTATCACTCAGGGTTTTCTCTCCCCAGTTTTTACCGGGATTGGCAAAGACGTTATGTAAATATGATTCAAAAAGCTCGTGAGGGGCTTGTAAGTTCTTTTTGGTATTATCTTGCGCCTTCGCAGTTTTTTCAAAGGCTTCGTTCAAGGCTTTTACAATACGCTCCTGAACAGGAAGCGGAGGTGTTAATACTGGAAAATCGTGAATATCATCTTTGCTGAAACCAGCCTGTGCAGATCTAGCTGCAACTTTTAATAATCTGCTCTGAAATTCATCCGATATGAGATAGTAATAAAGAAACTTCCTATCCAATAGATGAGGGTTGGGTATTGTTTTCATTACCGCTACATTGAATGCACCTTTTTTATTTACTAAAATTTTTCCAACTGATGCGCCATACCGTCCAATCAGAATATCATCCTCATTGCACAATCTGTTCTTTTTTGATTCAGGAATATACGTAATATGTTTATCACTCGCAAAATCTCGTATTTGCAAAAAACGTACATAACCCCTTCGCGACTCGTAAATAAAATTGCTTTTGGGTGGCTGAGAGCCACCTTGAAAATCGCAAATCTCGCCAAGTTTTTTTATTTGCCAATTACTTTTCATGAATTTGTTTTAAAATACTATCCAAAATGTCTTCGCTTTCTTTATCCAATTTTTTCATGGCATCTAAAATTTCTTTCGGGCTCCGAAGCGATACTTCTGCACCGCCATAAGGATTTTTTACTGATAAATCAAAAGTGCCTTTATCTATTTTTGAAAGATCAACAGACCAAGAATTTTCTGAATTCGCCTTAGTTTTTTGCAAGTCAACAAATTCAGCTAAGTCTTTTTCGTTAAGTGGATGGTTCTTGCCTAAATTTCTATCCAGGTCTAGGTGATAATACCAAACTTTTTTTGTGGGCGTGCCTTTGTCAAAAAAGAGAATAACGGTTTTCACACCAGCCCCCTGAAAAGCTCCACCCGGAAGATCTAGGATAGTGTGGAGATTGCAGCTTTCTAGAAGAAGTTTACGAAGTGAGACAGAAGCATTATCGGTGTTGGAAAGAAAAGTATTTTTAATAACGATGCCAGCCCTACCGCCAGCTTTGAGAATTTTTATGAAATGCTGCAAAAACAAATAAGCGGTTTCCCCGGTCTTAATTGGAAAGTTTTGTTGAATTTCTCTTCCAATACCCGCACCAAAAGGAGGATTTGCAAGAATTATGTCGTAGCGGTGTTTTTCTCGAATGTCGTTAATATTCTCGGCAAGTGTATGAGTGTGCAATATGTTCGGCGCCTCAATGCCATGCAATATCATATTCATTACACCGATAATGTAAGCCAGGGATTTAATTTCCTTGCCATAAAAAGTGTCTTTCTGTAGTTTTACTGATTCGGCGGTTGAGAGATCTTTACTCTTCTTGAGGTAATCAAAAGCCTCTACAAGGAAACCCCCTGATCCGCATGCGCCATCATAAATTTTATCTCCAACTTTTGGGGCAACGACTTTGACGATAGTTCTAATGAGAGGTCGAGGCGTGTAATACTCGCCGCCATTGCGCCCAGCATTGCCCATTTTTTTGATCTTTTCTTCATAAAGATGCGAAAGCTCGTGTTTTTCACGATCTGTACGGAAATGCATTCCATCAACAATATCTAAAATCTCCCTTAGCCTGTATCCGCTCTGTATTTTATTTTTTAACTCGTTAAAAATCTCGCCAATTTTGTATTCAATAGTATTCGGTCTATCGGCTTCTGTCTTGAATTTTTTTAGGTACGGGAAGAGTTTGCTATTTACGAAATCCCTAAGATCGTCCCCAATAAGAGCTTTGTTATGATCCAATTTGCCATCTGTCGTTTTTGGCTCAGCCCAAACTTTCCAGCGATACTGCGGGTCAATAATGAAGGAGTGTTTTTTGCCAGCCAGAGCCGCTTCGGTTTTTTTAGTCTCCTCCAAATCATCAAGATACTTCAAAAAAAGTATCCAGGAAGTTTGCTCAATATAATCCAGCTCGGTAGCACTTCCAGCATCCCTGTGCAGGATATCGTCTATATTTTTGAACGCTTGCTCGAACATATACATAGAAGTTTATTCTAAAAATGCTTATTTTTCCAGCGGACATACTACCTTGTTTCTGATCGCGAATTTCGTTTTTATCAGCGCGAGCAGCTCTCGTTTTTCGAGCACGTTGCCCTCTCGAAGCACGTACTTCGCATAAATTTTCGCATCTACTTTTTCCGTTTCTTCTTCCGCATTTTTTATCCCGAGCACCATTTTTCTGAACTTATGGTACCGGTTTATTTCGTCTTTAAACCTATGGGATATGCCAAGCTCGCTGATGTCTATTTTATCGATGAGCCCGGAAAGCTGATTGACGAGTTCTTCCTCGCGAATATACGGACTCTTACACTCTCTCGTTTTTGAGTTCGTGCAGCCGTAGTAGACGTATCGCGCCGTCGTGCCATTTTTGAGCTGCTTATATTTCTCCTCGGCCGTGATGCCCGATCCGCAGAGGCCGCACGTCATGAGCTTTGTGAAGGCGAATTCTTTGCTCTCGCGTTTTATCTGATCGCGCTTCAGTTGTGCTTGGGCAGACATGAATAAATCCCTTGAAATAATTGGCTCGTGCTTGCCAGTATGAAAGTTCCCGCTTCCTTTGGGATATTCGAGGATGCCGTAGTAGAAGTGATTTTGCAAAATTATGTACACATTCGAGAGCGAGAGATGATGGTTATGGATTGTGCGAAAATTGAGCTCGAATCTCAACCAGTGATAAATCTTTTTTCCGCTCCAGCCGCCGTATGCGTGTTTTTCAAAAATCTGCTTGATGACATGCGCGCGCTCCGGATCGATAAGCACATGGCATTTTTTATCGACACGCTTTTCATTCAAATATCCGGTGGGCGCGGTTCCCGGCCAGAGTCCCATCTCAACTCTCGTTCGTAAGCCACGTTTCACATTCACGCTCTTGTTATCATTTTCTAGTTTCGCTTGGCTGCACAAAATCATCAGCAAGAATTTCTCGTTTGGCGAATTTGAGAAGCGTTGGCCGTAGGTTCGGATTTCAATGAGCAACTTCTGGTCCATTAAGTCCACGAGCGACCCCAAGTCGCCTGCGTTTCTTGATAAGCGGTCTGGTGCCCATGTGAGGATACCCGTATATCTCCCGCTCCGGATATCGGTCAGTATTTCCGCGAACACCGGGCGCTGCCCCGAATCTTTTGCCGAATGTGACTCCCTGCGGATGTCCACAATCTCCAGACCCTCCCGTTCGGCGATCTGCAACATTTCCTTCACCTGCGAATCTACCGAGAGCACCTGACGCTCCTCTGATTCGCTCGATTTCCGCGCGTAGAGGCAGTATTTGACCTTTATTGGGAGCTGGACTGCGGTTGGGGCTCCGGCTCCCTCAAGCCCCTTTGTTTGGGTATTCATACCCAAAGAGATGACGCAACCACGCGAGGATGTCCAGAGTGGTCATGTTGATAATCCAATGGTCAAAATAAGGTGACGAAAGATCGAGAAAGGCAAGGACGCCCAGACTTTTTTCCTTTTTTTCCTACTTTTGGATCAATGTTGTATAATTGAATTGTAGTTTATTAGGAATATTTTATATCCATACAAACCAATGTCTCTAAAAAATCTTATCATCGCCACAATCGCTTTTTCGGTAATAGCTCTCGTAGCGATTTTGATAAATAGTATGGGCCTGATAAGCGAATTTTCAATGAAATTGATCGCTGGCATTTCTGGATTGATAGTCATCGGATTTCTCCTAAAGGCATTTCTGGATCTCAATGGAGTCCTTCGTAGATATCACAAAAAATATCCCAATGACACAAAAGATTGGCTTTGAGTTGTGGCTATGAAAGGAAAAACCAACCGAAATAACAACCAAGCCCCTCCACAAGAGTTTATTGATGAGGTTAAAAAACTATCTTCCGATAATTGCCATATAACGTTTCCAGCCGACAAAGATACGAAAGATAAAATTGCAGATATTGTTAGTAGCGCGGAGGCAGAAGTAAAAAAACTTTCAAAACAATTCACCTCAACCTTTTTAGTAATTAGTTCCAACGATGACGAAGTAAGTTACATAAAATCTGGACAGCTTTTTCAACGAATATGGTTAATGGCAAAACAGCGAGGAATCAGCATGTCGCCACTTTCAGCTGCAATTCAATCAGGCGAGAATTCTAAAAAGCTGCAAGAAATTTTAGGAACCAAACATCAGTCGTTTATTCTTTCTCGCCTCGGTTATTCCAAAGAAGAGGCTTCATCGTAGCTCACTCTGAGGTTTGCTATAATCTAGGTAATGATTTCTCGCGAGACAATTCAAAAGATCCTAGAGACCGCCGTCCACGCCCCCTCTGGCGAAAACTCCCAACCGTGGAAATTTGTTGTTGAAGGCGATCAAATCAAAATATTTAATATCCCCGAGAGAGATGAATCACTATACAATGTAGACCAAAAAGGATCGTTCGTTGCTCACGGCGCACTTTTAGAGAATATCTTGATAGCATCTTCCGTGGCTGGATACAAAGCAAGCTACAAACTGTTTCCTGATAATAGCGATAAAAATTTGGTCGCAATAGTATCATTTTTTGAATCTTCTCCTCGCGAAGAGCAGCTTTATCCCTTCATCACTAAGCGTTCCACCAATAGAAAACCGTATGAGGTAAAACCACTAAGCGAACAACAAGTTAGTGAATTGATTAATGTTTCTCAAGAAATAGGAGGAGGAATAGTAAAGTTTATAACTGACCGAAATAAAATAGAGCAACTTGCAGAAGCGGCAAGTGCGAATGAGAAAGTAATGTTTAGCAATAAATATCTGCATAACTTCTTTTTTACTCACATCAACTGGACAGAAAATGAAGAACGGGAAAAGAGGGTTGGATTTTATATAAAGGCGCTTGAAATGCCTGCGCCTGCCCAAAAAGCAATGAAACTTTTTAAGCATTGGCCGATTATGAAAGTCCTTAGCAAGTTAGGCTTAGCGAATAAAATTGCCCAAGAGAATACAAAGGGATTTATGGCATCGGCAGCAATCGGAGCTGTTTTGGGGGACGGCGATACGCCAAGTGATTATGTTGCCACCGGAAGATTGATGCAACGACTTTGGCTAAAGGCAACAAAAATGGGTCTAAGTATACAACCTTTAACAGGAGCTTTGTTTCTCTATAAAAATATGGCGAAGCGGGAAAGCAATAAATTTTCTGCGAACCAAATTGAAATCTTGGAAAATGCCAATACCACAATAAAGGCCGCGTTTGATGTTCAGAAAAAAACAATCGCGATGATGTTTCGGATTGGCCATGGCGACGCGCCGACAGCTCGCTCGATGAAATTAGCGCCGATTATTTTAAATGGCAGCGAAAAAACAGAGCCGACCAAAAAAAATCCTGAAGTTTTGACTACGAGGAAGGGAATAATTAATCATATTCTTGCGGATTTAAAAATCCTGGAAAACAATCCGTCTTTTCATAATAAGTATGCTATCCGAGAAAATATTGCCTTTTTCGAAGCAATCAAATCCGTTCCAAATTATATAAAGTGGCTCGTCCAGAAGGCGGGAAAACTGGATCGAACAAAACTTTTAGAACTTACTGATTTTCCGTTTCCAAAATGGGATCGGGAAATGCATCGAAAGTTGATAGAAATGGAGAAAAAAGATTTTCCTGGACTTGTAGCCCCGCTGGTTAATAGGGTTACTGAACTCATTCTGGCAAAAAAAGACCGCTTTATCGGAGTAGGGCTTGGATGCGGAGGAATGGAAGTTGAACGACAAGTTATCAAAAAGCTACTGGAAAAGAATCATCCGCATCAAGTTGTTCTAATTGGGGTGGACAAATCTCCTGTTACTCATGAAGTCGCGAGGGAAAACTTGCGCGAAGTAGAGCCGCATATTGATATTCATGAAATAGAAAATCTGAATTCATCTTCACTCGAAAATTTGCTAAAAGGAGATAAACATAGACACATAGTCATACTTTGCAAAAACGATATATTCAAACTTCCGGAGCATTTCCCGCCTCAATTTTTTGATGTCATCTACCATTCATTATTCAAGCATCATCTAATGGGCAATCACAAAGCAGAAATGGACTCGGTCGTAACTTCGCTTAGGAAATGCGGTCTCGAGTATGATGGTTTCAAAAATTGGCCGATAATAATCCCTCAAACTTTAACCGGCTGGAGTCATCCCGCGTTTTTTAATGCAGAAATATTCTCTAACTTTAGGTTTCTAGAAAAACATGAATTAATGAAAATTTATAGTGGGTTAAAATTATCTTTTTTTAAACGAACTGGCACATATCTATTAGAACACCGCCACGAAGGATGAGTCATAAATTAGTTATGAGGCAAATTTAACTTCGGCGACTAAAACCTTGCTATTTTCAGAGAAATTATGCATTATATTTCCACTCTTAGAAAAATTGCCTAGAGGGGTAGCTTTCTCTAAGACTGACCTTTGAAAACAGAAAACACCGAATAGAAAGGAAATGGTATGTTGAATTTATCAATAAACAGATATTGGCATGATGTTTTTTCTCGAATTGCCAAAACTGAAAATGCAGAAGCGAAAAACAAGCTGATCCACAACTTTTTTGAAGAAGTTTTAAAGCCCGGAAGACTGAGGAAGTTATTGGAAGATTTCATCTGTGTGATTACAAATCTTGCCGAGCAACAACAGTATTCATATTTTCATGACAATGGTTTCCACAAGATTACGTTGTATGTTGATATGGAGAATTTGATGAAGCTGCGTTTGCACATTTGGGATCCAATAAGCGGCAAGAGAGCACCCCAGAACGTTCATAACCACAGATGGTCTTATACCTCGGCAATTCTCTTGGGTGAAATGGTTCAAAAGATATTGCGGGTATCAGATGGGGATGGTGAATGCTATCACTATAAGTATTCAGCACGCGGCACCAAATCTTATTACAACGTCCACTCTGTTGGGCGCTGTAGTGTTGAGGTATATCAAACTGACCGACTCACGCCGGGCATGATATATTCGTTGCCTTTCAACGTTCTGCATCAAATTGATGTCCCGAGTGATCAAACGGTCGCAACTCTGATTCTCACTCACGAAACGGATGACCTAGTGGTTAATGATTTGATTTCATCGAGAAGGTTGGATGTTGTCGAGGGAAAGATTGCCTCACCGCCATATTCAAATGAATTTTTGATTGAATTGGTGCGACAGTTTATGCATGTGCGACAGCTCAAGGGGTATGACTAATCAATAAGGAGTTACAAACACAAAAATGTGTAGCATAAGATCAACTTGCGCTACACATTTTTTTTTCTTATATTTTACTGTATGGATACAGAATATGAAGCTGTCTTTACAGGAGTTAAAGTTGAGGATGTTCAAAACAAATTGAGACAACTAGGCGCAAAACTATTAAAATCCCGGTATCTACAGAGAAGAACTACTTTGCAATTACCTATATCGCATCGGTCGGATAATAAATGGTTGCGTGTTCGAGACGAAGGAGATCGAATAACGTTAGCGCTTAAAGCTATTGAAGGCGAGGGAATCGCTGGCCAAAAAGAACTACAGGTAAACGTAAGTTCTTATAAAGATACAGTTTTATTACTTGAAGCTATCGGAGCAGAAAAGAAATCTGAACAAGAATCATATCGGGAACTTTGGTTGTTAAATAAAGTCGAAGTCGTGATAGATGAATGGCCATTCTTACAACCATATATAGAGATTGAAGCGAAATCGGATAAAGAAGTAAGATTGGTTGCTGAAAAATTGGGTTTTTCCTGGACCGATGCGCGATTTTGCAATGTGACGAAATTGTATTCTGAAAAATATAACACTCCAGAAAATTTCCTTGATCACGTTAAAGAATTAACTTTTGCAGGTCATAATCCTTTTATTGCAAATTAATTGAAAAAAAGAAAAACCCGTCATTTTCATGTCGGGCTTTTTTGATTTAGAGCATTTGAGTTATTCGATTTTCAGAATCGTCGCGGTATCGCCATCCGGTAGTTTTATTTGGTCACCAACTTTTTTCCCTAGAATTGCTCTAGATAGCGGTGCAACAAGGTTAACAGTTATGATTGCGATACCCTCAACACTCACCTCGACACCACCGATCGAGGAAACAAATACACAAAGTGAATGTTCTGGACAGCTCAGATAAACCACACATCCACCTCGCACAACATCCGGGATTTTGTTTGCAGTCGTCTCCTCAATTCTATCTAATGCTCGGATTTGCGATTCAAGAAGGGATTTTTTCTTTGCGTATGCAGCTTCAAGGCTTTGACTTTCTTCTTTTGCTGACCCATATCGAGTTTGCATTCTACCTTCAGCTTCAATCGCATCCGTGTTGGCAGTTTTCCTACCAACTTCTGATAAGTTAATGCTTTTCTGTAGTTCTGTTCGAATCGCCTCAATGATTTTTTTCTTTGCGATCGTTTTCATAATCGTCTCCTAGTTTTTGTATTTCTCGAAGGATTTTCAGGACGGCCTCCTCGGGAAGGTTGTTGTTTGTGATTAGTCTTGCTCCGCTTTGAGCCATAAGGCGGAAAGTTTTTTTATCCACTCGGTTGGCTCTTTCCCATGCATCGCTACTGGCATTGCCTTCTTTGCGATTCGCGATGCGACTTTCTCTTAGTTGATGCGGCGCATCAATCAAAAATGTCAGATCGGGTATGCATATCTGAAGTCTTTGAGCGAGAGATTTTACATCGATCTTGATGCCCGCTGCTCGATGGTAACAGAGGGTCGACAAAATATATCTGTCGCAAATCACATGTGATGTTAATAAAGATCTCCGAATTTCTTCGCTTGCGTAAGATACGCTTGCCAAGTAGTAGAGGAACCTGGTTTGTAAATCTCCTTCATCAATTGTTTTTCTTATTTCGCTGATTTTCGGAGATGGGGTGCTTATAAGTATTGCGGGTAGCTTGGCGGCGAGTAGTTTGCAAAGAGTGCTTTTCCCGCTTCCCGATAAGCCCTCAAGGACAATAAAGAGTTTTTTCATAGCTTTCGGTTTTTGTCTTCTTTTCAATTCCAGACATCCTACATAGGAGTTGGAAGCTGCGCATATAATAGAATAACCTTAGTTGTTGTGTCAATCAAAAAAGCGGGCAAGCCTCACGAGTCCCAAATTACTCACAGGTAGACCTACATTGATTAGGTTTTGCTATAATACATCTATATGGGCCTATTAAACAATCTTGACTTGATCTCTGTCGCTATGGCAATTGCTGGGATCGCCATTCTTGGATTTAGTGTTTTTTTTAACAATCGGCATAGCGCAACAAACAGGAATTTTTTATACCTTTCGTGGGCAATTATTTTCTGGAGTCTATTCACATATCTTTTCCATTATTCAAAAGACCCCGAATATTATCTTTTTCTAATCCGAATATCGTTGTTTTTCGCGGTATTATTTGCTTTTTATCTCTTTCGTTTGGCATATGTTTTTCCAGGAGACACAATTAAACTTCCCAGTTGGTATAGAATATTAGTTTTACCGGCGGTTATAGTTGTTTTAATTTTGACGTTGACGCCTTTCGCTCTTCAAAAAGCCGTTGCGAACCCTTCAGGAGAAAACATAGTAAATATAAATGGGCCAGGAATGGTTCTCTTTGGGATAGTTGCGGGCGGGCTCGATATAGTTGCAATTAGTCTTTTTCTCAAAAAGATGCTCTCTTCCAAGGGAGTAGAACGGAGACAAGCACTTTTTGTTCTTATTGGAGTTGGAACAATGATTGGATTGATATTGGCTTTTAGTTTCATCCTTCCCGCATTTTTTAAAATTACGAATTTTACATCACTTGGCGCAGTATTCGTTTTTCCTTTCGTTGCGTTCACTGCTTATGCAATCTATAGGCATCATTTGTTAAATGTAAAAGTTTTTACGACAGCAGCTGTAGCATTTTTGTTTACCATCGTAGGTATTTTTGAAATCATTATTTCGAAAGATATAAATGTGCTGGTTTTCAGATCGGCTGTTTTCTTGCTCACGCTGGTATTCAGTATCCTATTGGTTAGAAGCGTTTTCAAAGAGGTCGAGCAGAAGGAAGAATTAGAGGAAAAGAATATTCAACTCGATGAACTAGGCAGATCAAGGCTTAAATTGCTCTCGATCGCGGCGCACGATATAAAAAACCCTCTCACGATAATACGGGATTATGCCGGAATGATTTTGGACGGTACATACAAAGATGAAAAAGCCAAAGAAAAACTCGGATCGATAAAAGAAGAGTCCGATGGGCTGATGGGCCTCCTCATAACACTTCTAGATTATCGGCAAATCGTGGAGGGTAAATTGGTATGCAATCTTGAACCTATGGATTTCGGAGCGTTGGTATCTGAGGTAGTAAAAAAATATACGCCGGAGGCAGAAAGACATAAGCTTGAACTTACTCTTTCTCTGCCTGCGAAAAAAATTATGGTGAATGGCGATGCCCCAAAGCTGAAGCAGGAAGTGTTGCAAAATTTATTAAGCAACGCCATCAAATATACGCCCGCAGGCTTCATAAAAGTTTTTCTGGAAGAAAAAAATAATGCGGTTGTTTTGTCTGTTGTGGACTCCGGATATGGAATGTCTCCAGAACTTCTATCTCATCTTTTCGAAGAATTTATTCGCGAGGAAAAAATTGAAAAGCAGATTCGGGGAACCGGACTGGGCCTGAGTATCGCGAAAAAAATAATCGAAGCCCACGGCGGAAAAATATGGGCAGAATCTGCCGGCGAGAATAAAGGCAGTACATTCTATGTAAGCGTACCGGAGGTTAAGTAACCGCTGTCGATAATTCTGACTAAGCATCTCTAAATTAAGATAGGATGGAGATTTATTTTGGGCACATACTGTGGATAAATCGCCAAACCTGACCACTTTTCGGCCGGCCGAAAAGTGGTCCCTACAAAAGAAACTATATATACAAAATAGTTATTACATTAAAAATTGTGGAAAACTAAGAAAAACGCTACACCCAGCAGGTTCCGCCGTTGCTCTTTACCCAATTCTTCCATGTATCCCATGCCCGGTCGTTCTCAAGCCCTCCAATAGCATCAATGACGGCCATACTGAAAGCATCGGCGAGGTCGTCATGGTTTTCGATACCGAATCCGGTGAGTTGAGAAATCAATTCCTCTGCACCATGGCGCGGGAAAAGAATCGTGCCGTTTTGGATAAGCTCGCCCGTGAGCGCGAGCCGCGATCTTTTGTCCCCGGTATTCTTGATACCCTCAACGTTGCAACCGGCTTCATTGACCGCTTGCACGTAAATTTCTTGGAAGCCGTTTGATTCAACGATAAATTTGGGGCGCGTCCCATTTGCTTTGAATGTTATATCGAGTTCACGCATAGTGCGCACCGCTTCAGGAAAAGAAACTCTTTTATTAAATGGATTGGGAGTAACGTGCAATCTCATATCATTTCCCTGACCATAACGCTTAATCCCAACCATCGCCGTGTAATCCGCGCCGTCTCGCTGAGAAATCGCAAGATCGACGCCGATATGGACATCTCGGCATTCCGTCTTAGGAAATTCATCGTAGTATTTGATCCATTTGGGGAAAACTACGCGCGTGTTATCGGAAACAATGTTTAAAAGATATTCCTGCTGCCACGCGATTTCGTTTGCGACGCTGTGCCGCAACTCGTCGATTTTCTCTTGCGTGTCGAACTTGCCCGGCCAGAGACAGTCGCCGTGCTCGTTGAGCAACGGAAACCATAAGTAAACACCACGCAATTCTTTTTCCAGAATTTTTCGCTTCAGCCGCATCATCAAGGAATCTTCGTGCAAGAGATTCCCTACAATCACGATCCGCGTGCCGATATCGCCCAAGGGAACCACTTCACGTGTAAACCAATCGAAAATCTTGTTTCTGCCCTCAAGTGTTTTTGTGGAGTTGATATCTTCAATATCGTCCAAGATAAGAAGATCGGGGCGATGTTCGTAATGGCGCAGGCCCCGAATACTCTGGTCGATCGAAGCAATCATGATTCGGGCACCCGTGTTTTGGAACACAATTGAAGACATTGCCCATTCTCCGGCGGACTCCACGCGGAAGGGGCCGAGGTCGCTTTTAAGAAGCGGGTTGTTTTCGAGCTCACGGCGGAGATTCGCCATATGTTGTCGTGCTTGCGCCTGGGTCTGGCAAATGATGAGGACGAACTTTTTCTTCTGCACGCCAAGAATTGACCAGAGCGCATACGACAAGGTGATGAGGGTGGATTTTCCGCTTCCTCGGAACGCCACGATGCATGCGAGCCGATTCGACATATCCTCGGTGATTCGGAAAATGTCTTTCTGGAACTCAGCTACTGGATATTTGATGTAGTGTGCGAGATAGACCGAAAAAAAGAGGAGGTGGCTTTCGCGGGCTACCGCCTGCCGCACGGCGCGGTCATTGGCAATTGCTTCAAGAAGATTGTTGCTGGTCTGTTCCATGATTTTCAAGATTGATGTTTGCTAACTCAAGAGCTTTTCGCACCAGCTCCTTTTGTTCAGGAGAAAGCTCTTGGATCGTATTAATAGTTCCCTCAATCTCAAGTTTCGGCGCGTACTTCGGGTGGTGATGCCGAAGCCACAGTTGTACGGCTGGAAAATGCTTGTCGCGGACGAGAGAGATGAGCTGGGATTCG
>CAYQKB010000002.1:0-45329 GCA_964418085.1 uncultured Candidatus Saccharibacteria bacterium
GATCACTCCGGTCTTTGCAACTTTGGAATCAACAAGTTTGAATCCGGCGGCCTGTGTTCCTTCGGCAAATAATCGTTTGCCGCCGCCCACCGTCACCGGAAACGTCCACACATGCATCCGGTCAATCAGATTATTCTTTAAAAGTGTCTGGATAAGGTTTCCGCTTCCATGAATCCACAAGTCCGGAGCGTCCATCATTTTGAGCTTTTTAATCTCCGCCGGAACGTCGCCCGTCACAATCATAGAATTATTCCATGAAAGTGCCGAAGGCGTGTGAGAGACAACATACTTTTTTGTAGCATTGAATGGCTTTCCCACTTCATGATCAATTGTTGCGGTTGGCCAATATGCAGCAAATATGTCATACGTCTTCCTGCCCAAGAGGAGTTCAAATGGCATATTCATAAATCCGTTTATCACTCCGCCCATAATTTCATCCCAATAGTTCGCCGACCACCCGCCTTGCGTGAACCCGCCTGACGTATCTTCTTTCGGCCCACCCGGCGCCTGCATCACCCCGTCGAGCGTTACAAAAGTTGTAGTGATTATTTTTCTCATTGGGTTTATTTTAACATAGACGTACCTGTGCGAGATCAATTACAACGTAAAAACTTTCCATTCGAAGTCCTTTAAAAATATGAGCTCAAGCTCCGGGGAGGTGTTTCTGAGAAGCGAAACCGATTCTGCATTCGGCGGCAACTTGGCGCTTTTATAGTGGCAAACAACTCGTATGGGAACAAGCCCAAGCCCTTCCCGCACTTCCGGTTTATCATGTGAAGCGCCGAAGTGAGCGAGCGCATATGCTCCAGCCGAAGACCCCGCAACCGTTTTTCCTTCTAGAAGTGATTTTAAATCGGGATATGTTCGTAATATCTTAAGCAGTTTATTCGTACTTCCTCCGTTAAAATATACAGCATCAGATCGCTTAAGCTGGTCCAGAAAATCTTCTTTTGTCGCTATGACAAAGTTTATTTTTTTGCCATGCGCTGCAACAGTGAACATTTTTATTTGATACTCAAAGCTCTCCGTAGTATGCTCCTCTGTCCGCGAAGCAAAATATATCAAGAGTATTATGCCACCATCCGGAATATCCCGCACAACCTCACCATAAAAAGTGCGGTTGAGTTCATTATCTTTTCGAGTAAACCCTCCGTGGAGGATGTACTTAGTCATGGGATTATTTTACTTAACCAAGGTGGAGCTATTTTCCTGAGTTGATTTCCAAAATATGCGCAGATAATACCGCAAATGATTCCCATGCCATTCATAATTCCCAGCCAGAAGGGGGCAAGAGGGGTATCTTTAAAGTTTGGGAGTAATAGTGACATTGTCAGAAAAAAACCATAGACCCCGCCAGCCCTCAATGCATTTTCTTTTTCATCTATAAAAAGTCCCAGAATCAGGGCGATACAGACCCAAAGGACTAAATCAAACCACGAACCCATAAACATCTTATGAGCACTTCCGTAGCCAAAAAAAGCTCCGACAAAAATAGCAATCATAATTATCTTGCGAGTTTTAATTTTTATCTTCACCCATCTTTTTGTTATTTGACTCCCTAGCCATCCAAAAATAAATCCAAATAGCGAAAACGCAAAAGCTGCTGCGTACTGATTATTGATGATTTCTGTAAACTTTCCCCTTGGAGCGATTAGTTGTTGAATGGCAACAATTATAACTCCCCAAAAAGCACTAAGGGCGATATATTCGAAATCGCCAGCTTTTTTGGACTTAGTAAAATTTCTATATGTCCAAACGGTTATTGCACCTGGAACTATAAAAATGAAGAAACTAATTAAGTCGATTGTTGGTTCAGGCATGGATGATCTTTTATTTCTAAATTATAGGATCTATGGTATCAAATTCATAGGATATTGAAAATTTAGTTAAACCGAAAGGAAATATGAAAGATAATGAAACAATCAATGAATCGAAAAGGAAAAGTTTAGTTTTTCTTAGTTACAATTCAGCCGATAAAAAAGTAGCTGAGGAGATTGCAGTTTTTTTGGCAACCGCGCAGGTAGGTGTTTGGTTTGATGAGTGGGCATTGGCCCCGGGGGATTCACTTATTGAAGAGATCGATGGTGCATTAGGAAGGTGTAGTCATTACGTTTTAGTATGGTCTCGTAGGGCGGCACGATCCAGATGGGTTCAGCGAGAGCTTCGATCAACATTGGCCAGGGTGACTTCGAGGCGCAGGAGACCCATCAAAATTATTCCAGTTTGCGTTGATAAGACGCCCCTTCCAAATATCTGTTCTGATTTAAGCTACTTAACTCATCAAAACAACATGGAAATCGATTATTCTCAGATCATAAATGCTGTAACTGGCGCGACTCCAGAAATTCCATTTATAAAGATACTTCTTCGTAAGATCGAGGAGGTAATGACTGATATATCGAATTTGGCATGGGGAACCGGAGAACTGATCGATGCCGAGACTGGTCAAGGATGGCATTCTAATATTAAATGTTTGCTGACTTCTTACAACTTTGGAAACTTTACTTACGAAACAAGTTTAGGAGTTGCAGATCATAAGCATGTTTTTGTCGATGGAAAACCCTACGAGAGGAGAACTAAGTTTTGGCGCATGATTTGTCGGCCGGCTAATTGTTCTTGTGGTTATAGTATAGTCGAAGAGGATCTCGAACTTATCCATTGATCTTTAAGGGCTGGCGAAAATTCGTCAGCCCCTCTTTTATTCTTATTCTGAATGGAAAACCTCCACCACCGCCTCATTCAACGATGAGGACAACCAATCCAACAGCACGGTCTACGCATTCCGCTTTTAAGCTTCGAGAGTCCTTTCTCAATGCGGATATTCCTCGTTTCCGATTTTTTGCCAGACGTAACCCAGCAAATCCATTCATTGCGCGCGAGGGGAGTAATGTCTTCCCACATAGCTAACGCCGCAGGCGTCGCAATAATGGCTTTTCGTAAATCCTGCGGCATTTTATGCACGGTGCCCCCGGCTATACTTTCTGCGGCTCGCCGTAGCTTTAGCGAAGGTCGGCTTTTGGTCATGAGATTATTTTATCAAATACGTCTAACTTTCTTTTTCTTTTCCGGTAAAGATTTCGAAATATTGAAAAGAATACTCGGAAGCTCTTCTATGTTTGAAAGCTGATCTTCCTCAACAATATAATGTGGCTTTGCGTCGGGATACGGAGAGCCTTTTTCGCATATTTTTTCGAGCTGCTGGCTTGATGGCAATATTTTTACATATAGTCGGTCGTCGCAGACAAGCGCAACTACTTTGCCGTCTGCGTAGAGCGCATATTCTCCAAACATCGCCCGGGCAGAAAAGCGTTTTGGATTCGCCAATTTTTCAAGTATAAATTCTATTACTTCTTTTTGAGTTGACATGATTTTAGTAATTTTTTTCTCGGAATCCGAAGCTATTTAAGGGTGGCTGGTGCTGATAGGAATGCCGCCCACTATTTGATACTGTAATAACTATACTCGGAATCCGTCTTAGACTCGAACCTAAGCTAGACTGCTGTGTACGATGACGCCTTTGAGTGATGTATAAATAAGGCATCTTTACTTATTTTGTAAATTATCCTGAAGCCCTATAAAATAATATACGAACATGACACCTAAAAATACAATTTGTCTCTGGTTTCAAAAGGACGCGGAAAGCGCAGCGAGCTTTTATGCCGCTACTTTTCCAGATAGTAAAGCAGGGGCTATTTTTCACGCGCCCAGTGATTTTCCGGATGGCAAGAAGGGCGACGTACTAACGGTAGAGTTCACTGTCTGCGGAATTCCCTGCGTTGGTTTGAATGGTGGCCCTGCGTTTAAACAAAGCGAGGCATTTTCTTTTCAGATCGCAACGGACAATCAGGAAGAAACAGATCGCTATTGGAACGCAATCGTCGGAAACGGCGGCGTGGAGAGTATGTGCGGGTGGTGCAAAGACCGCTGGGGAGTATCTTGGCAGATCACGCCGCGTACGCTTACCGATGCGCTTGCCGCCGGCGGTGCTGAAGCAGAGCGCGCTTTTAAAGCGATGATGACAATGAAAAAAATTGACGTCGCCGCTATCGACGCAGCGCGGCGCGGTTAAGGAACTGACCCGCGGAACGATTTATTTTAAGATTACACTCTCTAGCTCCTCTGTATTATGGGCGATATAATCTGGATCATGTGCGCTTAATTTTTGCTCGCTCGTGAAACCCCATGTGACCGCAATACTTTTAATCCCCACTTTTTTAGCAACATCTACCTCATGATTACTATCTCCAACAAAAAAAGTATCCTGTAGATTTAGATTGTTATCTTTAATTATTTTCTGAACGGGCTCCAATTTATCATTTGCATCTGTGATAATTTCGTTAAAAACATTTTCCAGCCCATACTTTTGTACCTCAGGAAGTAATGTCTCAGGAAAATCGGAACTTACGACGGCAAGAAAATAACCGCTTTCCTTACATGTGTGTATGAGTTTTACCACTTCAGGAAATGCGACTGCTTTTGGACAGTCTTTATCTAATTGCAATTCCTGGAATAGCTTTGTCCGCTCCTCTTCGTTATAACCCTCAGGTAAATATTTTTGATAAAAAAGAGCGGGCGGCTGTTTCCAGTTTTCTCTGAATTCTTCCGTAGATATCTCCCTTACTCCATATTTTTTAAATATCTGATTAATAATCCACATTTGGTTCGTCACTGTGTCTCTCACTACGCCAGACCAATCAAAGATAATATTTTTCATGTAAGTTATAAGCTCCTCGAAATCCGAACTCATCGAGCCTGAGGCTCTCAGAGCCGAATGGCCTATCTCAAGTTAGCTACAGGGCCGGAGTCGAATGTCGCTTATTTTTTAATTAAAGCAAGTTTCTTCTCTCGTCGCCAGCCTTTGATTTCAGATTCGCGCTTTCTCGCTTCGCGCAAAGTTGGAAATGATTCTGAATAGAGCAGTCGTACGGGTCGTCTTATTTTTGTATAGTGCGCCCCCGATTTTGATTCGTTATGCTGAAACAATCTCCTTTCTAGATTATTTGTGCAACCGACGTATAAAGATTGATCGGCACATTCTAAGATATAAACGAAGACGGACATGGTTTTATTTTATCACTTTATCAGTGTCTTCAATTTTCTTCGCGTCGAAGGATTAAAGAATTGTCCCTCGTCGAAGACTCACCCGGGAACTTCGATTTTTACACTTCGTAAAAAGAGTCGAAGACACTGAGATTTGAACGAAGTGAAAATCGAAGTGCTGCCGGGCTAGGGGTCGAACCTAGATTGATGGATTCAGAGTCCATTTGCCTACCAATTAGCAGACCCGGCAATTAATTTAACTCCTCTTTTATATCACGAAATTCGGAAAAAGCTAAATGCCGGAAATTAGATTTCGCGGATGCCCCCCAGTTGCCTTTTTAATCCAGGGTACTATTATATAAACATATGAATAAAAATAAGAGGGGAATTATATCGGGCGTTGGTGTGGCGGCGTTGATTGCGGTTGTTTCTTTTGGAATTGCGTTCGCCGAGGGGAATCATGGAAATGGAAATTCGGACAATGAAAATGGAGGCGGGCATGAGGAGCACGCCCGGGTTTGTCCGCGTGGCGGATCGCCGGATTCTGCGAATTGTCATGCACGTGTCATCGTTGACTCGCAAGGTTTGCCGAAATCTAAATCAACTCCGAGCGGCTTCGGCCCGGCTCAATTCCGCGGTGCATACGGCGTGAGCGGTATCACAAGTTCGAATCAGACAATCGCGATCGTGGATGCGTATGATCATCCAAACATTTTGTCGGATTTGAATAATTATAGCGCCACATTCGGCATTCCCAGTTTGAAAAGCTGTTCGGTTGGGACGGGCACCACGAACGTGCCCTGTTTCCAAAAAGTAAATCAGCGCGGAGGCACAACCTATCCCACAGCAAGTGCCGGATGGGCGCTTGAAATTTCACTCGACGTCGAAGCCGCGCATGCCCTCTGCCAAAACTGTAACATCCTCCTTGTTGAGGCGGACTCGGCAAGCTTTGCAAATCTCATCGCCGCAGAAGACGAGGCCGCAGCCATGGGCGTAAAAACTATTTCGAATTCCTGGGGCGGCAATGAATTTTCCGCCGAAACGTCTTCAGAGTACGACGGCCACTTCAATAAGCCCGGTGTGGCGATTACGGTAAGCTCCGGCGACAGTGGCTATGGAACAGAATATCCGGCAGCTTCGCAGTATGTGACGGCGGTCGGTGGCACGAGCTTAACCGTGGATTCGGGGAATAATCGCACGAGCGAAAGAGCATGGAGCGGAGCGGGGAGCGGCTGCAGCGCATATGAGCCAAAGCCGTTGTGGCAAGTTGATGCGCTCTGCGCAAATCGTACGGTTGCGGACGTCTCCGCGGACGCCGATCCGAATACCGGCGCGGCGGTTTACGACAGCGTTCGGTATCAAGGGCGAAGTGGATGGTTCAAAGTTGGAGGCACGAGTCTTTCTTCTCCGCTCATTGCGGCGACATACGCTCTAGCCGGAAATGTGAACTTAGTCACACCCGCGAATCAACTTCCGTATGTAAACAGCGCAAACCTGCACGACATTACAAGCGGCAGCAACGGGAGCTGCGGCGGAACATATCTTTGTACCGCGGTGTTGGGCTACGATGGACCAACCGGACTTGGTACGCCAAGCGGCTCGGCCGGATTCTAGTAATTCAAAATCTTTGTAAAAAGCCCTCGGAGCTTCGATTGAGTATTGCTGCTCACTCATAAAGCAAAAAAGAAAAGGTCCAACTGCCTGAATCGGTTGGGGTCTTCCGGTACACCAAAGCACCGGATTTTTATTTCCCCCTAATTCTATCTTTGATTATCTACTTTCTATTATCTATTTTCTAATTAGTTATCCCTTCAAGAAATATCGGTTCGTAGGCAGCGATGATATTTGTTCCGGAGAGCGCATCCATACGGTAATAATACGAATCGGAAATCGTGTAATCAATGAGGCGAACGAAATCCGGCGTTGAGGTGCTCGGATTTTTTTGGTTCAGGAGTTCGTCCCACGGACCGGTTTGGCTTGCCGAGCGGTAGACGATAAGTACGTTTGTCGGCGGCGGAAGATTTTGCCAGCCGATTTCAATGCTCTGGTTTACGTGCAGAACCCAAAACGGATTTGTTTGCGGAGTATAATAGCCGGCTATTTTTCCGTCAGGAGTGTAATACGCAACTTGGTTAACGGGCGGTGTTTGAGGTGGCGGATTATTATCCGGCGGGGGAGTATTCGGCGTAGTTGAAGTCGGATTTCCGGATGGAGGAGTGATGGGGGTCGTGGAAGTCGGCGAGGGCGGAGTGGAAGTTGCTTGCGGCGGGTTTCCCGATCCGGGATTTTTATTTCCTCCGTCAGCTATCGGGCCGTTTCCGGTTGATGTTGCGGTTGATGTCGGAGTCTGGCCTCCCACTGGCGGCGGTGGAGGAGGCAATTCCGCTTGAACGATAGGGGACGCCCAGAGTGTAAATCCGTCGGGTGTAAATGCCTGCGCATAATACGAATAGTTTGATGCGTTTTCTCCGTGCCCGAGCGCGATGTCCGCCGAGCCGCCAGAGCTCTGCCCTACGGGAACTGTTTTCCAGCGAACCCACAGCCCGTTCCCGCTCGATCTGAAAATAACGATGCTGGTGGTTCCTTCGGGAAGATTTGTCCACGTGATCGTGATTTTATTTTTTCCGTTTTTCACAATCTGTATTGAGCCGCGCGCGAGCTGATCAATGTCTTGAAGAATTCCTTTTGATTGAGCGGCAATGTCTCCGCTTGCCGGTGGCTGCATTTGATCCGGAGAAGCGGTGGGCGTGACCGGAGCGACCGGAAGCTCTGGGAGCGATTGAGTAAGTATGTAATAAACTCCGGCTCCAAGTATGATCACAAGTATGATCGCGAGTACGATATAAATTTTGAGGACTTCGGTACCCATTCTTCTTTAAGTATAGACGAGCTGTCTCAAAAAGTAATGCACTGTCTTGAATCTCCTTAGTTTTAATGTTATAATCACTTGCAATGAGAGAAAAACCACTAATTCTTATCGCGGACGACAAAGAAGAATTTCGGGAAATAATTTCTGCGAAGCTCGGTGCCGCCGGTTTCGACTGCGTGACGGTGAAAAGCGGAGCGGAAGCGGTACAAAAAGCGCCCGAGCTTCTGCCTGATTTGATTTTAATGGACATAAATATGCCGCCCGGAATAAATGGCGTGGAAGCGGCGCTTTCTGTCAGGGAAAATCCAGCAACGAAAGCAACGAATATCGCGTTTTTGACGAGTGCAAACCATCCGTGGCCGGGCATAAGCGGCGGAGACAACGAAATGATCAGCAAAGAGCTTGGTATGCAGGGTTTTTTTGATAAGGCAAACGTTGATGAGATGGCTGAAAAAATGAAAATAGCATTTCGCATGATAGGAGAGCCGCCGAAACCTCCTGCTGCAGAATAGCGGTGTGATATAATACTACACATGAGAGACGTTGATTCCCTGAAGGTTGCGATAGAAAAAATACTCATTCAGCCGCTCGAGAAAATTTCTCTCGTTGAATTGGTTGATTTGTTCGTTGAATACGCGTATACCGCTCACGCGTCGGATATTCATATCCAGCCGGAAGAAGAGAAGGTGCGTATTCGTTTCAGGGTTGATGGAATACTGCAGGACATTTTCGAGGATATCGGAGTGGGGAAGGCGATACATCACGAAATTATCAGCAGGATAAAAGTGCTCTCCGGTCTTCGTATTGACGAGCACCTCGTGCCGCAGGACGGCAGATTTAAATGTCAGTTAAAAGATATTGGTGATGTAAACGTGCGCGTGTCCACGATGCCAACGTATCATGGTGAAAATGCGGTTCTGCGTATTTTGGCGGAGACGCAGGCATGGACGCTCGAGGATTTGGGATTTCCGCCAAACGAATTGGAGAAAGTGCAAAAGGCGATACGGCGGCCATACGGAATGATTTTGGCGAATGGTCCGACCGGCTCGGGGAAAACTACAACGCTCTACACGATTTTAAAAAAGTTGAATCATGATGAAACGTCCATTGTTACCGTCGAAGATCCGATAGAGTACGCGCTCGAGGGCGCTACGCAAATTCAGACCAATGCGACGGTCGGGCTCACGTTCGCAAGCGGTCTCCGTTCCATCCTGCGCCAAGATCCGAACATCATCATGGTCGGTGAAATCCGGGATGAAGAAACAGCCAGCATTGCGGTGAACGCGGCGCTGACCGGCCACTTGGTTTTAAGCACACTTCACACAAACGACGCCGCGACCACGTTCCCGCGTCTTATCGACATGGGTGTCCCGCCGTTTTTGGTCGCCTCAACCGTGAACATCGTCATGGGCCAGCGGCTGGTGCGGACAATCTGTCCGTCATGCAAAGAAAAAAGAGTTTTAAGCCCCGAGGAGGTGAGAAGCATAAAAGAAATTATTCCAGAAATCGAAGGGGAGAAGGAGATTCGGGAATTTTATCAGGGCAAAGGATGCAAGGCGTGCAACCAGACCGGGTATCGCGGAAGAATGGGCATTCGCGAGGTTTTGGAAATTACGGATGATATTCGAACTCTCATTATGAACCGCGCGTCCGCTCAGGAAATAAAACGGGCAGCGATAAAAAACGGGATGATAACGATGATAAAAGACGGGATCATTAAAGCGCTAGCGGGAGTCACGACGCTTGAAGAAATATTGAGGATTATTTATGAATAAGTTTTTATGAATAAACTCTTAGCCCTTTTTGGCTATGTTTCGCTTCAGGAAAAGATTAATTTTGTTCGCCATTTGGCGATTGTGACGAAGTCTGGTCTTCCGTTGCTCGAGAGTTTAAGGATAATTGGCGAACAGACGGAGTCAAGACCGCTCAAAAAAATAATAAAGAATGTCGGCATCGAGGTGAATAACGGCCACCTCCTTTCGGACGGCCTCGAAAAATATAAAAAAACATTCGGAGATTTTTTTATCAGTATCATCCGCATCGGCGAACTCTCCGGCACGCTGACGACGAATCTCACCTATCTCGCAGAGGAGCTTAAGAAAGCAAAAAACCTGCAGGGCAAAGTTCGCTCCGCGATGGTGTACCCGATGATAATCCTTATCGCGATGCTTCTCGTCTCTGGATTCCTCACATTTTTCATATTTCCAAAACTGCTTCCGGTGATCACGGGGCTGAACGTCGCGCTTCCGCTCCCGACGCGCATCCTTATATCCATTATCAATGTTTCAAAAAAGTTCGGAGTATGGATCGTCGGAGGCGCTATCATACTCTTTGTACTTCTTCGATTCCTGATTACAAAGGTAAAGGGAATTAAATACTTTTTTGACCGTTCCGTTTTTTATGTTCCGGTGGTGTCGGGCTTTGTCCAGAGCGTGAATGTGGCGAACTTCGCGCGAATTCTCGCCCTGCTCTTGAAGAGCGGCATCACGATTGTGGACGCACTCGAGATTACCGGCTCTACGTTTGAGAACAGCGCTTTTAGGAAATCGTTTTATGGTGCGCAGGACTTTGTACGGAAGGGCGGCCAGCTATCGGATTTTTTGGGGATGCGGAAAAATTTTTTCCCTCCGCTTCTCATCGGCATTGTGAAAATCGGGGAGAGCACGGGCAATCTCGAAGACAATCTTATATATCTGTCCGACTATTATACCGAGGAGCTCGACAACCATCTTCGGACGATGACCACGTTTTTGGAGCCGTTGCTGCTTCTTATCATGGGAATGATGGTCGGATTTCTCGCTTTGGCAATTATTTTGCCGATTTACTCGATCTCGAACGGAGTGAGGTAGGGCGGCAAAAGTGTATATAGTATAATTGAGAGGTGAAACGGAATGGCTTCATCCCGTTAGAAGCAGATCGCGATCTATGATTTAAATAGATTTTTTTACTTTAAAAAAATTCCCACAATGGATTTTCTAATGACAAATACTAAGCGATCGCGGCTTCTAACGGGATTCAGTCTCATAGACCTTGTCATAAGCCTGGGAATAATTACGTTGCTTTTCGGCGGGATATTTCTCGTATATTTCTCGATTGTTGATTCAACAAAAAATAATTCAATTCGGACAGAAGCGCTTTTTCTTTTGGAACAACAGGCGGAAATCGTGCGCAACATTCCCTACGATCAGGTGGGGACTGTGGGCGGCATTCCCTCCGGCATTATTCCGCAGTCGCAGACGATAACGGTCGGGGACATGAGTTTTTTGGTGAATACCACTGTCCGGAACATTGATGACCCCTTCGACGGAACGCTCGGCGGCACTCCAAACGACACCGCCCCCGCGGATTACAAATTTGTAGATCTTCGGGCGCAGTGTATCCAGTGTTCGAGGCCTGTTTCGTACGAAATGACAACAACTGTCGCGCCGGCAAATCTCGAGTCAGCAAGCACGAACGGTTCTCTTTTTATAAATGTCCTTGATGCGAACGGCATAACGGTTTCAAATGCGAATGTGCACGTTTCGAACGCGAGTGTCACTCCCGCAATTGATCTGACAGATACCACAAATGCGTCGGGATCGCTGCAGCTCGTCGGTGTTCCCACGAGTACGCAGGCCTATGCGATATCAATCACCAAGGGTGGCTATTCTTCCGATAAAACGTATGCGCCGGGCAATCCCGCAAACCCGGTGAAGCCCAACGCCACTGTCGCCGCCGGAGCGGTGACGCAAGTAACGTTTGCGATAGACCGCACAAGCCAGATAAATGTCCATACGTCGGGCAATACCTGCATAGCGTCCGCAAACAAAAGTTTTTCGATGGTCGGCTCGAAAGTTATTGCCACAAATCCGAATGTGCTCAAGTTTTCGACGAGTTCCGTGACGGACGGAAGTGGCCTCAAAACATTTTCCGCGATTGAGTGGGATACCTATTCGCTCACGCTCTCAAGTTCCTCGACTGATCTCGCAGGCACCGTCCCGCTTACGCCGCTCGCGGTAAATCCGAGCTCGACATACGATTTTAGATTCATAACAAAGTCACTAAATCCTCTGTCGCTTCTCGTGACCGTTACGGATACGGCGACCGGCGCCGGTGTTTCAAGCGCAACGGTGGCTGTTTCGAAAAGCGGATTTTCACAAACGGCAATTACGGGAAGGAACACGTGGACCGACACCGACTGGTCTGGTGGACAATATAGCAGTCAGGATGGGGGAATCGAAACCGATTCTCCGGCGGGCTCGCTTGCGCTGAAGTCGGTTGGTGGAGCATATACCACAGGCACCGTTTCGTGGCTTATATCTAAAACGTTTGACGTGGGAACGGACAGCGCTTCGTATTACGCGTTAAGTTGGAATCCTGATACGCAGTCGGTGCAGGCAGGGTCGAATAGTGTGCAATTTCAGATTGCATCAAATAATGATCAGGCAACATGGAATTTTATCGGTCCGGATGGAACGGCGAATACATATTATTCGGCGACCGGCACAATCGCGTACGGGGGGCACACGAATAATCGTTTCATTCGCTATAAAGTTTTCCTTCAAACGCAGGATGAAAATTACACGCCGACAATTCATACTGTAAGTTTAGATTTTAGTTCAATATGCGTTCCGCCCGCGCAGGTATTCTTTTCGGGATTAACTTCCGGAACCTATACGATAGATATAAGCGCGCCGGGATATCAGGAATCCACGAGTACTGTTTCCGTGGCGTCGAACTGGCAGGAAGTCCGCATACCACTTTCGCACTAACATGAACAATTCTAACTTTATCAATCCAAACGAAGAGAATAGCCATCTTTTGAAACCGTCTCGGAGCGTGGTGACGCGACCTGCCCGAACGATTGAAGTCGTTCAGTCGGGCGGGGGGCGAGGAATTTTTTCAGCAGAAAAAATATCCTGTGTTTCAAAAGATGGCTATTCTCGAGCCGCCTTCTCTCTTCTTGAAATTGTTTTTGCACTTGCGATATTCGCGGGTATCGCAATCGTTGTCGGGAGTTTGAAAAGCAGCGTTGGCGTTCTCCAAAATATTGTTGGGCAGAAACTGCAATCCGAGCAGGATGTAGGCCAGTCATTCCAGATAATCGCGACGGACATCCGCTCCGCAGGGCAGTCGAGCATCGGCGCGTATCCCATTTCGGCGGCAAGTACCAGCTCATTCTCGTTTTATAGCGACGTTGATCGGGATGGAATTTTTGAACTCGTAAGATATTTTTTCGTCACCAGCACACTTCAGCGCGGGATTACAAAGCCAACCGGAAACCCGCTCGTATATTCGACGAGCACCGAGATGGTAACCACGTCAATCGCGAATATTATTATCTCGTCAAGTACACCAATTTTTTCTTACTACGACTCGGGCTATACCGGTTCGCAGGCCCCGCTGGTCGCGCCGGTAGATATATCGAAAGTGCGCGCCGTGAAAATATCCGTCTATGTCGATGTGAAGCCGACTACCGCTCCCTCCGCATTATTTTTCACTCAAACTATAACGTTAAGAAATTTACGCGGGACATAGAAATATAACGTATGACAAACAACAAATGACAAGTAAAAAAGTTACAAGGTACAAGCTACAAGTTGCAAGTTCGCGTCGCGGTCAATTCTCTTTGGAGGTGCTGATTTTTTCTTCGGTCGTAGTCACTTTAATTAGCGGCTTTGTGTTCCTTTCGCTTTCGTTCACCCAGCTCTCGGTTCGCGGGATTAACAAGCAAGAGGCGTTTTCCATAGCGGAGTCGGGGATAGAGTACTATCGGTGGCATCTCGCGCACGCGCCATTGGACTTTCAGGATGGGACTGGGCATGCCGGGCCGTATGTTCATCAGTATTTCAACAGGGACGGTACGGTCGTCGGAAGTTTTACGCTGAATATCACGCCTGTTCCGGGATCAACGGTTGTTACAATCGAGAGCACCGGCAATGTCATTGCCGATCCGTCCGTTCAAAAAATTATCAAAGTTCAACTTGGGAAGTCGTCATTTGTGAAATATTCTGTGGCGATTGGCGAAGATGTCAGATTCGGCAGTGGCACAGAAGTATTTGGTCCTATTTTTTCGAATGGCGGTATTCACTTCGATGGGCTCGCGCACAATAGTGTGCAAAGCGCTCAGGCAACGTATGACGATCCGGACCATGGTGGTCAGGCGGAGTTCGGTGTGCATACTCATGTAAGCCCGGTTGATCCATTTCCTCCTGGGGCGGTACCGAGTAGGCCGGATGTGTTTATCGCCGGGCGGAGTTTTCCGGTTCCCGCTTTGGATTTCACGCAGATCACGCAGACGCTTTCTTCCCTCAAATCCCTTGCACAGGCAAGCGGCACATATTTTGCATCAAGCTCTGCGTTTGGCTACGATCTCGTGCTCGATCCTTCGGGGGCGTACTCAATGTATAAAGTGACAGCGCTCAAACCTCCTCCGAACGGGTGCACAAATACAAGTAATCAGGATGGATGGGGAACGTGGAGTATTCAAAGCGAGACGCTTAAGGCGACCGGCACAATCCCGTCGAACGGCGTTATTTTTGCTGAAGACGATTTGTGGATTCGCGGACAGGTAACTGGGAAGCATGTCACGATCGGAGCAGGGCGTTTTCCGGATAATCCCGCGACACGGGCAAGTATAACCGTGAATAGCAGTACGCTGTATACAAATTATAACGGGAGCGACACCATCGGGATGGTCGCCCAGAATAATTTCAATGTTGGTTTGTATAGTGAAAACATTCTCCGGATTGATGGCGCGCTAGTTGCGCAAAACGGACGAATAGGAAGATATTATTATTCACCGCCAAACGACAACTCGAATTCAAATAAGTGCGGCAATACCGTGGTTCGCCAAAAGATCACTCTCTACGGTTCGCTTTTCAGTAGTCTGCGATATGGATTTGGATACACCGACAGTACGGGCTACCAGGAGCGCGATATTATCTACGACTCCAATCTTCTTTACGCGCCGCCGCCGAGTTTCCCTCTCACGGCCGACCAGTATTCGATAATCTCGTGGGACGAGGTACAATAAAAGAGATTTAAAGTGAAAATTAGAAATCAGAAAAAAAGAAACGGATTGACTCTCATAGAAATACTCATCGCACTCACTATTCTCGCGATTATTTCTGGCATTGCGATTGTGTCTCTTAATCCGGCAGGCCAGTTTGCAAGCGCCAGGAATTCCCAGCGCGCTCTTCATCTAAGCGCCCTTATGAGTGCAATTCGCCAGAATATAGCCGACTCTGCGATGGGGACATTTGTCTGTGCCGCCGGATCAATTCCGACGACGACAACAAAAATGGCCGTTGGCGCAGGCAATTATGACATCGCAAGTTGTCTCATACCGACGTATCTTGGGACACTGCCCTTTGATCCATCAACCTCAACCGCGCATTACGACTCAAATACGGACTACGATACGGGGTATACAATTGTGCAGGCAACAAGCACTGGTGCGATAACGCTTTCCGCTCCTGCGACCGAGCTCAAAAAAGCTTCGAGCACTCCGAATATTTCGATTACGCGCTAATGATTCCAAAATTGACCAAATCACGATGAAAAAATTTTCTATATCCCGCTGTGTATTGCCGTCATTATTTTCCCGCTATGGGCTCACGCTGAATTTTCGGCCGAGGCGGGAACATCTCAGCTTGCAAGTCTTTTTTCCGCTCTTCAATCTTTGGTTTTAAATCTGCAATCTCTTCTCTCTTTTCGAAATCAGGGAAATCAACTCGCAGACATCTCGGGACCGATGCAGGGGAAATAGGCAAAACTATTTTAAATTTTCTATGAGAGCAATCTCGAGCGGCACCATCGCAAACGGGCTGTAGCGCATCTCCGAGTATGCGCGGATGAGTGATTGAATAAGTTTTCGAGCAACGTCCGGATTCAAAAGTGTGGAAAGTTTTTTCAATTTCTTGATTTCGTCGTCCGTAAGTTCGCCTTGAAATGTTGCTTCAAGTTGTGGACTGTATATAAGTGAGAGTGCTTTTCGGAGGTGGTGAATGATATCTTTGGTAAGTTGGTTCAGATTATGTCCTTCGTCGTTTAGTCCCGCGATGTAGGCGAGTGCGTCGCCAAGTTTTTTGGATGCGATAAGGTCGGAAAGTTCCTGCACTTTCCGGGCGCCGACCCGTCCCGTGATGCGCTCGACGGATGCAACGTCAATTTTTTTCCCGACGCGCTCCGCGGTCGGGACTCCGGCCTCGCTCCGGGCGAGCGTCGGAGCTTGCATCAAACTTATCTGATCGAGAAGCGACTCGGCGTCCCGGAAGCTTCCTTCGGATGCTGCGGCGATAAGCTCAAGCGCGGCTTCATCCGCTTTTATTTTTTCTTGCTTAATAATATACGAAAGTTTCTCGATGATTTTTATTTTCGACGGCTTTTTAAAGATGAAACGCTGCGTTCGGGAAGTAATGGTGGTGGGGACCTTTTCGTATTCCGTCGTGGCGAGTATAATCACCGCGTGCGCCGGCGGCTCTTCGAGCGTTTTGAGGAGTGCGTTCCATGCAGGGGTAGTAAGCATGTGCGCCTCGTCAATGATATATACCTTAAAATCGCCGGCTGAAGGGGATATTTTTATTCCGTCCTTCAAATTTCGGATTTCATCTATGCCGCGATTCGAAGCTGCATCAATTTCTATGACATCAAACGAGTTCTGAAGATCGATCCCGGTGCAATGTCGGCATTCGTTGCACGGCTCGCCCTGCGCGTGAAATTTTTTGTCGGTTTTCCGTTTATCGCAGTTCAGGAGTTTTGCTATGAGCCGCGCCGTTGTTGTTTTCCCCGTGCCTCGCGGGCCATAAAAAAGATATGCGTGCGCGAAGCGATCGTTCTTCGCCGCACTTTTAAAAATCTGCGTATTTGTCTCTTGCCCTAAAAGATCATCAAGTTTCTGTGGGCGATATTTTCTATATAGTGCGAGTGGCATTTTGAAAATTATTGCTTTGTTTATATTTTTTTAATCTTTTGATTATAGCGGAAGCAGGGGATAATACACATTGACAATACCAATAGTATATGTTAGTTTATATGCAGACTCAGGAGCGCAACGGCGATCTATGAGTTTTGACAATTGAACAATCGGATAAATGCATTATGAAATCTATTATTACAGTTTCTCTCTTGTTGGCGGTCATGACGTCTGCGGCTCTTGCTGCGGATACTAACACCAACGCGGTCGTGACGGTGGCGGTTCCTCGAACTCCAGCGGAAGCGGATACAAATGTAGTTGCAAACACACCGCCGCCGCCTGTCCCGGTCACTGTGAATCCGCCGGTCGCGACGATAGTAACTGCGCCAACGGTAGTAGCGCCCGCACCAGTCGTCGCCGTGGCTCCGGCGGCGGTAACGGTAATCACGACTCCGGCCCCATCTCCGCCGCCCGCAGTAATCATCACGAGGCCCGCAGCGAAATTCTGCCGGCCTGTCACGATTCGGGAGTTCCCGTTCCTCATTGAGGGAGACGGGAAATGGGACGATACCATTCTCTATGATGACTCTCTGACTATCGAATCGGTGGGCGTTATGGCCCAGGACAAATTGCATGACTGGTTCGTGGTCACTGTCCACCACCGGGATGGAAGGAGATTCACTTTCCCCATCAGTATCCAGTCCGAGGTTGGACGGGGGATCGAATGGGTCGCCGTTCCCCGAGAAGCGCTGCAACCAAGGGCAAAAAAATAAAAGAAATTCGAAAACAAATTCGCACGGCTTAAAAACCCGTGCGAAACATTTTTTATGCATGCTATTTTTAAACTCTCTGCGACATTGACGGTGGGTGAGTATTGATATATAAAGTAGCCAGCAGATGCGGGCACCATTTCATGGTCGCTCAAGGCATCAAACAATTAAAAAATTCTCTCACGTACTTTATGAAAAAACTAGATAAATTCTGGCTGATAACAATTATTCTTATTCTTTCAGTTGGCGGTTATTTGGCCGCACCCAAGGACACAAAAAAAGCCTTCGCTCGAAACACTGAAGCTCCAACCACCTCGGTTCACCTCGGCTCCGAATGGGTCGTCGACGGCAATCTAGTGTACTATAGCGAGACCCTCGAGCTAGTCTCGGTAAGCTCGTCGGGAATATCCGGTGAATTCCTTGTAACCGCGAGGAGAAAGGAGGATCACGATAATTCCCGCACATTCATAATACATGTGGCGAACGGCAACAGAGAAATCACTTGGTATGGCGTCTCCGCAAGCGCACTCAATATGCAAGCAAAGATTATCGAAAAACTCGAATCCAAATAGAATAAGATAAGAACATAAACCCTCCTGCATCTTCCCCGCCCGGAAAAATCCGCAGCGGGGAGTTTTGTTTTTGTGCGCGTACGTAACCCCATTTTCTGTCATTCCCGCGAAAGCGGGAATCCAGAATAAATCCTGGATCTTCGGGTCAAGCCCGAGGATGACAAAAAAAGGACTATTGTCCAGTGCCCGGGTTAAGTTTTATAATGTCCCTACCGACGTTTACCGAATCAAGCATGAAGAAAAAAAATATACAGCACAATATCGCATTCGAAGAATCTCTCAGCGAAAACTGGACGAGCGATATTGATATAGTTGAAGTCCCGCTGGGGAATAAGCCGCTGTTTTATTTGGGATTGGCAATTGTCTGCATCGCCATCGTCGTTGGTTTTCAGATTGGTTATCTCAATCTTTTCAAAGGGTCGTTCTATAAAGCTCGGGCGGAAGCAAATGTTACAAGGGAAGCACGAATTCCTGCGCCGCGAGGACTTATCACGGACAGGAATGGAGTGGTGCTTGCACAAAATAGTGCTGCGTTCACGGCCGTGCTCGACGCGAAAGAATTTTTGAAACATCCCGAGTCGCAGGAAGAAACGCTCCAGGCAATTTTTGACGTACTTCAGGTGGGAAGTAGCACGGTGTCGGAGTCGCTTAAAAGCGCAAATGAGTCGGAATTTCTCACGCCAATAGTGCTTAAAGAAAATTTGAGCCAGGAAGAAATTATCGGTTTAAAAAGTCGAGGGCTCTCGTCGGTAAGTGTTGAAAGCGATTTTGAGCGGCAGTATAAAGACGGAATTGTGTTCGCTCCGGTTGTGGGCTACACCGGTCGCGTTAATTCCTCTGATTTGAAAAATAATTCTGATTTAAAAGGCGAAGATTTAATCGGGCGCGCAGGAGTGGAATCGTTTTATGATAAAGAGCTGCAAGGAACTCCGGGTATTATTTCGGTGGCGAAGAACGCACGTGGTCAGGTGCTTGGTCCGGAAGAAAAACTCGATCCCAAAATAGGCGCGTCAATTCGTCTTACGATTGATTCCGGCCTGCAGGAATATTTGTATCAAAGTTTGCGTAATCAGCTTTCGGTTCTCGGGAAAAAAGTCGGCATCGGGCTTGCGCTTGATCCGCGGAACGGAGAAGTGCTCGCGCTTGTCAATATTCCGACGTTCGACAACAATATCTTGAGCAATCCCGGGAACGACGCGGAAAAAATTACCATGCTCACTGCTCCGACGAAGCCGCTTTTCAATAGGATTGTCGGCGGCCTTTATAACCCGGGTTCGACTATCAAGCCGCTCGTCGCGACTGCGGCACTGACCGAGGGAATCATTGACCCAGCGAGAGAAATAAATTCTCCCGCGTATCTCGAAGTTCCGAATCCGTATAATCCCGATCAGCCAACGCACTATATGAACTGGCGGCCGCAGGGATATGTGAATCTCTATTCTGCGATCGCGGAGTCGAGCAATATTTATTTTTATACCGTTGGCGGCGGTGCCGGAGATATTAAAGGGTTGGGCATAACGCGGCTTCGGGAATGGTGGCAAAAATTTGATTTGGGGCAGGAAACCGGAATTGATTTGCCCGGCGAAAGCTCCGGCTTCTTGCCTTCGCCCGAATGGAAAGAGGCAAAAACGAAAAAGCCCTGGCTTTTGGGAGACACCTACAATGTTTCGATCGGGCAGGGAGATTTGCTTCTGACGCCGCTTCAGCTTCTTTCATACATTGATGCAATGGGAAACGGGGGAAAAATATACCGGCCATTTCTGAATCTGGATGAGTCGCATCCACAAGTAAATGCGGATATTTCGTCGTATGATCCTGCGATTGCTGAAGTTCAGAAGGGTATGAGGCAGGTTGTTGTAAATCCTCTTGGAACTGCACACTCGCTAGCGGATTTGCCGTTCCCCGTTGCGGCAAAAACAGGTACTGCACAGATACAAAATAATACGCAGGCGAATGCTATCTTCGTTGGTTACGCTCCGGCGCCCGATCCGCAGATCGCTCTCTTGATACTTGTTGAAAATGAGAAAGAGGGGAGTCTTAACACGCTTCCGGTAGCGAAAGACGTCTTGAATTGGTACTATATGAATAGGATTCAAAAATAATTGGAGTTAGTGGTTAGGAGCTAGGAGTTAGTCAAAATTCCTAATTCCTAATTCCTAATTCCTAATTCCTAAATTATGTCCGAACTGAGAAAAGATTTAGTTTCCGGCGATTGGATAATTGTCGCTACCGAACGGGCGAAGCGGCCGAAATTTGTTGACGTCAAGAAAAAAGACGTCGCATTGGAGCGCACGCCCACTCCTGTAAAAGATTGTCCATTTGAGGATTTACAAAAATCCGGCAACTGGCCGCCGATTTTAAGTTATCCGAACGATAAAAAATGGAAAATTGTTTTGATACGGAATAAATATCCCGCTCTGGCTCATACTGCGGGTTGCGCGGTTACCCTCAAGGAGGGGCCGCATGAAGTAAAAAGCGGCGTGGGTGAACACGACTTGATTATAACGCGCAACCATGCCAAAAATTTTGCCGACCTCAGTCTTCCTGAAGCGACAGAGGTCATGAAGCTATTGCAGAAAAGGTATCTCACGCTTCGGGAGGATTCGTGCAGTGTTTATACTTCGACATTTTTCAACTGGGGAGCAAAAGCGGGCGCATCGTTATATCATCCGCATTATCAGGTGCTTACATTGCCGATTATTCCTCCCGATATCGCGCATTCGTTGCGCGGATCGGAGCGGTATTTCGAAAAACATAAAAAATGCGTGCACTGCGTTATGCTGGATTTTGATATAAAAGAAGAAAAACGGATTATAGATATAAACTCGGAGGCAGTTGCCGTCGCACCTTTTGTCTCGCGCGTTCCTTTTGAAGTTCGCATTTTCCCTCGCGCGCATATGTCCCGGTTTGAAACGACGCCGGCAGGTACGCTCACGAATATTGTTAAAGTGCTGCAATCGGCTATGAAACTGATAAGAAAAAACGCCGGCGATCCGGACCTCAATTTTTTTATTCACACGGCGCCGCTCAAGGGAGAAGGATACGGCTATTATCATTGGCACATCGAGATTGTTCCGAAGGTTTCGACGTGGGGAGGGTTTGAATTCGGGACGGGCATAGATATAAATGTCGTGAACCCCGAAATGGCGGCTTCAATTCTGACCGGCAAAGTTCCAAAGAACTAGAATGCTTCAAAGAATTTCAAAATTTAGAATACCGCTGGCTATTTTTGTGACAAGCTTGGCGTTTATCATCGGCGGATGCGCTTGGGCATATGTCGCGACAAAAGATATTAAGGGGCCGATTATCGTGCACTTCAACAACGTGACCGGCATTGATCACATCGGAAGTTTCTATGATCTTCTAATGATTGGTATTACAAGCGTGGTAGTGGTGCTTATAAATTTCTTTCTTGCGCTTGAGCTTCAGGATCGCGACCGGTTTTTGAGTAAAATCGTCACCGCGACGACCCTATTCCTGAGCATCTTGATTTTTATAACGTTTGCGGCTATTATAGCTGTAAACTAGGAGCTAGTAGTTAGGAACTAGGAATTAGTCGATTCAATCCTAACTCCTAATCGCTAACTCCTAACTCCCAAAATGAATTTCTCAATCATCGAAACCGGTGCGAAACAATATAAGGTTTCCGTCGGAGACAAGATAAAAATAGAAAAAATCGAGGCGAATGTCGGCGATAATTTTGTTTTCGATAAAGTGCTGCTTCGCGCGGAAGGGGAGAGTGTCGTAGTGGGCGAGCCGTATATTTCCGGTGCCAAGGTTGAGGGAAAAGTTCTTGGACAGGAACGGGCAAAAAAAGTAATTATCTTCAAATATCACTCAAAGACCCGTCAACGGAAAAAACGCGGTCATCGGCAGCATTTCACGGAAGTAGAGGTGATGAAGGTGTAAGTCATACATCCGTGTCATTCCCGCGCAAGCGGGAATCCAGGTTATTTTTATTTTCTGGATCCCCGCCTGCGCGAGGATGACAGAGTTGAGTACCTGGTTTAGAATGAAAGGACAGATATGAATTCGGAAAATCGAACTTGTCAAAATTGTAAAAAAGAATTTGTTATCGAGTCGGAAGATTTTGATTTTTATAAGAAAATTTCAGTTCCAGCGCCAACATGCTGTTCCGAATGTCGTCTGAAGCGACGAATGATGTTTAGGAATTTCAAAACGTTATATAAACGGACATCAAGCCTCTCAGGCAAGCCAATCATTTCAATTTATCCGCCCGAGTCCCCATATATAGTCTATACCCACGACGAATGGTGGGGCGATGATTGGGATTCGAAATCGTACGGAAAAGATTTTGATTTTTCACGTCCGTTTTTTGAACAGTTTAAAGAATTGCTGCTTGCGGTGCCGCGGTTTAATTTAATGAACACCCAGAGCCAGAATTGCGAGTATTCAAACATGGTGTTGCGGAGTAAAAATTGCTATCTCGTTTTCGGTTGTGTGGATACGGAAGACTGTGCATATGGTCACATCGTGTGGGAATGCAAAGACTGCATTGATAATCTTTATCTGCATCATTCCGAGCTCTGCTATGAATGCGTTGATTGTTTGTGGTCCTATAAACTTTCCTACTCGCAGGAATGTGAAAGCTGTACGGAGAGTGTCGGTCTCTACGATTGTCGAAGTTGCATGAACTGCATTGGGTGCGTAGGTTTAAAACAAAAGTCTTATTATATTTTTAATGAAAATGTCGGCAAGGCCGGATATGAACAATTTTTGAAAGATCACCCACTCGGCGATCCAAAAACTATTTCGTATATTCTTGAGAGACGAGAAGAACTTCGAAAAAAAGTCCCGCAACGCCATTTTTTTGGCTCGCACAACACCAACGTTTCCGGAAATCATATTTACAACGGAAAAAATGTCCATTACTCATTTGACTTGAAAGAAGGCGAAGACTCCAAATATATTTTTACCGCAAGCAAGATGAAAGATTCTTATGATGCCACGTTCAATGGCGGCGGAGTGGAGCTGGGATATGAGTTGCTCGCGTGCGTGGGTCGCGGCATTCAATTTTGCCAAAACGTCATGAATTCCAGCGATGCGTATTATTCTGACAATTGTTACGGTTCGCATAACATTTTCGGCTGTGCGTGGATGAAGAATGCCAATTACTGCATTCTAAACAAGCAGTACTCAAGGGAAGAGTATGAAGTGCTCGTGCCAAAAATTATTGAGCATATGAAAAAAAATGGAGAGTGGGGAGAATTTTTTCCTATTTCCCTTTCACCATTTGGATATAATGAATCAATCATCAATGAATATTTCCCACTAAGCCGCGAAGAAGCGGAAAAGCAGGGTTATAGGTGGGCCGATGATCCACCAGTTACAACAGGGCAAGAAACGCTAAAGCATGATGCACTCCCAAAAAATCCGAAAGAATATTCGGATGATCTCGTAAAGGAAGTTCTTGCATGCGGCAGGTGCGGAAGAAATTATCGGTTTATACCAAAAGAGATACAATTCCATAAGCAGATGGAGTTTTCGCTTCCGAAAGAATGTTTTAATTGTCGGCATGCTCGGAGGATGAGTGTGCGAAACCCGCGCCGACTGTGGGATGGCGTGTGCGCAAACTGCGGCGCGGCATTCAAGACTTCGTATCCGCCGGACAAGCAAAAAGAGCTCAAAATCTATTGCGAAAAATGTTATTTGAATGAAATGGGTTGAAATTATTATTTGAAAATATAAATGTATAAAACAAAAAAAGACAAATTGCCAAAGAAGCCGCCGATTTCGATTGATTTCGATGGGGTGGTTCATGCGTATAGCAAAGGATTTCATGATGGCAGCATTTACGACGAACCAATCCCTGGTGCACAAAAAGCAATGCGGGAACTCAGGAAAAAACATCATCTGTATATATATTCGAGCCGCGGGAAAACTAAGGCGGGTTGTGCGGCAATGGAAGAATATTTAAAGAGATGGAAAATTCCGTTTGATGAAGTTGTCAGCCATAAACCGCCGGCAAGGTTTTATATTGATGATCGAGCCATCCGATTCGAAACATGGCGGCAAGTTCTTCGAGATGTCCGTTTTTTTGAAAAGAAAAAGTAATCTATGAATACAGAAAAGAAAATCTGCCAGAACTGTAAAAAAGAATTTGTAATTGAACCGGAAGATTTCGATTTTTATAAAAAAATTTCTGTCCCTCCGCCGACCTGGTGCCCGGAGTGTAGGCTTCAGCGCCGACTAGCGTGGCGAAATACATGGCATCTCTTTAGGAAAAAAGACGCCCAAACCGGCAAGGAGATATTTTCTATATTTTCGGAAGAAAGCCCCGTAAAAATATACGAGCGAGATTTTTGGGCTTCGGATAAATGGGATCCAATGGAATACGGTCGCGAGTACGGCTGGGATCAACCCTTCTTTGAGCAGTTCAAAGAATTGTTGCATGCCGTTCCATTGCCCGCGCATTCGGTTTTAAATCTTTCAAATTGCGAATACTGCACGAACGCGAACGAGCTCAAAAATTGTTATTTCGTCCGGGCTTCAACAGCTTCAGAGGATTCGCTATATCTCATTTGGGATCATGGTTCGAAACGATCGCTCGACAGTCATATGACTAATAGGTGCGAATTGGGCTATGGAAATCTAAATACCGTACGATGCTACAAGACATTTTTCTCTGTAGATTGTGAGGATTGTCAGTCAGTTGTTCTCTCTAAAGACTGTATTGCCTGCAACGATTGTTTTGGTTGTATTGGACTTCGCAATAAGTCGTATCACATTTTCAACCAGCCATATTCAAAAGAAGAATATATAAAAACGCTTCAGGGACTTGATATCGGCTCTGCAAAAAATTTGGACGCACTCGAAGCGCGCGCGTACGAACACTGGAAAAAATATCCACAGAAGTTCATACATGGGAGGCAAAATCTTGGAGTAACAGGGGATTACATCTATGAATCGAAAAATGCTCGGCAATGTTTTCGCATCCGTGGCGGAGAAGATGTAAAATTTTGCCAAAACCTCCTCGAAGCATCTTCGAAGGATTGCTACGACTATTCAAACTGGGGGCAGGGTGCGGAGTTGATATACGAATGTCTGGTTGGGGGAGTTGGCATTTACAACATTCGATGTAGTTGGCAGACATACGAAAACGTGAAAAATATCGAATACTCCGCTTTTTGCCACAACTCTTCGGATTTATTCGGATGCGTCGGTCTCAAAAATAAACAATACTGCATATTTAACAAACAATATTCGAAAGAAGATTTTCAAAGGCTGCGCACAAAGATTATCGAACATATGAACACGATGCCGTATCGGGATGCGAAGGGACGAATATACACGTACGGCGAATTTTTTCCGTCAGAGCTTTCGCCGTTTCCGTATCAGGCAACCGAGGCACATGAATTTTTCCCGATGATGGAAGAGGAAGCGATTAAAAAAGGTTTCGTCTGGTATTCTCCTAAAAAACAAAACTATTCCATTACACTTGAGAATCAGGACATCCCGGACCATATTAAAGATGTAAAAGATGATATTTTAACTGCAGTGATTGAATGTAAGCACAAAGGTGAATGTCGGGAAGAATGCACGGGCGCTTTCCGAATCGTTGGAGAGGAGCTAAAATTTTTGAAACAATTCAATCTCGCGCTCCCGCGTCTCTGTCCTAATTGTAGGCATTATAGCCGCCTTGCATTCAGAAATCCGCCGAGATTTTCTCGTCGTGCGTGCCAATGTGTAGGAATAGATTCCAGTAATAATATTTACAAAAATACAATCTCCCATTTCCACGGCGCAGAAAAATGCCCTAACGAATTTGAGACATCATATTCGCCAGATCGCCCAGAGATTGTATATTGCGAACAGTGCTACACTTCTGAAGTGTCCTGAGTTTTATCGAAGGATCAAGCAGAAGTTTCATAAAATTTATGCCGCATATTCACGACAAAATAGATTTCACGGTGGATAATTCTCGCTGCGCGCAAAATTGACAGGGTGCTTTTCCGAGAGTATTCTACAGAGTGCGGCACAACCAGTCATTTGAAAACTTAACAAAGGGCTAGATATGACAAGCGACGACGATGATAACGACAGTGACGCTAAGCAGAATCGGCAGGAGCGGCAGGAAAACTGGCGGACAGAATATCGAACAGTTACACTAGGCTGGAGATTTTTCGCAAGTTTGCGATTCATTGTTGCGGCATTTGCTGTGACATTACAGTCTGCACTGATAACTCTGTATAATCAGACCGCAAAAGTTGGTGGCGGCGGAGATAGGTGGCTTGGAATGAATGCTATTACAATCGCAGTTATGGGGTTGTATACAATCCTTGCCATTTTATTTATAGAATGGAGAACGGTGAGTCTTCTGCGAGAAGTGATGAGGCGAGGAGTTGAGCTGGAGTTTCATCTCGGTGCGACCGAGGGTTTCTTCCATCGGCTTTCGGATCCAAAGTTGGTAAGACCAAAGGGAATAAGGCGGGCCATAACTCATACAGGAGGACTCACGCTGGTTTATATGAGCATTTTCTTGTTGTGGTTTTACCTTTTTGGGGACAACCTCATCAAATTTCTTCAACCATGAACGAAAGGAAAAATTATGGAAAAATTGTCTAAATCTGCGGAAGAAAAACTTCAGGAGGAACTGTCTGAAAGGTTTCCGACCCGCGAGGAAGAAGAGCGAGAACAATTAATTCAAGCCATAATAGGTGTTGTTTTGATTGTGATTGCTACGGCCCTCGTTGTAGCCAATCTTGTTCTAATGCACCTCAAGGGACATCCACATTAATCTCGAAGTTTTTTTCACGACGGCGCGCGCCACAAAGCGACGCGCCGTTTTCAATGTTTGAGCTCATGATATTTTTTGACATCGTATGTCATGCCCATATATCATGTGCGTAGCTGTTTGGAACAAGAAGAATGACGTGGGGCTTCTTTTTTAAAGTGCTTTATGCTTTTTCAAAGCTAGTTGAACTTGTGTATCCAAAAATTCAGAGAAACTTAGTCCGGCCGCACGGGCTTCTTTCGGGGAAAGACTGTTTTCAGTGAGCCCCGGGATTGTATTGATTTCCAAAAAATAGATTGCGCCGTTGGGGACAAGAATAAAATCCGAGCGCGTAAGTCCATCGCAGCCCAAAAGCGCGTGCGCCTTTTTCGAAAGTTCCTGAATTTTTCTGGTAACTGCGTTTGGAATAAGCGCAGGGCAAATTTCGCGGGTTTCGGGAGAATATTTCGCTTCGTAGTCAAAAAAAGTTCTGCCTTTCGGGATTATTTCAACAATCGGGAGGGCGATAAGCTCGGTTTGGTTTGTATTTCCCAAAACGGCGCAGGTGAGCTCGCGTCCTTTGATATATTTCTGAATCAAAATGAGAGCATCCTCGCTCGCCGCCCTTTTGAGTGCGAGCGGAAGATATTTTTTACTTTTGACGATCGAGGTGCCGATGCTCGAGCCGGATTCATTCGGCTTCACGACGCAGGGATAGCCGATTATTTTTTCTATTTCGGCTTGCGTGGCTTTTGAGCTGGCATTTGCGGAGCGTACAATGAGCGATTTCGGCACCGTGATGCCGGCATTTTCCGCCATCTCAATGGTTTTTATTTTATTCATAGCAAGCGCACTCGCGAGTACGCCGGAGCCGGTGTAGGGGATACCAAGTATTTCAAGGAGTGCCTGCACTTTACCGTCCTCTCCAAATTTGCCGTGCATTCCGATGAATGCTACATCAAATTCATTAAATCGTTCGCGCGTGAGCGGCAGGAGCTCGCTTTTTAATACCAATGCTTTTGTCGGTATTTTTTTACCTTTTTCGGCCATGAGCTGGTTCATTTTTCTTTGAGGTTCGAGAAGCCATTGCCCATCTTTCGATATCTCGATACGAGAGATGAGATATTTGTCTGCCGGAAGATTTCGCGCGATCTGCTCTCCGCTTTTAAGCGAGACATCTCGCTCGCTTGATGGCCCTCCGCATATAACCGCCACACGGATTTTTTTCTTTTTATTCATATTAAGTGATATTTTTCATTTTTATTTCAATTTGATGGAGGGTTTTCAACAAAGTCGGGCAGGTTTCCATTATTCATTATTCTAAATTCTATATTCATCCCCTTATTGCTATAATATATCCATACACAAATAAATTAAAGCAACCTCCGCATGGCACTTTTTTATTTTTTAATCATCCTCGCGTTTTCGACCATTGCCGGACTCTTGATTTATTTTAGTGGGCGCAAGGCAATACGTCGTAGAAAAGAAGATCTTTCGAAGGCCGTACTGCTTCGCATACAGGTTCCACGGCACGAAACCGGAAAACTGGATTTTAAAAGCGAAGCAAAAAAATTTGAAGCACTTCTGAAGCGTTTGGCTTCATTCAATCGCGTCTGTTCGCTTGAGGTATTTGTGGAGCACATCGGCGGGGATATTCACTTCCTTCTATGGGTGCCAAGGGCATTTATCGGCGGTGTTCGCGAGGAAGTATATCGTTTATGGCATGGGGCAAAAGTCAGCGTGGTTCATTCCGCTCCGGTGATTTTCGGAAGCCGCAGCGTTTCAATTTGCGGTCATATTGAGCAGAAGAAGGATCACGCGCTTTCCGTAAAGACGCATAAAGTTTTGGAAGCCGATCCATTTGCTTCGATTTTAAAAACACTGTCGCGCATCGAAAAGATCGGTGAAGGGGCGGGCATGCAGCTATTGCTCCGTCCCGTTTCCGACCGTCACAAAAGAAGTATTGCTCAGTCTCTTACGTCAATGATGCGGGGAGAGTTGGGCGAGATAGTCGCAAGAAATAAATTGATCTCTAAGGAGGGTATTAATATCCCGAGTGTGGGCGTAGAGATTGAGGAAAAAAAGAAGCGCGAAAAGATTAAGAAAGATGTTTTCAACTTTGCATGGAATAAGATTTCCCAGCCGCTTTTTGTCGCAAATGTCCGGATATGTGTTTCTGCAGGCGCGAAATTTCGGGCGGAAGAAATTTTGGATGAGATTGTGTCAAGCTTTAGCCATTTCGACGATCCGCATCACAATGAATTCAGATTTGTGAAAGAGAGAAATTCAGAAAAGAGTATCGGCGATTTTATCGCGCGCCGCTGGAACGATGCCGAGACGATTGTTCTTTCGGGCGAAGAAATAGCGAGCTTCTGCCACTTTGCGTCGCCTCCGGAGGGCGGCATGAGTCTGTCCTGGCTCGGGGTGCGTCAAATTCCTTCTTCAGGCGCTTCATCGAGAGGAGCTCACATTGGTGAGAATGAATTTGAAGGAGCATCGAGACAGATTTTTTTGAGAGAAGAAGATAAGCAGAAGCATGTATTTATTGCAGGAGTTGATGGCACAGGAAAGTCCACGCTTATTGGGACTATGATGATGGACGACATTAATCACGGCAGGGGCGCGGCGCTGATTGATCCAGTGGGGCATCTTGCGGAGCGATTACTTGGCAAGATTCCGCCAATGCGCAGGAAAGATGTTATCTATCTCGATGTGGCCGATAACGCCCGTCCACCGGGAATTACTCTCTTCGATGAAGGGATTACGCATGAGGAAAAAGTTTTTATGGCCGAAGAGCTATGCGAGATTACAAAGAAATTTTTCACTCTTGAGACGAGGGGCCCGCTCTTCGATGCATATATTCGAAACAGTTTTTTGCTTCTCGCGGAAAATGTGGCCCATGGTGCGAATTTCTTTGACCTCCCAAGAATTCTTCTTGAAAAAAGATATCGGGCACTTCTTCTCTCGCGGGCGAAAGATGTCGGGCGTATCCGGTTTTGGAACGATGAAGCGAGAAGCGAATCTGGCGAGACTGCACTTGCAGGCATTGCGCCATATATCCTCTCGCGGTTTGAAAAATTTGTTGCGTCCGATTTTCTGCGATATGTGTTCGCACACCCGGGTGGGGCAGTGAATATCAGGCGCGCCGTCTCGGAAAATAAAATTATTTTGGTGAATCTTCGCGAGAAAGTTCTGGGTCGCCACGAGAGCGAGCTTCTGGGAATGGTTTTAGCTGGTAAAATATATGCCGCCGCATTTTCCCGATCTGCTGCAGTCGAGACAAAGAAAAACTATAATCTGTATCTCGATGATTTCGGGGGTTGTATCACAAATTCCTTTTCTTCAATCATATCCGGGGATCAGAATGTTTCTTTGAATATTGTTTTGGCAACAAAATCAATTGGAGAACTTCCCGAAAAAGTGAGGAATAGTATTTTTAAGAGCCATGTTTCAAGGATAATATTTCGAGTGACTGGACAAGACGCGGAATACTGCGCTTCCGAGCTCGGGTCGGCTGCGACTCGGCACGATTTAATAAATATCCCTAATTTTGAAGCATGTGTGAAAGTGTCCGCTCACGGAGGACATTCCAAGCCCTATACTATAAGGATGAAAGGGGACTCAGGTATGGGAAGTACGGAGGTTGCTCATGCACTTAAAGAACATTCGCGCGTGGCATATGGAAGAGATGTTCGCGAATTGGAAAAAGAAATCCGCCGGAAGACGGCAGAATAGTTTCTAGGATTTTTTCGGACACACTCTATCCGAGTTTTTTGGTACGCATAAAAATAGCGAGTCCCTTAAACCATATCCGTGCGGCTTTAACCGGAGACATTATTGAGAGAAGATAGTTGAGTTCCACGAGGCCTTTCAAAATCCAGCCAAAAATGCCGGAGATAATTATCGGTCCGACTTTTGCCACCGCGTATTTTCCGCCAACTGGAACGACGTAGGCATACTTTTTAGGTACGTATGTCTTCGGTTTTAAGTTGTAAGTTGAAATTTCCAATTTTTTTATCTCTTCAATAATATTCCACGCGACCACGTTTCCTTGGGATATCGCCGCTCGCGCGACGCCCGGAATCGGCCGCTTCGTCACCGGATCATAAAAGCAAATGCTGTCACCAAGGCCATACACGTGCATGGCGAAGTTCAAATTTGGAGTTTGCGGAAGACACTTCATTCCGTCTCCGACAATCGCCCGGTTTCGCTCCTCTGTTTTTACTGAAGCATTAAGAAGGAGCTCGGGTGCTTTCACTCCGCCTGCCCAGACAAGAACGTCAAACGGCATCGTGTCTCCGGTGTCGAAAACAACGGCCTTTTTTTTGGCACACGCAATCTTCTTTTCCGTAACGACGCGCACATTTAAATAGTTCAGTCGGCGCGTCGCAAGAGCGATAACGCGTTCGTCGAGCCCGGGGAGTATTGTTTTCGCCCCCTCGATAAGCGTGACATCAATCCGACAGCCTTTGAATTCTTTTTCGATTTCTTCGCACCAATTTTTAAATTCTGAAGCAAGTTCAACTCCCGTTGGCCCCGCCCCGCCAATGACGATTTTCACCCTCCCACCTTCTCGGAATACCTTGTGGTTTTGCCCAAAAGGTGAACGGGATAGAAGTCCAATTTTTTCCAGGGAGTGATTACCGTGCGAGAAGGTGGGAGGGTTTACCTCGGCGGTTTTTTGGGAGGCGCAGTCAGAAACTGCATCGCGTATTCGTATTGCATCGGCGAATGTTTTGAAGGGGAGCGAATATTTCTCGAGTCCCGGTATGCCAAAATAGTTTGTTTCGGATCCGAGTGCGAGGACAATAAACTGGCATACTATGGTTTCTCCGTCCATAAAGTAGACACGCCCCTCCATCGGTTCAATACACTCAATTTTTTTATGAATAAATTGAATATTTGTTCCGTCAATAATGGATCGTATATCGTATGCCGCAACGGCGTGAAGATCTCGCAGGGCAACTGTTTCTTGTGGGGTTGTGGCAACTTCATAGAGAAGCGGAGTATAAGTATGGTGGTCGTTCCTGTCGACAAGGACGATTTCGTATGTATCGGAAAGCGTGAGGGCGCGAAGATTTTTTGAAAGCACTTGTGCCGCCCGCAAGCCTCCGAAGCCCGCTCCGAGAATCACAATTTTTTTAGACAGGGTCTTCGTGTCCATAGCTTTAATTATAACGGGCTCTTGGGTATAATGAAAATGGAGATGATTAAATTACTAAGCAAAACAAATCCAAAAAGTTTGAAGGGTGTCGCACTCCTTCGTCTCGATTTCAATACCGAAGATGACTGGAGGCTTATTGCAGCGCTCCCAACAGTTCGTTTCTTGCTACGCACTGCTGAAAAGGTAGTCATCGTAAGCCATAAAGGCAGGCCGCCGGTGCTTAAAACGGGCTTTTCCGGCTCTTTGAGCAGTGCCCAGAAAAAATTCAGTTTACGTGCCGATGCAACTAAGCTCCAGAGATTAATACAGCGGAGAGTTCGCTTTATTTCGCGGCTCGATTTCGAAGAAGCTAAAAACGAAATTGAGAAAGCTCCGCGTGGCGCAATTTTTCTTTTGGAAAACCTCCGTTTTATGAAGGGGGAAGAGGAAAATAATCCGAAATTTGCTCGCACGCTGGCATCGCTTGCAGATTTTTATGTAAACGATGCTTTTGCCGTCTCGCACCGCGCGAATGCGTCGGTCGTTGCTATCACAATATTTTTGCCGAGTTATGCCGGCCTCGGGCTTGAAAAAGAGATTGCGTCTCTTTCACAAGTGATGCAGCATCCGGTGCGTCCGCTTGCACTCATTGTCGGCGGCGCCAAGGTGAGCGATAAGCTCGGCGTTTTGAAACAATTCAAAAACAAGGCAGATCGTATTCTTGTTGGTGGAGCAGCGGCAAACACAATTCTTTTTTTGAAAGGAATGGATATGAAAGAATCTTTATATGAAAAAGACCCCGCGGAGCTGAGGAGACTCAAAGAAATATTGACTTACAAAAATATGCTTCTGCCAATAGATTTTTCCTGGGGAGGTGATGCTATTCTCGACATCGGCCCAAAGTCCGCCGCATATTTTGGCAAAATTGTAGGCGCGGCAAAGACGATCATTTGGAGCGGTCCCTTGGGTCAAACGGGCAAAAAGCCTTTCGATAAAGGCAGTATTGCTATGGCCCGCGCAATAGTCAAAAATAAAAAAGCATTTTCCGTTTCCGGCGGCGGCGAAACGGTGGAATTTCTAAAACAGCATGGCTTCGACAAAAAATTCAGCTTCATTTCAACCGGCGGCGGAGCGATGCTAGACTTCTTGGCAGGAAAAAAACTCCCGGGGATCGAAGCATTAAAAAAGTGATCGAATTTTAATCTGTCATTCTCGCGCCCTGCGCGGGAATCCAGAAAATAAAACTATGAATTCCGAAAATAAAATCTGTGAAAATTGTAAAGCCCAGTTCATTATCGAGCCGGAAGACTTTGATTTCTACAAGAAGATTTCAGTTCCTCCGCCAACCTGGTGCCCGGAGTGTCGGCTTCAGCGAAGATTGGCGTGGCGGAATGAAAGAGGGCTGTCAAAGAGAAAATGCAATGCTCCCGGCCATTCGGAGGAAATCATTTCAGTTTATTCTGATCCAAAGCTGTGCGTGTATGACCCAAAATATTGGTGGAGCGATGCGTGGGACGGAACGCAATTCGGCGAAGAGATTAATTTTTCAAAACCGTTTTTTGCGCAATTCAGAGAGCTTTTAGAACGGGCGCCACTTCTATCCCTTGTGGATAGTAAATCAACCAATACAAGCTACTGCAATCTCACGGTCGAGCATAAAAATTGTTATCTGGTAACCGCCGGATGGAACAACGAAGACTCGTATTACAGCAATCGAATTTCTTTTTGTAAAGATACGCTCGATTCTTATGTGTGCCATAAAACTGAATATGGGTATGAAAATATAAACTGCAAAGATTCATATCAGCTTTTTTTCAGCCGCAATTCCGAGGGGTGTAATAACTCCTATTTTTTATATGATTGTCGAGGTTGCTCGAATTGTGTTTGTTCGACGGGGCTCCGAAGCAAGCAATATTATATTTTTAACCAGCCATATACCAAGGAAGAATATTTCAAAAAGTTGAAGGAGTTGGAAATAGAAAGTGCCGCCGGCCTTGAAAAACTAAAGGCGAAGCTCGAGGAAATGTATCTGCAGTCGATACATAAATACGCTCAAATTATTAAGTCTTCCAATGTGGTGGGGGACAATATTTCGGAGGCCAAAAATTGCTATTGGTGTTTTGATATTGCGGGCGATGCCGAAAATTCAAAATACTGCAATTGGGCCACGTATGGCCTCAGGGATTGTTACGACTCCGGGCCGGGAGCGGGCGGGAAGTCAGAGCTTACCTATGAAGGAATAAGTATCGGCGTCAATAATGCGCGATGCAGTTTCGGCACCGCAATTTGGTATTCGCACGATGTCCATTATAGCTATAACTGCCATTCGTCGGAATATCTTTTTGGCTGTGTTTCATTGCGCAATAAAAAGTATTGCATCTTGAACAAGCAATATACGAAAGACGAATATGAAACATTAGTCCCAAAGATTATCGAACATATGAACAAAAATGCCTTATAGCGATAAACAACGAAGGATATATGGACATGGAGAACTTACTCCGATTGAGCTGTCGCCATTTCAATATAACGAAACTATTGCTCAAGAATTTTTCCCATTGACCCCAGAGAGAGCGCGCGCGGAAAATTATCCCTGGTACGAGCAGGAGAAACGAGCATATACAATTACCAAAAAGTCGGAAGAACTTCCGGATAGCATTATGGAAGTAAGCGAAGAAATCACGAATGAAATTATCGAATGCGCTCACAAAGGAAAATGTAATGATCAATGTGCAACGGCGTTTAAAATAATTCCACAAGAAATTCTTTTTTATAAAAAGTTTAATCTTCCCTTGCCCCGGCTATGCCCTAACTGTCGTCATGGAATGCGATTAAAATTGAAGAATCCAATGAAGCTCTGGCACCGTGAGTGCATGTGTGATTACGGAATCCATTCCAATTCCGTAAAGCACGCCCATCATCCGTCGGGCCGCTGTCCGAATGAATTTGAAACGTCCTATTCTCCGGATCGGAAAGAGATTGTATACTGCGAAGAGTGCTATCAGGCCGAAGTGGCATAATCTTAAAAACTAAAATGAAATCTAAAAAAATTCTAGTCATATACCACGGCAATTGCCCGGACGGATTCGCCGGCGCATGGGCGGCATATAAAAAACTTGGAAACAGAGCCGAGTATGTTGGCGTTGAGGATAGGCGAGTACTGCCCAAAAACGCGAAAGGGAAAGAAATTTATCTTATTGATTTGGTCTATCCAAAGGAGTTATTAAAAAAACTCATCAAAGAAAATAAGCGCGTAGTGGCGATTGATCACCATATCACCGCCAAGGATTCGATGATGCTGGTAAGCGAGGGATTGTTTGCACTTGACCATTCGGGCGCAGTGCTCTCCTGGCTCTATTTCCATCCGCAGAAAAAAGTTCCACAATTTTTAAGGCACATCGAGGACTTTGACTTGTGGAAGTTTAAACTTGCTGGAACAAAAGAACTGCGGGCGTTTTTGGATTCAAAAACATGGAGTTTTAAACTTTGCGACGAACTTGCCGGGAATATGGAATCGGTTTCAAAAACAAATGTATATCTAGAAAAAGGAAAAGCGATTCTCGAATATCAGGAAAAAGTAGTGGAGGATCTCGCTCTAAGGAATTCGGAGTACGTTTCTTTTGCTGGATATAAAACGCTTGTCTTGAATTCGCCCGTGCTTCAGTCGCAGATTGGGAACGCGCTCACGAAAAAGAAGCCGCCTATCGGTATTGTATGGAACGAACATGATGGAAGAATTTTTGTCTCGCTCCGATCGAATGGAGCTGTGGACGTGTCTAAAATCGCCCAAAAATTTGGAGGTGGCGGCCATAAAGCCGCTTCAGGATTTTCCTTTGGAACCGGTAAAAAGTTTCCGTGGAAAAGGAATCCTCTGTCATCCTTGCGAAAGCGGGGATCCAAAATATAAAACCGCCTGGATTCCCGCCTGCGCGGGAATGACAAAATTAATTTATGAAAAAGAATTTTTACGCATACGTTGTTCCCCGAAAAAAGCTGAAGGGTATCGCAAATAGTTGGGCTGAATGCGAAAGAATAGTGTCTGGCGAGTTCGGCGCCCGGTATCGGGGGTTTGCGACAAGAGAAGAAGCCGAAGAATGGCTCCGGCTTGGGGCAAACTATGAAATTAAGTCCGTCAAAAAGCTGGAAAAGGGAATTTATTTCGACGCGGGCACGGGCAGGGGGAAGGGAGTTGAAATAAGCGTCACGGACGAAAAAGGTAAAAATTTGCTTCACAAAGCGCTTCATAAAAACGAACTCAATAAATTTTTAAAACATGAACTTGGCGATGAGGCGACAAATAATTTTGGCGAACTTTTGGCGTGCAAATATGCAATTGAAATCGCGATGAAAGAAGATGTAAGAAAAGTTTTTGGAGACAGCAAGCTCGTAATCGAGTATTGGACGAAGTGGCACGTGAAAAAGGAAGTCGGTGAGGAGACATTTGAACTCGCCCGCGAAGTGGCGGGTCTCCGGCAAAAATTTGAAGAAGAGGGCGGGGAAGTAGTCCGTATCTCCGGCGACGACAATCCGGCGGATTTGGGATTTCATTCTTGATTTTGATTTCAGGGAAAATAGGAATAGAATGGTTGGAATCGAAACTTGAAAACTTAACGAAAGGCAGATTGTGAAAATATCGAAAATTCCCAAAAACGCGATTCGCGGAAGTCTTGAAGAATGTGCAAAGCAGTTGGTGGCTTACGAGCGGCAGCTAATTTTAGAGAGGCAAAATAGAAATTCAAGCCTTAAGATCACTCAATGGTTTATACCGAAAGAACACCATGAGGATTGGGTTACATGGATGTACAACAAAATTGGCCGCGAGTTGAACAAGGCAGCCAAGAATCCGAAATATCGGGCTAGCATCATGCTGGATCGCCGCAAGCGAATCAAATTATTCCAGGTAGAATCAGACACGGTTGAAACCTTAACGAAAGGAAAGTGATGAAAGCAAAAAAGAGACGAGAAATCGCAAAGCAGATTGTTGATTTTGGCCGCCGGGTGTTTTTAGAAAAATTGGCAATGGATTTCAAAACTCCGATGGTGACATCCTACATTTCCGAGGGCGAATACGAAGCTCGCATAGCGAGAGTTGAGCGGGCGATCGTGGAAGCGACGAAGAAGATCGCCAAGAATCCCAAACGCAGGGTAAGCGTTAAAGTACCCGTAGGCCCATAGGCAGTTCAAATTCAAAAGCCGCTCCGAACAAAATCGGAACGGCTTCTTGTTTTTTATCGCCGCGGCGACCGTCCGCGTGCCGACTGGCTAGCCGTGCAGGGCGCGCACGATCGCGCGGGCGAGCTCCGCCGGGTCGGCGAGCCTTTTGAGCTGCTCGTCGAAGGTCGTGGGGAGTTTATGAAAATCCTCTTCGCGAACCTCGTTGGATCTGCCAAAGGGTACGACAGGAGGCAGGCACAGTTTGATTGCGGGATTCTCTGCCGCCTCTCCATACGCGAACTGAAACCTTTTCGAAAGGCAGATTGCTGGCGACGGAGGAGGATCTGAAACGGTGCCAACCCATAGCACAAGCAGACGTGAATAATTTATGGCGTCCGGCCAGTTCCTCTCCGAGTTCAAGCCCCATTCACAAAAGACAAGCTCATGGAACGCGGAAGAATTTTTCCAAGCGTACTCAAGAGTTGAGGCCGCCTTCGAGAGAAGTGTTTTGATCTGCTCCGTTCTTTCACAGTTTTTCTTTTCCGTTGCCTCCTCACGCTCAATCTTTTCTCGCTCGCGCGTCGCCATTTCCAATTGGATGGTTGTGAGCTCATCGGCGATCACCGCTCCAAGATTGAGGCAGAGATGATGATTAGCGAGGCCACTTTCAGTCACGGTTTTAAAGGCCGTGAGAGTTCCTTCTACTGTACCGGGTTCTTCGGGAATATTCTCTATTCGTGTCGTATCAGACATATTTTTCTCCGTGGTTACGAAGCGCGAAATTGGAAACGATATCCAAACGCCGCTTCTTTGTTAATTGAACTGATTACTTTTTACCTTAAAAACAAAAAACCGGCAAATCAAAAGCCGTTCCAGTAGGAACGGCTTTGCATTTTGGACGAGCACCTAGATTATTTTTTTTGGGCTTGTGGTTGGTTTTTCTGAGCAATCTGCCGTAACCCCGCCGCCTTACACGGGTACAGATTATCTGTTCCGGCGTCCATGAATTCGCCAAATGGACGTCTGTGAATTGAGGCGTCTCCAAGTGGCATTCCCATTTTGCAGTAGGGGCAAACAGTTTTGCATGCGGTTTCCAGATTAATATTCATATTTGATTTTTTCTAAGCTAAAAATAGTGTATATCTTAATAAGTAAAAATTGCAAATTTTTGTTTTATATGATAAAACATATGGGCTGGTAATCAGGATGATTACTCTTTATTCGCAATCCATTCGATAAACTCAGGATTGCCCTGAGCGCAGTCGAACGGGCAAGGATAAAGGGAGGAAAGTCCGGACACTCGCTCTGGCTTCGGTTGGAGCAATTGTAGCGGCTAACAGCCGTCGTTCGTAAGAATAGAGGTGCGATCAGAAACGTCCCGAGGCGAAAGCCGAGGGAGGACCCCATCCCAAGCTTGTTGGTCCAGTTCCGCGATAGGGATAAAAAAGCGGAAATGAAACGGCTAAATCCTTACTGGGTGCAAGGTCGTGCCGAGCTCAGCTCGGAGAACCGCTCGAGCCCGCGAGCAATCAAGGGCCCAGACAAATTATCATCTCGTCGAGCTTAGCTCGACAAGACAGAATCCGGCTTACGGATTGCCAGCAGCTATAAGCTCCCGCAAGGGGGCTTTTGGTTTTTTTGCTGTTGCCATAGAAAAGTAAGTACATGATAATTAGTAGAATGATTAATGAAACCGAACCTCAAGATTTATCCAAAAAAACGTCCCAAGAAATTCTTGCAGCTTTAAAAACCTCGCCAAGCGGCCTCTCATACGCCGAGGCAGCGCGGCGGTTAAAAATTTACGGCCGAAACGAGTTTGGACAAAAAAAGAAAGCAAGTGCGCTTATATTATTTGCTACCCAGTTCAAAAGCCCGTTGCTTCTGCTTTTGATCGGCGCGGCGCTTGTCTCCGGATTCCTCGGTTCAAAGCTTAATTCGATTATCATCCTCGTCATTGTTGCCGCAAGTTCGATTATTGATTTTTTAAATACCTATAAATCCGGAAAAGCTGCCGCGAAGCTCGAAGAAAAAGTGCATATCACATCGGGCATAGTGCGCGAAGGAATTACGACCGAGCGGAATATCAAAGAAGTCGTGCCCGGCGATATTTTCACCATTGAGGCAGGGGATACCATTCCGGCTGACAGTATTTTGATTCAAAGCAAAGATATATTTATAAGCGAGGGCGTTCTCACGGGAGAGTCTATGCCGGTTGAAAAAGATATTTCACATTCCGACAAATCTCTCTGGATGGGTACGAGTGTTGTTTCCGGAAGAGGGCTCGGGGTTGCGGTGCGTACTGGCTTAAAGACCCGCTTCGGCAGTATTCGCGAGAAGCTGGGCGAACCGGAAGAGGCGACGGAGTTTGACCGCGATCTCAAAGCATTCAGCTTCTTCATATTTAAGATAACAATTTTTTTGGTGCTCGCAATTATTCTTATTAATCTGGTGTTTGAAAGAAAAAATCCGCTCGACATTTTTCTCTTCGCCGTTGCCGTAGCGGTCGGCATCACTCCCGAACTGTTGCCGCTTATCATCACGTCGAATCTCGCGCGTGGTGCACTCGTGATGTCGAAGAAGGGAGTTATCGTCAAAAAACTTTCCGCAATCCACAATCTTGGAGGTGTGGATGTTATTTGCACGGATAAAACCGGCACGCTCACAGAGGATAAAATCGCACTTGTAAAATATGTCGACGGGAAGGGGGTGGAATCCGATGAGGTATTTATGTGGGGAGTGCTTGGAAGCGTTCACAGGACCGGCGTCGGCAATACGCTCGATAACGCGATTCAGGAGTTTAAAAAGATTGACGTGTCCGAATGGACAAAGCTCGACGAGCTCCCGTTTGATTCGGAGCGCCGCCGCGATTCCATTTCGGTAAGAAAGGGCAAGAAAGTTATGTTGATAGTGAAGGGCGCCCCCGAAGAAATATTCAAAATCTCGAACTTCTGCGGAGATAAAAAAACCAAGCTTACTAAAAAGCTGTTGGCAGAAATTGAAAGCGTCTATACGGGCTTGAGCGCCGACGGTTTCCGCGTTTTGGGCGTTGCGATTAAAGATATCGACGGCAAGGAGATATATTCGAAGGATGACGAGGATGCCATGACGTTCATGGGCTTTCTTGCGTTTCTTGATCCTCCGAAGAAAAGTGCAAAAAGTACACTCGAGCTTTTAAAAGAATATAACGTCGAGATTAAAATCATCACCGGAGATAACTACCTCGTAACAGAGAAGATCGCCCGTGAGCTAGATTTCAGGATTGTGGGCCGATGTACGGGCGAAGAAGTTGGGGCGATGAAGTTTGATGAGTTGAAGAAAAAAGTAGAAGAAATAAATGTCTTTACCCGCATATTGCCGGAACAAAAAGAATTGATCATTAAAGCGCTTCGTGAAAATGGGCATGTGGTGGGTTATCTTGGAGACGGCGTGAACGACGCGTTGCCGCTTCGGGCGGCAGACGTGGGCATTTCCGTGAATAATGCGGTAGACATCGCAAAGGAAAACGCCGACATCATTCTGTTACGCAAGGGGCTTCATGAAGTGATTGAAGGAATTATCGAAGGAAGAAAAAACTTTGCGAATACATTTAAATATTTGATGATGGTATTGAGCTCAAACTTCGGAAACATGTTTACAATGCCGCTTGCGTCGTTTTTTCTTCCGTTTTTGCCGATGACGCCGACCCAGATATTGCTCAACAACTTTCTCTATGATTCTTCGCAGCTCACCACGCCCATGGATGAGGTAGATAAGGAATTTTTGAAGCGTCCGAAAAAGTTTGATATTAAGTTCATGAAGAAATTTATGATCGTCTTCGGCCCGCTCAGCTCCACGTTCGACCTCCTCACGTTTTTGATATTACGGTCGCTCTACCTTTCGACTGCTGCATTTCAGACGGGATGGTTTCTTGAATCAATCGCCACGCAGACGCTTGTGGTGTGGGTCTTTCGGACACGCGAAAATGTTTTCAAAAGTAAGGCGCATCCGCTCGTTGTAGGAAGCGCAATTGGTATTGTTCTCTTAGCATGGATACTGCCTTTTCTCGGCGCCGGACGTTTCTTTGGATTTACGCCGCTTAAAGTTGGCGCGCTGGCGCTGATAGTTGGAGTGGTGGCGCTCTACCTTATTTCGGCAGAGTACATGAAAAAATATTTTTATAAACGATACGGAAATTTGATTGAAAAGTAAGAATATTTCACCCTAGAGTACGAAACTTGAAAATCTTTCAAGGGCAGGGTAGAATGTGCCTACATGAATCCCGTTAGAAACTGTAACACCCGTGACCATTCAATATAAAGTAGTCAATTTAAGCGATAATCGCCTTGCTAGTCACAAGGCATTGATTTTAATTTTCTAAACGGGATGAATAAATTTTATCTGACGAAAGAGCGGCTCGAGGAGATCAAAAAAGAAGTAGAAGACTTAAAAAATAAAAAGCGCGTTGAGGTTGCGGAGCGTCTTCGGAGCGCAAAGGAATATGGTGATCTCTCTGAAAACGCCGAGTATGCGCAGGCGCGGGAAGAGCAGGCATCCGTGGAGACAAAAATTTTTGAACTTGAGGAATTGCTTCAGAAAGCATCAATCATACAAAAATCAGAAAGCAAGGTAGTACGGGTCGGATCAACCGTCACCGTTAAGAAGGGAGGTGAAACATTCCGATATTCGATAGTCGGCTCATATGAAGCAAAGCCGGAAGAGGGAAGAATTTCGGACGAGTCTCCATTTGGTCGCGCGTTTATCAATCACGCCGCGGGAGAAACGATAACCCTCAAAGCTCCTTCGGGGCCGGTAGTGTATGAAATAATAAAAGTTGAATAGTCGGCCATAGTGCCGAATATATTTACACGGCATGCTCGAAGATATTTTAGAAGAACGTCTCAAGAAATTAGCCCGCCTTAAAGAAGCGGGTATAGATGCGTATCCGCCTGTCGTAGAGCGGACACATGTCTCTTTGGAAGCTCATAAGAAATTCGAAGCGCTTAGTAAATCAAAAAAGGAAATATCTCTCGCCGGACGCCTCACCTCTCTCCGCGATCAGGGGAATATTATTTTTGCGGATCTCACGGATGAGTCCGGCAAGATTCAAGTCGTTTTAAAAAAAGACAATCTGCCCGAGTTCAAGCTGTGGAAGTCAGCGCTCGACATCGGCGACTTTATTTCTGTGGCGGGCACACTCTTTACGACCAAAAAAGGTGAAGAAAGTCTGGAGGTTTTAAAGTTCACCATCCTTACAAAATCCTTACGTCCGATTCCGAGCGAGCGCTATGGCATTGAAGACCCCGACGCACGCTTGCGAAAGCGCTATCTTGAGCTCCTCACAAATCCCGACGCACGGGAACTATTCAAGAAGAAAACTATTTTTTGGGAAAGTATACGTGACTACCTAAAAAAAGAAGGATTTTTGGAAGTGGAAACTCCGGTACTTGAAAATATTCCCGGTGGAGCGGAGGCGGAACCGTTTAAGACGCATCACAACGCGCTCGACACTGATTTTTATCTTCGCATTTCTCTCGAGCTTCCGCTAAAAAAACTATTGGTCGGTGGATACGAAAAGGTATTTGAAATAGGCCGCATTTTCAGGAATGAAGGAATAGATCGTGAACATCTCCAGGATTATACCCAACTTGAATTTTATTGGAGCTACGCCGACTACAACGTTCTCATGGATCTTGTTGAGGATATGTACAAGACTGCAATCAAGAAAACGTGTGGCGGGCTTGTGACCATGCGCGGCGACGAAAAAATAGATTGGAGTAAAAAGTGGAAAAAGATTGATTATGTCGAGCTTTTTAAAAAGGAAAATAAAATTGACCCGATTACCGCGACAGTCGAAGAGCTAAAAAAGCGGGCAATGGAATTAAAGCTTCAGCCCGAAAAAAATCAGAAAAATGCCGGCAAGGGGCGCCTTATTGATCTTATCTTCAAGCACACCGCGCGGCCAAAGCTCGTTGAGCCCTGTTTCTTGATTGATCCGCCGGTGGAAATTGAGCCCTTGGCAAAGCGGTCGCGGAAAAATCCGGCATGCGTTGAGCGCTTCCAGGTGATGGCCGCGGGCACTGAGCTCGGCAAAGGATTTTCGGAACTGAATGACCCGGTTGACCAACGAGCTCGTTTTGAAGAGCAGATGAAGCTTCGCGAAGGAGGGGACAAAGAAGCGCAGCAGCTCGACGCCGACTTTTTGGAAGCGCTCGAGTATGGTATGCCTCCTGCGGCCGGCTTCGGCCTCTCCGAGCGTCTCTTCGCGGTTTTGATGGATAAGCCCGTCCGCGAAACGGTCATCTTTCCGCTCATGCGGCCTAAAAGTAATTAAGGACGACTCGCGCGCACGACTACGGGCGAAAACGGCCCATTTGAAAAAATTTAAAGAGATTATTACGATACCCACAGCCCACAAATTGTCTGCGCGCGGCAAAGGAATTCTCTGCACTAAAAATTTAATAATTTCGTCATTATTGAGTTTTTTGCGGGAAAAACCCACGAAGACAATTTTTAAACCCGCTCCGGCTGTTCCGGCGCGGGCTTCTTTCTTACAAATTATAAAATTGAGCGGCATAAAATTAAAAAGGAGCGGACACTAGTTGATAGAGCCGCTCCAGTTTTTTTGCTCTACATTCCGTTGCTCCCTTTCGACAAGCATGTTAACCACAACAATGCTCATAGTTCGTATCGCTACGCACCGAGAACGATATTCAAGCAAAACCCTCCCTTCGGAACAAAAATTCTATCACGGCGTTTTGAAAAAGTGAAATCCCGCCGAGTCCATTGGACTCGTGGGATTCTTTTGAGGACAAGGTTTTATAAGGCATTGTCATTCCCGCGCAGGCGGGAATCCAGAGCAAAGAAAAATCTGGATCGCCACGGACTTGAAATAAGCTCTCGCGATGACAAATTATAAAATAGCTAGGGCTAAAAAAATCTTAAAATTTTTAACTTTGCACTGTCATTTTCCACTTTGAGATTTCAACTTTCCATTTCCACTACGCCTCTAGCTTCCTCGCATCATCGCAAATCATTTTCGGCTCGCCATCGCGCCATGTCATTCTGCCGCCCACAAGCACCACATTATTTTCTTCCCACACTGATGCGGTCTTGAGGAGCGTGCTATTAAATACCAATATCTCAAGCTGTTGGAGGGAAGTGTCCTCGATTGTTGCAAAAATCATCGGGTCGCCCTTCTTTGTGATAATTTTTTGAATTTTCGAGATAAGCCCGGCGGTGCGTTGTGGTGCTATTTCATCTTTCACGAGCCGCACTTTTTCGATTGAGGTAGGCTTTATCGTTTTGAGTTTTTCCGAGTAGGCATTTATCGGATGATCGGAAAGATAAAATCCCAAAAGTTCTTTCTCCCATATCAGTTTTTGTGCATCTGTTGCCGGAGGCGCGGACTTGAGTCGTAAGGAAACCTTTGGCGCGCTTGTGCCGCCGAAAAGCGAACTCCCTGAAGAGTTTTGTGTTGCCGCCTTTCGTGCAGACGCCGCAAACTTTACGATGTCATCAATATTCACGATTGCCTGATTTCGCTCAACGCCAAGCGAATCAAACGCACCGCCCTTCGCAAGCGATTCAAGTGATTTTTTATTCAGATCTTTATGCTGGACCCTCATCAAAAATTCCTCAAACGTCTGGAACGGTCCGTTCTTTATCCGTTCCTCGATAATGCCTCGAGTAATTTCCGCGCCAACATTTTTAATTGCGACAAGGCCGAACCGGATGTGTTTCTTGCCCGCCATAGCTTTTGCGGAGGAAGGTCCCTCCGGCGTAAAATTCACAAAGCTCTTGTTGATGTCCGGCGACAATATTTCAAGTCCGGCTTGCTTGGCCTCCTGAATCAAAACAGAAATCCGATCAATGTCGTTTACCTCCGAGTTCAAAAGCCCTGCCATAAATTCTTCGCGATAATGAGCTTTGAGGTATGCCGTGCGGTATCCGATGACGGCGTAACAGGCCGCATGGCTCTTATTGAAGCCGTATCTCGCGAACGGAGGGAACATTTCCCAAATTTGTTGAGCGGTGTTTGCGGGAATTCCGTTTGCGATCATTCCGCTCAAAAGTTTTTCCTTCTGCTCGTCGAGAAGGGATTTTATTTTTTTACCGATTGCTTTGCGAAGTGTGTCCGCTTCAGGAAGCGTGAAGCCAGCGTGACTACGTGCT
>CAYQKB010000003.1:0-41719 GCA_964418085.1 uncultured Candidatus Saccharibacteria bacterium
CTGGGCGGCGCGATTTCGCACAAGCATAAGCTGCGCCTCAGCTTCATTTACCGAAAGCCCGCGGATAAGGTCGGCAACGCTTCTCGTCTTTCGTGGCGTTACGCGCAGATAATTAAGTTTTACGGTTTGTTTGATCATTTGAGTAGTTCGCATTATTTGCTTTGATTCGCATTATACGTTATTAGTGATTACTATTTTATTTTCCCGCAGGCACTTTCGGCGCCGCAGCTACGGTTGCTTTTGTTTCGATATCCTTCTGCATCTTTCCACCGTGCTTGATGAACTTCCTCGTCGGCGAAAATTCTCCAAGGCGATGTCCCACCATTTCCTCCGTCACCCGCACTTCGATAAAATCCCTTCCGTTGTGCACGCCAAACACATATCCCACCATCTCCGGTGAGATTTCGCATGACCGCGACCACGTCTTAATGACAGTTCCATCTCCCTGTTTCACTTTCGCGATCTTTTTTGTGATGTTTGGGTCAACAAACGGACCCTTTTTGCTGCTTCTCATCCCGTTTAGAAGCAGATCGCGATTTGCGACCTGCTGAAATTATTAATTTTAGATAACGACTTTTTCATTTTTTTATTTGTGTATTGCCATGCGATCGCGGCTTCTAACGGGACTCATGGGTTTATTTTTTTCTTCGTGAAATTATAAATTTTGACGACGGTTTTTTCCGGTCTCGGGTCTTATGTCCTCCGGTCACCTTACCCCACATGGTCTTCGGCTTCCTGGTTCCGCGCTGGGTTCTGCCTTCACCGCCACCGTATGGATGATCAACCGGGTTCATAACTTTTCCGCGAACCGTCGGACTAATGCCGAGCCATCGTGAGCGACCGGCTTTCCCGATAACCGTAAGATTGTGTTCGGAATTCGATACCTGCCCGATTGACGCAAAACACTCCCATGAAACTCTCCTGATTTCACTCGAAGAAATTTTGAGATCAGTAAATTCATCCGCATTCGCCAAGACCTCGGCATACGATCCCGCCGATCGCGCCATCTGTCCGCCTTTGCCCGGATGCATCTCAACGTTGTGAACCTGTTGTCCAATCGGAATATTTTTGAGCTTCAGGCGATTTCCGACTTTAAGCGGCGCGGCTTCAGCCGTAATCACCGTCTGCCCCACGGCAATCCCCTGCGGAGCGAGTATATAGCTCTTCGTTCCGTCGGGATATGAAATGAGCGAAATAAACGCTGTCCGATATGGATCATATTCAAGCGTCAACACTTTTGCTTCCGCGCCCACTCTGTTCTGTATAAAATCAACCATTCGATACAAACGTTTATTTCCGCCTCCCTGATGGCGAACGGTAATTCGTCCTTGTGAATTTCTTCCCGAATGCGATTTAAGCCTCATCGTGAGTGCTTTATGCGGATTCTTGGTGGTGAGTCCGCCGTAATCAACATTCGTCATACTTCGCCGCGATGGAGTTGTAGGTTTATATGATTTCATTTGAGTATTCGCATTATTTGCTTTAATTCGTGTTATTGGTGATTACTATTGCGTGTCTATTTTTTGCCCCGCTTTCAGGGTAACAATCGCCTTTTTATATCCCGTTTGTTTTTTTCTCGTGTTCCGAAACCGCTTCGTCTTGCCCGGAATGTTTACAATGTTTACAGCAACGGAATCAACTTTATAAATATCTTTAACGGCTTTTTTAATCTCCGGCTTTGTAGCGTTTGATTTTACCATAAACAAATACTTCCCCATGCTCGAAAGAGCGGTTGCTTTGTCTGTTATAAGTGGCCTCTGTATTAAAAATATATCTTTCATGCAAGTTATTAGTTTTAAGTTTTAAGTTTTAAGTTCCGTTTATAATGTTTGGTCATCGTAGGAATCGTATCCCGATCAATAAAAATATTCTTATAATTTACGATGTCGTATAAATTGATCGAATCCGCCGTTATTGCCTTGGTCTTCGGGAGATTCCTCGACGCCTTCATCACGTTCTTATTGTCCTTATCCGCGACAAAAAGTACATCGAATTTTTTCTGCTTTTTGGTAAGCCCGAGCATCGGTCGGAGTTTCTGCGCCAACATTTTCGTTTTCGGCTCTTGCATCACGAGCGTATCGAAAAACTTGATTTCATTGTCTTTCAATTTCTTCGAAAGCGCGCTGAACATAGACGCCTGCCGCATCTTGGCGTTTACCTTCTGGCTATAATTGCGCAGTTTGCTCGGGCCGTGAGATTTTCCTCCGTGAACCCAGAGCGGAGACCGTGACGATCCATGCCGAGCTCGGCCGGTTCCCTTCTGCCTCCATGGTTTTCGTCCTCCACCGCTTACTTCGCTTCTGTCCTTCGCATGCGCCCAGGGTCGGCGGCGGTTCGCGAGCTGTGCTTCAAGAACCTGTTGAATAAGCCGCTCATTCCACTTGATACCAAAAATTTCCGTGGGCAATTCCACTTCTCCCACAACTTTATTTTCTAAATTGTATACGTCTGCTTTCATGATTATAGGTTGAAAGTGTAAATCTCAAAATGAAAAGTTTCGGAGTCCTTCGGACAGCATTTTGATTTTTTTAACTTTGAATTTTGCATTGTCATTTTCAACTTTGAGATTTCAACTTTTAATTTTTTTTAGAAATCTCAAGTATGCCGCCCCGTGCTCCGGGAACAGCGCCCTTAATCATCAAAAAGTTTTTCTCTTTGTCTACGCCGACAACCTCCAAATTTTTTACGGTCTGCCGCACATCGCCCATGTGTCCTGCCATTCGCCTGCCCGGAATGACGCGCTGCGGGGTCGTGTTTCCAATTGATCCCGGTGCGCGAAGACGATTCTTTTGTCCATGAGTTTTGGGTCCGCCATGAAATCCGTGCCGCTTCACCACACCCTGAAATCCTCTTCCTTTTGTAATACCGGCAACCCGCACGATATCTCCCTCCTTGAATGCTTCGACAGTTACCTCCGCGCCCTCTTTGAAAGATTCAGAGGCAAATGTAGCATTCTTTCCGTTTCTAAATTCTCTTTTGGTCTTACCGAGTTGCACTTGCACCGATTGATATCCGTCACGGGTAGTCGTTCGAATCATCGTAACCTTATTCGGCATAGCATGAACAACCGTAACAGGAACGATTTTCTCGCCCTGCCACAACTGACTCATTTTAAATTTTTTGCCTAATATAAAACTCATAGTGATGTTAATTAAAAAGTGTAAATCTCAAAATGAAAAGTGACAGTTTAAAGTTGAAAGTGTTTAAAATTTCCTAATTTTTCACTTTACACTGTAATTTTTAACTTTGATTTTTCCACTTTCCACTTATTTTTATAGTCCTCTATAAAAAAAGAAAATCACCCAAGCACAGCCGGGTGATGGCCATCCTTGTGAAAACATCCTACTCCGCGATATTCGATATAAATGCTCGCGTTCGAATGTCCATTAAAGAGACTGGATAATAGTAAACGAGTGCTCAAATCCTGTCAACAGCTTTGAATTCCACTAAGATTTTTGATTGAAATAGTTGACAAATTAATAATATTATATTAAACTGTTTGCAGAACTTATTCATCTTTGGCGGGCTATTTCTGCTTGCCATTGCCGCATGCGCGGACTCACAAATGCGTACCGACAGTACGGAGTTAAATGAACAGGTTGTTTGAAATATGAAAATTGAAGTCTACTTCGAAGTTCGGTGGCTTATGGGACATAAGGAAAAATACGCGATTGACCGCGAAGCTCGCGGTGACGACGTCGTGATCAAATTCCTCCGCACAATCAATGCTCCTTGCGCCTTAGTTCCCGGACAATTCTTTTTTCCCAAGACAAATCCGTTTATCGGATCTCGACGGTTTCCAGACAGTGATTGCACCGCTTTGAAAGTAGTTGAATCGGGTCTTCTTGAAGATATTGATCGGATCCGACCCTACTTTGTTGTTTCAGAAGAAATATTCTTCCCTGAATGGATCGAGAGCGAGCGCAGACTCGAATCCCTGTCTCGGTCGCAGTTGGAGGAACAGTGGAAGATGTTTATAAAAAGTCATTTGGAGGACTTGGAGCAGTCCTTTGCAAAAGAAGGATGGACTCAAGAGGATTAACCTAGTAAAACCTGCTTTGCAAAAAGTGCGAAACAATGGAGATCAATTATGACAAATGATGAAATTGAAACATTGGCCGCCCAGATTCAGGAAGGGATGGGGCTCGACGAAAAACAACTCAAAGCCGTATTCGAAAGAAACGGCGAACCTCGCCTCGCGGGAAGAGTAATCCCGGAAAGGAAGCTGGCGGAAGTATCTGGCTTCTTCCAAATTCCACGCGATAGGTTGAACTTGTTGCCCGGGCAATGGGTGTATGTTCTGTCGGTGCAACTCGAGATGCTTCGCGATCCCAACGATGGGTCAAAGTTCAAAGTGACTCTGGAGGAATTACTTAGAAACTTCGGGATTATTCGGGAGGCCTTGAAAATCGTTGAGCGAAAGAAAAAAGAAGAGCGCGACCGGTCATCGCACTCCGAGTAACAACCGACCAAACAAATTTGGGGCCATGGCGAAAGCTATGGCCCCTTATCTTTTTGCGGTAAAAGAAGCGCGCGTTTTTCAGAAAATAGTTGACACTAATATTGAAATATGTTATTTATTTATCCACGCACATTTAGAACTTAATAACGAAAGGACAAACTTGAAAGCACGGAAAAAACGAAGCGACCGACATCACCTCCTTCCATGGGTTATACTAGCGGTCATTCTCGCGATCGTCTGCTCGGTAGCACCGCTCATCAAGAGCGGAGGCGAAAAAATCGCCGAAACCAGACACCCAGATTCCTCGCCGTATTCAGACGAAGAATTGAAGCAATTTTGGGAAAATCATGCCTACCCAATTATGAGCTCACTCATCAACCACACCTACCACATTCCCGAAATCAACGACAGATACCTCAAAGAGAACATCCTGATCAATAAGCGATACGGCACTTTGAAGGTGCACATGTCGCAAACCTATATCACAAACTCCCACGAGATCATGGCCGCTTCTCAAATCAAATCAAATACAGCCATCATGATCCTCGTTATCCCAAAAATGCTCATTGTCTATCGGGGATTGGAAAGCAGTAGGGACCCCGTGTGGCGAGAACGCTTCGAAAATGTTTTTGTGATAAGTGTTATGCACGAACTCGATCACTTGACCTATGAAAAGATTCCTGCAAAAAATGAGAAAATTCCATTAGATAAACTCGTAGAACTCGAAAAACAAGCATGGGCTTTGACCTGCGAGTACACACTTGCTCCGCTCGTTGAAAAATATAACTCGCCACTCGAATCAAGCGACCAGATATATTACACCAACTGGATTTATACCGGCAGGAGTGTCGATAGCCCTGCCTGGGAAAAGTTCATTCGCGACGCATACAAAGTGACACGGCACCAGTAACTCAATCTCAAAATAGCCTCGCGCAAAAACGCGAGGCTATTCTTTTTTATATTTAAATCAAAAAACCGCCTTTCGGCGGCTTCTTTGAATTCACTCGCGAAAGCTTGTGCTTTTTGGGAACATCTCGGAGTTCCGATAGCTTGGTGTTCCAATTTCCGAATTGGAACTATCTGAACGAGAGCGAGTGGGCATCCGCCGCAGGAGCGAATGAACCACGTTTCCCAAAAAGCAGAAGCTGGAGCACTTACACCATCTTTATCTCGATATCTACTCCTGCTGGAAGATTCAAATTCGAAAGAGATTCAATTATTTTCGGTGTAGGATTCAAGATTTCCACGAGACGCTTATGAATCCGAAGCTCAAACTGCTCTCTGGAATCTTTATGAACAAACGTCGAGCGGTTTACCGTGTACTTCTTTATTTCGGTCGGAAGCGGGATAGGGCCAACAATCTTGGCGTCGTTTCGCTCAGCCGCTTCGATAATCTGCCGGGCAGAGTTATCAATGAGCTTATGATCGTACGACTTGATCCTCAACCGAATTTTTTGTGCCACATCGGCTTCTTTCTTCTTTGCCACGGTAATTGTTTTTAATTTACTTGTTAATCTTTGTTACCACACCGGCTCCAACGGTCTTGCCTCCTTCCCGGATAGCAAATCGCTGTTTCTCTTCGAGAGCAACCGGCGAGATGAGCTTCACACCAAGCTTCACGGTGTCGCCCGGCATTACCATTTCCATTCCAGAGGGCAACGTTACCTCTCCGGTTACGTCTGTCGTCCTGATATAGAATTGCGGCTTGTAGCCACCAAAGAACGGCGAGTGTCGTCCGCCTTCCTCCTTGGAGAGAATGTATACTTCGCAGTCAAATTCGGTGTGCGGATGCACACTTCCCGGCTTTGCGATAACCTGTCCGCGCTCAACGTCTTCTTTCTTAAGTCCGCGGAGCAAGATACCGACGTTGTCTCCGGCCATACCTTCGTCGAGAATCTTGTTGAACATTTCGATTCCGGTAACCACTGTCTTCTGATTCGGCCGCAAACCGATGATTTCAATTTCCTCGTTCACTTTCACCTTGCCGCGTTCAACGCGACCGGTGACGACGGTTCCACGTCCTTCGATAGCGAACACGTCTTCGATCGGCATCAAGAACGGCTTCTCGAGATCGCGAACAGGTGTCGGGATAAATTCATCGAGCGCTTTTGCAAGTTCAAAGATCGGTTTCGCATCTGCATCATCCGCTGTCTTTGCATTAAGCGCCTTAAGCGCCGAACCTCGGATCACCGGAGTGGTGTCTCCCGGAAATTCATATTTCTTGAGAAGCTCGCGAATTTCGGATTCAACGAGGTCAACAAGTTCTTTATCATCCACTTGGTCAACTTTATTCAAAAACACAACGATTGCCGGCACGCCGACTTGGCGGGCAAGCAAGATGTGCTCGCGGGTTTGAGGCATCGGGCCGTCTGCGGCCGAGACCACCAAAATTGCACCGTCCATCTGGGCGGCACCCGTGATCATGTTTTTAATGTAGTCTGCGTGTCCCGGAGCATCAATATGCGCATAGTGCCGTTTCTCGGATTCATATTCCGAGTGATGGAGCGCGATCGTAATGCCACGAGCCCGCTCTTCCGGAGCGTTATCAATCTGATCAACCGACTCTTCCTTTTTCGCCCAGCCCTTCATGTGGAGCACGTGCGTGATCGCGGCGGTGAGCGTGGTCTTGCCGTGGTCAACGTGTCCGATAGTCCCGACGTTTACGTGGGGCTTAGTTCTCGCAAATTTTTCTTTCTCTGCCATATGTTTATAAATTATGACTAATAACTTTTAACTTTCGACTTTTGTTAATTTATTTTTATTTTATTTCTATTATCTATTTTCTATTATCTAGAAAAGTAATGGCCTCCTCACGGGCCACATTCGTACCAAGCTATTATACGGGGAGACGGCTTGATGTCAAGTAAGCTGTGGATAACCGCCGCAACCATTGACACCAAGATTCTTTTATGCTATTTTAACTGCAGTAATTTGATATCCGTTTCACTCCAGCAGAAAGCTCTTGTACACCGAAGATTTTCTGCTGTAGTGAAACAATTAACTAAAGGATTCAAAATGACTATTCTCCAAACAAACCCCACGCTCAAGCACAATCCCCCTCTCATTCGCAGACCAAAACCAAGCAAAGGACCTCTCCGCTGGACAATCACCTCTCTAGGTACAATCCATATTGATTATGGAATGAGCCTCGAGGATTTAATCGCCAAAGGGAAATTTGACGATGTCATGGACGAAATAACTTCAACCAATTTCCCTCCATCTGGAATCAGGACAGATGTCCTAGACGTTGAACCCAAACTGATCGAGTTCAACTTTAAGATGAGCATCGACGGAGCGCTTAACCTGTTCAATCGTTTGCACTTACGCGCGGGCGAACCTTCCGAATTGGTCACAACCCTGAATAACCGGCCGAAGGAAGGCAACTGGATTATTGCCCTGGGGACCCTATACAAGTCGGGGGTTCGGATTGAGAGGGGTTCGCGTCTCGCCGTCTCTTTTTGGGTTGGCGCCACAGAACGGAAGAGATATCTGGGTTTCGGTCGTTGGGGAAAAGAAAGTTGGTTGCCTGGTGCGAAATTCTTGGTTTTTGACTCCGAAAAGTAGGCAATCACCAAAACAAGAAAAAAGTAACCGGCGACTTGCGAAAGCGAGCCGCCGGATTTTTTTTATCAGTTGCATATTTTGAATATCCAACTTATTCTGACTACAGCAACTTAACTAGAAAGGTAATATATGAAAACATTCGGTGAGTTTTTTGACACGGTCAGTGATTGGGCGAAGCGGGAGGGCAATGTGGATGCACAAATTTTCATGGAAGAATGGCCCGCACTTGCGACGCCAGAAAAATGGCAGGAAGCTCGCGCGTTGGAATTTGCAGAAGATCTCTTCCGGAATTTCGCGGAAGATATGGCAACTTATATTCGCGAGAGGATTGCTGGCATTGACGGGGAGGAGCTGTACGACATGACGATGGACGACGGCCACAGCTTTCTTCAGACAATCGCCGATCAGGGAAGAATCTTTGGCTTGGTGATTGAAACAGATGAGGTGGATGTGCCGCTGTCTCCTTCAGATGCGATTGCGAGGGCTGCGATGGGTAAGAAAGGCGAATAAAGGCATCTGCCTAAAAACAATGCCCTTCAAAATTTTCCGGCGACTTTGCGAAAGCAGGCCGCCGGATTTTTTTATTTAAAATTTATGTTTGCTTTATAGCTGCTGCCCAAAATTGCATGGACAAAGTTTAGGTTTGATGTTATTTTGACGACAGTTAATTTGAAACAAAATCAACTTCCCTCCCCTGCCTTGGGCAGAGCGGAATCAGGAAGCCGATAATATAACTGTGGAAAAGGAAAAAATATGGTAGAAGTAGAACTTAATAAGAAAACGCCCAAGATGGAGAAAGAAATTCTTTTTACGCTCGCTGGGCGCGAAGAGGTGGCTCGCCGACTGGGTCCAGGATGGTTGAAATGCGAGCTCGGATTTTTGGATAACGACTCCGGCGCGGGAATTTCAGATAGGGAGGCATTGGATTTGCTTGCAGCAGAAGATACGACCTTGATACGAGCTGCCAATGAAGCTGAAATGGCTTTGGACAAAGTGCTCCAGTGTTGCCGCCGAGGGCAAGATCTATTGAGACATGCGCGTCAAATTGACAGCGCCTGGAGCCTGCTCAAGACTGCGCGCGAGAACGCGCACCGTGGACTTCCGAAGGATGGTTAATCGATCAAAATTTTAATATACCCGGCGACTTTGCGAAAGCAGGTCGCCGGCCCGCCCCACAGGGAGCTTTGCTCTCTTGTGGGGATTTTTTTATCCGGCTCCCCTCATCACTCCAAAGAGAATTCAGTATAGATTTTTGGAACCGTGCGGGTTTATCCTCCTCTCCTCCCCATGAGATATCAGTAAGTGTTTTGGAAGCATCCGGAGCGCGGCGGCGCGAGGCAGAAGAATTTTTTCAGCAGAAAAAATATCTGGGCTCCAAAATACTTACTGATATCTCTCATTATCTCTTTTTCCCTTCCACAATCAACTGCGTGATATTATTCGGCGCAATTTCATACCGGTCGAATTCCATAGTGAACGATCCCCTGCCCTGCGTCATCGAACGGATTTCCGTCGCGTAACCAAACATTTCGGACAGCGGCACCTTTGCGTTAATCACTTTTATATTCGGCCGGTCGATCATCTCCTCGATTCTCGCGCGCTTGGAGTTCAAATTTCCGGTTACTTCGCCGAGGAAATCGGTCGGAATCAAAATCTGGATTTTCATAATCGGCTCGAGTATCACCGGCTTCGCACGCTTCACGCCTTCCTGAAACGCCATTGAACCGGCGATCTTAAACGCGGCCTCAGACGAGTCCACTTCATGAAACGATCCGTCGTAGAGCGTCACCTCAACGTCGGAAATCGGATAGTGCGCAACAACACCCTTGTCGAGCGCTTCTTTGATACCCTTTTCAACCGCCGGAATAAATTCGTTTGGAATTGCACCTCCTTTGATTTCATCCAAAAATACAAATCCGGTTCCGCGTTCAAGCGGCTTCACGCGAATCCGAACATGTCCATATTGTCCGCGTCCGCCGGACTGCCGGATATATTTGCCTTCTGCTTCGGCCTCTGCAGTAATCGTTTCTCTGTACGCAACCTGCGGTCTGCCCACGGTAGCATCCACGCCAAATTCCCGCTTCATACGGTCTACAATAATTTCGAGATGTAGTTCGCCCATGCCGGAAATGATAGTGTCCCCTGTTTCGATATCACCCTTCACGCGGAAAGTCGGATCTTCATCTGCAAGCCGGTGAAGAGCAGTACCCATTTTTTCCTGGTCGGCTTTCGTCTTCGGCTCTATGCGAATACCAATAACAGGCTCTGGGAAAATAATTTTCTCGAGGATAATCGGTGATTCGGGATCGCAAAGCGTATCCCCGGTCGTTGTATTTTTGAGTCCGACAATAGCTGCAATTTCTCCCGCATAAATTTCCTCAACTTCTTCGCGCTCATTCGCGTGCATCCGCACCACGCGGCCGATGCGCTCCTGTTGTCCCTTCACAGAGTTAAAAATATACGATCCCCGTTTCAAAACTCCGGCATAATTTCTAAAGTATGTAAGCGTACCGACATAAGGATCGGTTGCGATCTTAAACGCAAGCGCGGTAAACGGCTCCGCATCGGTCGGCTTGCGGAAAAGTTCGCCTTCAGTTTTCGGGTCAATTCCTTTCACCGGCAAAAGATCGGTAGGCGCGGGCAAATATTCCACAACTGCATCGAGCACAAACTGCGTTCCTTTGTTTTTAAGCGCCGAGCCGCAAAAAACTGGCACAATCTTGTTTGCTATAACCGCTTTCCGAAGTATCGGGCGAAGCTCTTCAACCGAAAGAGCTTTGCCGTCGAGATACTTCTGCATCAGCACATCATCGTTATCCGCAATTTTCTCAATAAGCTCGTGCCGCCGCTTTTCGACTTCTGCTTTCATGTCTTCGGGTATCGGAATTTCGATTATCCGCTCGCCGTGTTCGCCCTCAAATTTATAAGCTTTATTAACCAAGAGATCGACAATGCCCGCAAAATCTCCCTCGAGTCCGATCGGAAGCTGCACCGGTAATGCATTCACCGTCAACCGATCTTTTATCGAAGCCAGGCTTCCTTCAAAGCTCGCACCCATCCGGTCTAATTTATTTATAAAACAAATTCTCGGAACATTATATTCGTCGGCATACCGCCAGTTCGTCTCCGACTGCGGCTCTACGCCCGAAACACCATCAAAAACAACAACAGCGCCGTCAAGAACTCGAAGTGATCGCTTCACCTCAACAGTGAAATCAATATGCCCCGGTGTATCAATAAGGTTAATGCTATGCTCAAATTTTTTATCTCCTTTGTGGTATGTTGAAATCCAAAAAGCCGTCGTCGCAGCCGAGGTAATGGTAATTCCCCGCTCGCGCTCCTGCTCCATCCAGTCCATCACGGTGTCGCCCGTATGCACCTCGCCGATCTTATGCGAAACTCCGGTATAAAAAAGAATGCGCTCGGAGACCGTGGTCTTTCCGGCGTCAATGTGCGCAATAATTCCGATGTTCCTGATTTTTTCTATGGGATTTGTTCGGGGCATGATAAATATTTAAAATTTCTAATTACCAATTTCTAATTTTCAATGAAAAACAAGAAATTCCAAAATTCATTGAAAATTGAAAATTGATAATTGAAAATTCTATACTCTAGACTTTCGCCTTCCGCGCGAAATGCGCGAAGGCACGGTTCGCTTCCGCCATCCGGTGCGTGTCCTGCTTCTTTTTGATCGCCGCTCCTTCATTTTTCGATGCCGCAATTATTTCATCCGCAAGCTTTTCCGCCATCGGCTTTCCCTTTTTGCTCCGGGCAGCATTAATGATCCAGCGAAGCGCGAGAACAAACTTCCTCTCCGGCTTAACTTCTTCCGGAATCTGATAGTTCGCTCCACCTACGCGCCGCGAAACAACTTCGAGAAGCGGCGATGCGTTTTCAATGGCTTTGTCGAATATTACTGTCGGCTCTTCTTTCGTTACTGTTTTTATTCTGTCGAATGCGCTATATACAATTCGTTCCGCGGTCGAGCGCTTTCCCTGTTCCATAACATAGTTAATAAACCGACCAATATCGATTCGTTCAAACCTCGGATCCGCTTCGTAAAATTTTTTGTAAACTCTTTTTTTTCTCATTTGTTATTCGCGTTATTTGCTTTGATTCGTGTTATTCGTGATTACTATTTTATTCGTGTTATTTATCTTCGATTCGTGTTATTCGTGATTACTATTTTGCTCGTTTTGCTCCATACTTGGACCGTTGCTGTTTTCTGCCGTCCACTCCGCCGGTGTCGAGTACACCGCGCACAACGTGGTACCGAACACCCGGAAGGTCTTTTACTCTTCCACCGCGAATAACAACGATAGAGTGCTCCTGCAAATTATGTCCCTCTCCCGGAATGTACGCTGTAACCTCCATTCCATTCGTGAGCCGCACACGGCACACTTTTCGTAGAGCCGAGTTCGGCTTCTTCGGCGTGGTGGTGAAAACTTTGAGACATACTCCCCGCTTAAACGGCGAACTTGAATCAATCGGCCGGTTTCTGATGGTATTAAAATAGTACGACAAAGCCGGAGCTTTTGTCTTGCCCTTCAAGGGATGCCGTCCTTTTTTAATTAATTGATGAAGCGTAGGCATAAAACTAACTTAAAACTTAGCTTGAAACTTTCAACTTGAAACTTATAAACTTGTACCAAAGCAACCAAGAGATTGTAAGGCAGGAAGTTATATAAGTCAAAAAAACCGCTATATCTGCTTTCCTTTCCGTTATTCCCGCGTAGACGGAAATCCAGGTTGAATTTAGCCCTTATTTTATATGATTTATTTAGTACTTGACGAAATACCCTACTTCATGTTATATTTTAGCCGTAAGGAAACAGCTCTTTGAACTATTGTTCATAGCGATGTGTTGCCAATTTTTTATAAACACGACGGCAGTAGATCGCTATGAACAAAACAAATGGATCAGTAGTCGAGACGTCGGTATTCCCGCTTCCTGGAGTTCAGGAAGCAATTGATCGCATTCCGAACAAAACCGAGCGCGATCTCCTCCGCGTTTATCTCTTTGGAGGTTTGTCCCTCACGGAGATCTCGGAGAAAGGGAAGGTTCCCCTCAGCGCCGTCAAGGCCGTGTTTCACCGGGCGGAAATGAAATTTTTCCGTCACTTCGCCGATACGGCGAGACCGATACCTCGGCTCTGGTAGTTTGGCATGTCGCCGAACTCGCGTGATCGCACTACGAAGTGTGCGCGTAATTCCGAGGGGAAGCTCCTCGGCGCTAAGCAAGCGGATACTGCAAAATAAGATGGGCGAAAGGTTCTAACCCAATCGCCCACTCAATTGAGACAGTCATTCATTCGAGTGGTTGGCTCATAGAGAAATAGTTCTTTGAAAAAGCAGTTCGCTGTTACACAAAGATAGCTCAATGGGAATTTAGGTATAGGTTGCAAGTTAAAAGTTATAAGTCGATCAGTTGTAAGTTCCCATCGAGCTATCCTTGTGTGAGGTAGACGAAGTTTAATCATTGGTCTTTGAACAAAAACCGATGACGGAAAACTTGTACTATCCGAGAAACAGCGCAACTCCATTGCTTATGAAAAACATCACATGGACAGACGGAATTGGCTCTAGGGGACGACAAAACAAACTACTAGTTATCCCTGCTGGAGAAAAACCATATTGGTTTAATGGCGGCTCGGATAAAAATGTCCGAGTTGCGTCTTCTCACTACACCAAAGATGGGAAGTGGAGCCGCACACAATACGAACTGGAAATCGCCGACAACGCTCGAGCTTTACCAGTGAGCCAAGGATGGGAAAGTGGAAAATGGCGGGAAGGTTTTGCGAAAGCCCTCGATTTGAAACCTACGGCAACATGGCAAGACGTTTCTACCATCCTCCAAATTCCAGAAGATAGCCTAATAGGTCCAAAACCGGAAAAAGGGCCAGGAAAGTTCGTAATCATTCCCGACGGCCCTCCTCCGAGTCAATCGGAGGTGGATTGAAAAATCATACCGGTCTTAAATCTTAAAACGGTACTCGCTATCCTTAAACGAAAGCCGAAAGGCAAAAATAAACACTCGCAACCAATGCGAGTGTTGTTTTTTTATTTGATGACTTAAAAAAATTATGACGGAAAAAATAAAAAGAAATTGAACAATGCTTCAATAATCGGCTGGATAAGTTGAAAACCGAAAAAAAGAAAAATAATAATCAAAATAAACCCGTTTTGTTCCAAGACATGAAAAATCCGGGCGGAGGTTTCATTTCGCGGGAGAATAGCAGGCAAAAGCTTCGAGCCATCAAGTGGCGGGATTGGTACGAGATTGAATACGGCAAGAAGAAGATTCACCTGCACAATTGCCATAAAACTTTGAAGCAGGATTACCGAAGAAGGGTTTGTGGCATAGAGGATACGAAACGCAACCGAAAAAATAATCGCGATTGAAAAATTTGAAATCGGCCCGGCGGCGGCGATCTTCGCTCCCCCGCTTACCGGATCACGCAAATTGTACGGATTGTACGGCACCGGCTTCGCCCAGCCAAAAACCATGCTGCCACGGGAGAGAAACCACATTGATATAGGAATAATAAATGAACCGAAAAGATCGAGATGTTTAATCGGGTTTAAGGTTAATCGCCCCGCCTGCCGTGCAGTCGGATCGCCCAAATACTCCGCCACATATCCGTGCGAGACTTCGTGTACCACAACCGAAAAAATCAATATGAGGATTTGAAAGATAAATGTTTCCATAGATGTTTTACTTCGGCGCAATATATTTGTATAAATAGTATACCATCTAGATTAATGGAAGGCCTCCGTGGTGAAATGGATATCATCACTGCCTTCGAAGCAGTTGTTTCAGGTTCGAATCCTGACGGAGGCACATGAAAAAGAGACGCTCTTGTGGCGTCTTTTTTTCATGTTTGCGAACCGGCAGGATTCGAACAGCGGAGGGGGCCGGGGAACCGCGCTCGGTTCCCCGTATAGGAAAGAATTGAGAACCGAGGGTTCTGAAAGCGGAGCGAGTCTGCGAGTGAGTAGTTCGATTCCTTTCGGAAACACAAACAAAAACTTGGGTACACTTGCGGTATCTTTCTCGCTTGAATCAGTATTATATTATTGCTACGCTATTCGTAGCGGTTTAACGTTAAAAACTGAAAATTATGAAAGTGAAAGACTTATTCCAAACACTGCAAAGCATCCGCAACAGACGATACATTGATCAGGATTGCTTCGATCACGGATTAGTCCCTGCCTGGAATATGATTGAAGAGCTCCTCGGAAGTTGTGAAGCCGACATCATTCTGACGGGTGAACAAGACGCGGCCATTTCCCCATACCTCGCGAAAGAAAAATCCCTCAATACGGCCGCTGTATAGCTGGCCACCCCACAACAAACAAAGACCCAGCCAACCTCTGGGTCTTTGCATTTTTTAAACATATTACTTCGCTTTATTTACCCGAACAGCCTCGATTGACGCCGGATGTGTTATTCCTATCTCTGAATATGGAATTCCATTTTTATAATTCAGAATCGCTTCTTTTACGAAGCGGATAGTATTTTCTGGGAGCACATCAATAGAAATCCACCGAAGCTCACTACACTTATCCGGTTCGACATTCGTTATTTCTCCCCTCCATTTTTTCACCTCAAAGAATAAGTCGACCCTCTCGCCGGTATCATCGAGTTTCGAGCGATACATCATATGCGCAAATTTTATATCTTCCGGAGCGATAACGATCCCGACCTCTTCACGAACTTCCCGAATCAACGCCCCAATTGGCAATTCTCCCGCCTCAACATGACCAGCGGGCACGGAATACCAGTTGTCGTAATAGCCGGAACCCTGCCGCCGCAAGATTAAAATTTCATTTTCCTTTCGCAAAAATAAATATGAAGCTGAAACAGCTTTGTTTCTTTCTTTTGGCATATGATTCTTTTAAATTATAACAAATTTGTATACAATACCTTTTAGACTTATATAGTAAAAGATCTCGCCCCTATAGCTCAGTTGGTAGAGCAACTCCCTCTTAAGGAGATGGTCGCAGGTTCGAATCCTGCTGGGGGCACACGAAGTTTGACACCAGCAGGATTCGAACGGGAAAGGGGTCGGGAAAACGAGAGTTTTCCCGTGGCGGATTTTCTCAAACCGAGGGGTTTGAGAAAATTTTACTTTAGTAAAATTTTGTTCGACTCCCTGCTGGGCGCACACAGCAGGATTCGAACAGCGGAGGGGGCTCGCCTCGCTGAAGCTTCGGCGAAGCGGGTCGGAGGGAACGCAGCCGGGTTCCCTCCGTGTAGGAAGTTATTCGGAACCGAGGGTTCCGAAGGAGCGAAGCGACGTTCGACTCCCTGCTGGGCGCACATCGGAAAATAAAAAAGGGGTTTGAGTGCTTTCGCTTCTCAAACCCCTTGGATTGTGCGCAATTCTGCGCTTACTGAACGACGACGGCCCGATAAAACCGAACCCCTGTTGGGCTTGGCTCGATCGCAAAGCCGTACTGGATATAGCCGTTGCTGTCACTGAGTGGGAACGGTGTCACGTCAACCCAGACATTCATGTCGGTTGAAGTCTGAATCTTATAGAGAGCACCGCTCATAACAAAGAACCGAACTTCCACCAAGTCCGGAAGCCCGTTGAGCCTGCTTGGAGTAACTCTGATGAAGTCGAGCTGTGCCGGATTGCACTGCACGAGCATATCAATGAGGAGTCGGCCGTTAACCGGCACAACTCTCGCGGAGGTTTCGCCCTTGAAGTTCGCGAACCGACTGCCGTCAATGTCGAACGTGAGCTTATCTCCCGTGTGAAGAGATGTGGTAACTGTACCGGTGAGCCGGACGGTGACCGGCGTGTCCTTTTCGAACCGGAAGTTTCTGTTGCCGGTGATCGAGATCACGCCGTGGAGAACATCCGTTGATGGCGTGAGCGTGAGCGTCACCCTGGACGCAAAGCCGGTTCCCGATGTGCTTACGACCTGGATTGGATTCAGATCGAGAAGCGATGAGGTGCCACCGGAACCGTTGGTACGCGTGAGCGTTATCGGTACGTCAATTGTGGCGCCATTGCCGTTCACCGACTCGTCATTCGCCTGAAGAACAAATTCGACAAGCGTACTGTTTACCCCTCCCTGTATTCGCCGAGGAAGAGTCGGAGACGGCAAGATCGTCAGACTTCCTGACGCAATGACGGTCGTGACCTGTCCCGGGTTCGCTATGAAGTGCGTGGTAATCGGCAAAGCGGAAACCGCGCATTGTCCCGGAATGTTGCCTCCGGTATCCACAACGCCCCATTGCATAGTGGCGCCGGGCGCAGACAAAACATCTGCACGCAGAATAAGGAGTTTCACTTCACCCCGCCGTACAACCAGCGCGTTGGTGAAGGCGAATGCCCAAAACCGCTGTGTGGCGTTCGTGCTCAAGAACACGCCCGATGCAACAGAGCCGCAGTCGTACAGATTGACGTTTTCGACGTCGGTCGTCCCAGTGAAAAAGAGTGAAACCGGCAGTTGAAAGAGCCGGATATCTTCACTTGAATTTGACGCGTCGAGCACGTATATCGCGAGTTGCACCTGTCTGGAACCAGTGACAACGGTCGCTGGCTCCGAACCATCGAGGAGACTGATGACAAGCGAAGGCCCGAGAACCGGGACAGAATCGCTGAACACCTCGCCATTTCGTACCAATTCATAGCCCCAAACCTTCCCACGAACGTGATGAATCCGTGAAGCGTCAATAGACACGGCAACCATATCTCCCGGAGAAACGGAGCCGTTAACGACTCCCCTCACGCTCAAGATATGGGTTCCCTGAGACAGTGGCACGAATTGATAGAACGTGCCAGCGCTTACGAATGGATCGGAAGTTGGGGTCACATCAATCGGTCCCGCAAGCACAGTTGATCCTTCCATGAGCACCACGCTTGTATAACTGAGGGGCGAACTCGACCATGAGAAGATGTTGAATTCGGTCCCTCCCACAACTATCGGTTCTTCGATTCCAACATTGTACGCAAACTGGCCGAAGAGTTGCTGCCGGAGCCCGATGGCCGCGATCTCGTTGATCGGAGAAACGGGGGCGATGTCGAGCGACCCCACCGTAATGGAGTCAATGGTGTGCGTTGCCCCCGCTGGAAGCGAACCGATCAAAGGCAACGATGCATTGATTCGGGTGATTGCAAGACTCACCGTGCGGCCATGCCACTGCGATAAGTCCTGTGCAAAATCTCCCGCAACAACGATCTTGTATGAATGCCCCGGAAGCAACGGTTCGTTGAGCGCGATAACAGTGTCTGAGCCCGAGGTATTAGGCAGTGACCTGCCAATTACTCTCCCAAAATCATCGAGAGCGACGATGCTCGAGAAGGCCTGAGCCGGAGCAGTGCCACCCCGCGTGACGACGATGCTGTTTGCCACCCCCGCCTGAGATACCGGCACAAGACTCATTGAGCTGAAGGTAAGCCGCGCACCTCCTTCTGGAACGGAAAGCGACGGAGGCGCCGGATCCGGCTGGATGGTGATGCTGCCCGCAGCGAAGCCAATTCCCGGGTTCAAAAACCACAAGGCGACAATTCCCGATACTAATGTACTTCTTTTCATAACTGTTTCCTTTCATTAACCGTGTTTCAGTGTTTCTTTCGTGTTACTGACCTTATTATCAAGGTGCTTAATGATAAGCCGTATCAAGAGGACGACTATTTCAAGAAGTCCCCCAATCTGGCTTAGAAAGGAAACATACATACTTTATAAAAATAAGTCAATATTTTTGAATACGTAGTGAAACACAAAAAATGCCGCCCGCGGGCGTTCGTATTCATCTACCAAGAGTGGTATAATGTCCTGCACATGGGTCCGGTTAGAGATACCCCATCTTTGTTTATATGGTTTATGCTTTTACAAAATCTAGTAATGTGTATCTGTCATGTGTAAAATTAACGGAAACGCAGAGCGTTTCCTATCTCTAACGAGATGGGCGGGACACAGCTAGACACTCCCCTTTCGGAGACGCCCGGGATTCCCACCGGCTTTTTAAAAAAACTTCAGAAGCTTGGACTCCGCACCGTTCACGATCTTCTATGGCACTTTCCCGTTCGATATGAGGATTTTTCGGACGTATATAAAATTTCTGACGTAGCTCCCGGCCAGCTCGCAACAATACGGGGCACAGTTGAGGACATAGAGATGCGCCGTGCGTGGCGAAAAAATATCACGATAGTTGAAGCTGTGATTACCGATGAGAGCGGTTCAATCAAAGCAATTTGGTTTAATCAGCCGTATATTCTGCAAACGCTGAAACCCGGACGCGTCGCCAATTTATCCGGAAAAGTGGGAATGACAAACTCCGATCTGTATTTAAGAAACCCGGCATACGAATTTGTAGACACAAAAAAGAAAACGACCATGCACACCGCGCGGCTCGTTCCGGTGTATTCCGAAACCCGCGGGTTTACATCGCGCGGGATCCGATTCCTGATCCAGCGTGTACTCGGCAATAGTGAGGACATCGAAGAGTGGCTGCCGGAAACAATCCTTCACGAACGGGCGTTTCCGGAAATCAGCGCTGCGCTTCACGCTATTCACTTTCCGGATAAAATCGCGGATGCCGAATCCGCCCGTCGCCGGTTCGCGTTCGAAAATCTTTTCTTGCTCCAGCTTGTCAATCTTCGCCGCAAGGAAAAACTCGCCGAAGCAAAAGCACCGACGATCAAAACCTATCTCGAGGAGCTGAAAAAAATGATCGCCGCGTTGCCATTTGAGCTTACCTTTTCCCAAAAACGGTCGCTGTGGGAAATTCTGAAAGACATGGAACGGCCGAGACCGATGAATCGCCTGCTTCAGGGGGATGTCGGCTCTGGAAAAACAGTGGTTGCAGCCCTCGCCGCGTTCGTCGCGGCGCGAAACGGATACCAAACCGCGATCATGGCGCCGACAGAGGTTTTGGCAAACCAACATTTTGCAACACTGGGAAAACTTCTCGCACTGCTTGAATTGCCGCACAAGCCCGCAATCGGAATCCTTACCGGAAGCACGGCAAAGGTATTATATGAAGCGGATCTCCACGCGGAAATAAAAAAAGATACGCTGACCCGCAAAATAGCATCCGGAGACATCGAGATTGTCGTAGGGACACACTCCCTTATTTCCAGAAAAAATAAAGGATCGGTCACATTTAAAAAAATAGGTCTGGTTGTGATAGACGAACAACACCGCTTTGGCGTCCGCCAGCGGGCACTTTTAGCCACCGGAACCGAAAAAAATGTGCCGATCCCCCATTTTTTGAGCATGAGCGCGACGCCAATTCCTCGAACGCTTATGCTCACGGTTTTCGGAGATTTGGATATTTCGCTCATTGAGGAAATGCCGGCGGGAAGAAAACGCGTGATAACAAAAATAGTTCCCCCGCACGAGCGAAACAGCGCGTACGAATTTATTCGCTCCGAGGTTCAGGCGGGCAGACAGGCATTTGTTATCTGTCCGCGCATTCTGCCGCCGGAAGAAAATCCCGAAGAAACGGAAAAAAATAATTCACAGTATTATCGGTCGCCACTGTTCAAAAAACTGGAAGTAAAATCAGCCACGGAAGAATATGAAAAACTTTCAAAAAAAATCTTCCCCGAGCTTTCTGTTGCCCTACTTCATGGACAACTAAAGGCAAACGAAAAAAATGCGATCATGAATGAATTTCGCAAAGGAAAAACCGACATCCTCGTTTCAACATCAGTTATTGAAGTCGGCGTTGATGTTCCGAATGCCACAATCATGATGATCGAAGGAAGCGAGCGATTCGGATTGGCGCAGATTTATCAGTTTCGCGGACGTGTTGGCCGTGGCGAGCATCAATCGCATTGCTTTTTATTCACCGATTCGGAAAGCAGTTCTACTGCGTCGCGCCTCGAAGCGATCATCGAGGCGAAAAATGGATTTGAACTCGCCGAACGGGATTTGAAACTGCGCGGCCCGGGAGAATTTTTGGGAGAATCGCAAACGGGATTCCCGGACAGCATGATGTCCGGTCTCAAAGATCTCGCGCTGGTGGTTGGAAGCCGCCGCGATGCCTCGGCGCTCCTCACCACCGACCCGAAATTCAAAAAGCATCCGCTTCTCGCCGAAAAGCTCGATGCGTTCGAAAAACTGATTCACCTGGAATAATAAAAATCAAAAATTAAATATCAAATATCAAAAACGATAAATTCTGACGAAATGAAACAATTCAAAATTTTTTATTTTTTATTTCGATTTTACTTGATCCGCATCACCCACACGACGTTGTAATACGGAGGCAGGTTGTTTGAATTGACAGCAGTCACAAAAACACTGGCTCCGGCATTAGCCGAAATTCCGCTTGTGGTTGTCGTGGTGAGCGCTATGCCTCCCGTCGCGCTCGACGTGGAATTGCCCCGCAGGAAATAATTATTCCCGTTGAGGTCGGGAATCGCAATTCCGTTATAGGGGCTTGCCGCGTCGTTGATTGTCTGCCCGTTGCATTCCGCAAAATTCGAAGGCAGAGCCGGAGTGCCGCCCAAACTCTTAAGCCACGGAAGAACTGCGCCGATGGGCACTGTCCCGTTCCCCAAAAATATTCCTCCGACTGCGACGTTGCCCGACGCATAAATGTCCCCCGTTACGGTAAGCGTGCTCGAGGGCGCGACCGCAGAGCCGACACCGAGGAGTGACGGAAAAGTAAAAGTGCCCGATCCGAAACTTCCCGCAGTCACGTTCCCCGCCCCGATATTTCCGATGAATGTCACCGCATTCACCGTTCCGCTCACATCAAGCGCATAAAAAGGGCTGTTGATCTTCATAATTCCCACTCCGGTATTCGAAACCATAAGAAGTTTAGAGCTCCCCGATCCTACACTAAAAACACCTGGATTAGAACTGGTTCCCACCGCCAATGCTCCCTTATAGTATGAACTACCTCCGCTGTCTACCGAAAGATTTCCGCTTGTAATAGTTAAATTTCCCGTTCCAAGAATTTTTACGTTGCCGTCAATCGTCAATGCATCGCTAAATGATGGAACAGTAGTAGTTCCAAGGGACATTTTCCCGGTAAAATATGAATTGCCATATACGGAAAGCGCTGCGGGCAAGCCTACCTGGGTCGTCGTTGCAACTCCAAGCCAACCGTTAAACGCGTAGTTTCCGCCCGAAGCTCCATCAAACACCCCCGGCGTTACGTTGTTTGCCGTAACTGATCCGCTGAAGTTATTGCTTGAATAAATAGTTCCGTCAACCGTAAGCGCATTGCCGTTTCCAATGGTCGTTGTCGCAATGGAGACGCTACCGTCGTTTTGAACATAAAAAATCGGCGCTCCACTCGACTTTAAAACTTTGATCGCAAAATCACCCGCGCTCGTCGAAGAACCGACGACAAGAAGCTTCACATTCGCCTGCGTGGTTGACGTGCCGATCGCAATATTATTTGCGCCATCGGAAGAAATTACGCCCGAACCAGAGCCAGGACTTTGTCCCTGCGCCGGGCCAAATGCAAACGCGATAAGCGAATAAACCGCAATGAGAGAAATTCCCGCCGCACATACAGCGACTATTTTTCGAGAGAGGGACATTTATAAAAATATTTTCATGTTTTATTTCTTATGGATTTTGCGAAGGCGGTTGTCCGGATGGGCCTTTGAAAGCGCCTCCAGCCGGAGTTTGCTGTGACGGCACTGTATTATTTTGCTGCTGAATAAGTGATGGATTTTCCATCAGCTTCACAACCTGGCTGTCGTTTCTTAAACGCGCCCGGAATAAAATTTGATTCGAACTGAAATGTACGTCATCCACCGGCCCCCAAAATGCCGTTCCAAAAGGCACTATGCCAAATTGCTGTTGATTGTTTTGAGTTGTGCTTCTCTGCAAAAACCAAACATCCGTCATGTGCGGCTCCGGAAATTTACTGAACTTTCCGAAATAGATGTCTCCGGTCGTCATATAGAGCGCCGTATACGGAGATACCCCGGAAGGATTTGGCACACGGGACGAGAAAACAGAAAGCCCTATCCACACCCCCAATGCGACAAGAACAGCGACGATAATCAAAATGCTCACAACCTGTTTTGTTTTCATATTTTTTTTCTCAATTTATTTCTGAACTACTATCAAATACCCCACGGGGCCTTTCGACGGCCCGCCGCACGAAGCGCAGTAAAACATGAATTTGCCTGAAGCGCTGGCGTTGAACTGTATTTTTTTGGTCGTTCCCTTTTTAATCAAATCTTTTGCCACAGTCCCTCCTATGCCATAATCTGGCTGCGTAAAACCGTAGTTCGCATCAACTGCAGTAATATTTATGTTCGTCGTATCCCACATATTCACAATGACGGTATCCGGGGTAAAATGCCCGCTCGCTATTTTGATATCAAAGCTGCGATATGAAGAATCATCTGAGGAACTTCCGCGGGAAACCACTTGTGGCACCGCGACATTTCGAGAAACGTTCGCGGAATTCTTTTCCGGAACCAGGATATTCTCGGGCACAGTTTCGCGTGTCATTGATGTAACCGCCACTACAGGCGCGCGTGTGGTTTCGGCGCTTATCGGCTCATTGTGAGTTGACACATTTCCCGGCGTGCGCATAAAAACTGCGATCACTATAAAAATGACCACGATGACCGCTCCTACAACTCCAACTGTGCTTTTGATATCGAGCTTCATAGAAAGTTGATATTTTATTGTAACATTTTTATGGACACACGGAAGATGCTGTCCTCAAAGTTCCGGTGGTTGAAACTGTTACTCTCCAGCAAACGCCAATCGTATCGCGCAATGTTACTCCGTAATTTCCGGTATCAACGTACACATCTCCGCCACTTATCTGCAGTTTCGCATTTGGAGAAGATACGCCAATTCCCACATTCGATCCGCTGAAATAAATAAGATCGTTTATCGAACTCCATGTCTGGCCGCTTACGCCAAGCTTATAAACGCCGCTTGCGGTTGACGACGGAACGATGTTGAAATCAAACGTCGCGGCAGAAACGCGCGCGATAGCACTCTGCAGTGTTTGGGTAAAAGCCTGTTTGAGATTTTGCGAATTAAACGCGACGATGAAAGAAATACTTACCGAATCATGCGCCGGCGAATTCATTTTTTTGGTAAAACTAAGATTTGAAACATTCACCCTGCTGGATGTAAGTGGCTGCGCCGTCGAGCTGCCCTGCTGCAGATATACCGTACTGCTTGCGAGATACAGATAGGTGGGATCTTCAGCACTCTCAGCCATCCTCAACTTGAGCGTTGATGAGACGACATCGGGCTCAAGCTCTATCATGCTCGCGCGCTCGATATAATTTTGCATTTGCTGCAGAAGGAATTGGCTTTGTTGATTTACTTCTGCAACTCCCGTCTGCCGCGTATGAACCGCGGTGATCGTAACGGTGATCGAGATAAACGCGACCATGAGAACGGTAAAAATCGCAGCGAAGATGAGGAGTTCGATAATACTAAACGCGCTCCGCCGAGAAAAAAACTTTTTAAATAACATCCGGTGCATACTTTGTATTATACTATATTCACTTTCAGTCTGCCCATCCGGAAACGACTGGAACACGCACGGGACTTGAAGATGTAAGGAAAATTCAATACACTCTACGGGAAGGATATCGGCGCCATCGTCTAGCGGCTAGGACATCGCCCTTTCACGGCGGGAACAGGGGTTCGATTCCCCTTGGCGCTACGTGCTGAAATTCAGAAGCCCCCAAAAGGGGTTTTTGAATTTCTGAAATTTAGTTCGCCAAAGGGAATCGAACAGCGGAGGGGGCTCGCCTCGCTGAAGCTTTGGCGAAGCGGGTCGGGGAACCGCGCTCGGTTCTCCATGTAGGAAGTTATTCGGAACCGAGGGTTCTTAGGGAGCGAAGCAACGTTCACTTCCCCTTGGCGCTACGTACTGAAATTCAGAAGCCCCTAAAAGGGTTTTTGAATTTCGGTGAGGTTGGCGTACCAAGGGGAATGGAATGGAAAAAGGAAGTGGCGCGAGTGGACGAAGAAATTTCTGTGCGAGCATACTTTAGAATATACAAACACCGAAGTGCCGAAGATTATTTCTTCGGCACTTTGTCTATAAAACGATACTTTAAACTAAGTAAAACGTTTTTAGAGAGTTCCTACGGCAGTCGCCACGTTGTCGAATTCGTTCGTTTCTTTATAGGTATTGGTCGGATCAACTGATATGGTCGCGGTAAACGTCATTCCGGGTATATAGGTTACACCCCAATTGTCGTACGTCCATTGCCTTGGCTGACATTTCCCCGCTTTATACACGTCTGAAATATCAAAGCTCTTCATTATGCCATTGACCGTTATATTAACCGGGAAACTTGTTACATCCTGGCTACCAAGATTACAGAAGGTGGCCTGTAAACCATTGCTCTTTAAGACCATGCTTCTTACCGAAAGGTGATAGCCGGGCACGACCGGCACCGAAATGGTAGTCGAAGCATTCCCCGGATATTCAAGCACATCAGTCTTATATACTCCATTAGGATCTAAAAGCGAGATTGCGGTAAAAGTGGTGCCTGGATCATACGAAAGACCCCATGTTTCATACTTCCATGTATCACTTGTGCACACACCGGCTTGTTGCGCTCCGATAGCTTCGAAATCACGATTGATGCCATTCAACCGTATGCGAAAAGGCACCGTCGGTAAATTCGTTTTTCCGTTGTTGCAGATAGTCGCGCTCACCCCATTTGAGTCCAGAATGAGATTCAATATCTGGATACTTACGTTACTGCCCCGAGGTACAGCGGGAGTAACCGCAGCTCTACAACCATAGAGTGCCTGCATTTTTAACCTGCTTATAGCGCCGAAATATCCCGTTCCTTTTGTAATTTCAAAAGGTGCAAGAATATCGTCGCTGTATTTTTCTTGGAATGCTTTTACCGCAGCTTTTGTATCTTTTCCGAACTGACCAAGCTCTATTGAATTTATTGTAAATCCTTCCTTGAGTAAAGCCGACTGAAGGTTAAGTATCGCAATCTGCGTTGCCGGATCGTTTGAAAAACCCATCTTCAAATTCATTTTGAAGTCCGTACAAACGGACAACGGCTGTAAGGGAGCGGTTTGAGCAGATGAGAATAGTGGCAAAGCTCCAACTATCAAAGCAAAAACACCGACGAAATATTTTTTCATGATTTTTTATTTATATTTTATATTAGTTTTTGGTTTATCGACCTTATTAGCATAGCAGAATTATATCATTATGTATCTTCTGAGACTGTGGATAACTCCTATATGGTAATAACGAGCTACTATGAAATTGACATTTTTCAGATCTTCTCGAATTGCTTTTTTCGTTTCTAACCTCTAGCCAGAATCCAAACCAAACAGCGCCCTATGACTAAAAAAACAAACGGCCTCTCCCACTTTTATGGAAAAGGCCAGTTGATGTTTTCTTGGTCAGATTTCCGGATCGTCCGGAGGATCCCACGTTACCGTGGGCAGAATCCTGAACGGCGGCGTATCACGTTCGGGATTTTCCTTGAGCGCATTTGGAGTCCCCATGCGACGCAAAGCTTTTTGAGAAGCGAAAGCAAGGCGAGGGTCGGGAAAATACTGGCGACGATCAATGAGCTTCACCCACCATGCGTGGAAAACCGAAACAGGGTCGGTGGAACGCTTCACGCATTCGACCCGGCCGCATTCACAGACAATAAACGTCTCTTTAAAAACTCGGCGAATCCACCAGCGAAGACGTTTTTTAGTACTGCGAATCGAGATAGTTTCATCCGGCGCGAGATACATTTTATTCAAGCGGAGTAGCGCAAAGATCCGCCCGCATTGGCAACGGCGACCGACGAGCTTGTAAAACCGGTATAGAAGCCAAACCGTGATTACAATGGCAACGATATAGTGTCCCACCTGCCAGATAAGCGAGGAGTTGCGACCCCGTAACCAAAGTCCCGCCCATGCGACGATGACCGCGCACGCGGATGCTATCCCTGCGCCAATTTGAAAATATTTGTGTCGCCTGCATTCTTCGGAAAAGTCATTGTGAGGAGAATTTTTCATATAACATTTCGGTATATTGAGTTTCAGATGTTAATGATGCTGCCTGCATTATGATAGATACTATAAAAAAAGGCCACACACCCCATACCTGCATTTCTTGACCGGCTTCGCGTAGTGAAGAATAATGGGAATACTTCGTGACAATGATTATTTTAGGAATCGAAACCAGCTGCGACGAAACGGGAATCGCGCTCATCGAAGCGAAAGGCGGACTTTCGCGGCCAAAATTTCGCGTTATAGAAAATCTTGTTTCATCGCAGATTAAAATTCACGCACCGTTCGGTGGCGTGGTTCCCAATCTCGCGAAGCGCGAGCATATCAAAAACCTTCCTATGTTATTAAACAAACTTTCGAAGGCAGGGTTTTTGAAAATCAAAAATGAAAAATCAAAAATGAAAAATGTGTCGATAGATTTAATAACTGTTACTGTCGGTCCGGGACTGGAACCCGCTCTTTGGACGGGAATTAATTTCGCGAAAAACCTCGCAGAAAAATATAAAAAGCTGCTCATCGGCGCAAACCATTTGGAAGGGCATCTGTACAGTTTTTTACTGCCCCAAAAAAGTCACAAGTTTCCGACAAAGGCGGATCCGCCTCGGGCGGAAAAAGTTAAAAGTCATACATCAATCTTTCCCGCGATCGCCCTCATCGTAAGTGGCGGACACACGATCCTTCTTCACATGGAGTCCTTTTCGAAATGGAAAAAGCTTGGCGAAACGGTGGACGACGCCGCCGGAGAAGCGTTTGATAAAGTTGCACGTCTTCTGGGGCTCCCCTATCCGGGTGGTCCGGAGATCGAGAAAATAGCAAAAACTGGAAACTCAAACGCGATACATTTTCCACGGCCGATGATGCGGGACAAAAGCTATAATTTCAGTTTTTCAGGACTCAAAACGTCCGTTCTCTATTACATAAAAAATAATCCGGAAGCGAAAAAAACCGATATCGCGGCAAGTTTCCAAAAGGCGGCGCTCGACGTACTCGTGTATAAAGCCATGGTAGCGACGCGCGAATATGGCGCAAAGACGATTCTTGTTTCCGGCGGAGTCGCTGCAAACAATATGCTGAGAAATATAGTAAAACAGGAAGCGGAAAAACATAAGCTGAATTTTTTCGTGCCGGAAAAAAGATATAACCTCGATAACGCCGCGATGATTGCCGCATCTGGTTATTTCGCATTCCTCCGAAAGAAAAAATACGCACTCTCGGCAAAAGGCGATTTAAAAATCTAAATCTTCCGCTGGGAAAAAAGAAACCATTGTTTTAAAAACAGCCACCGAACAGACAATGCTTGCCGCAATGTCGGCAAAAAAAAGTGCAGGGGTATGCATGATAATATGGATACCAAACAAAGAGTAAAAAATAGCTACGCCAAAGAAGCTGAGCACCATATTCCCTATCCACGGCTCAAAGGGAAGAAACTTTCGGAGAAGAAATGAGCCGATGGGCAGCGCGGCAAAAACAAGAAGCTCAAAGCTCATTCCGGGCTGCCAGTTTAAAATGTACGCCGCAAACAAAACTAAAAAAAGAATTTCAAAAAAATTAAGCAGAAAGGAAAGCGAGATGAGCGCCGCAAGGGCAAAATCAAACCATATACCCCGAATATCGCCGATGAAAAGCTGAAGCGCTATCGCGAGCGAGACAAGCAATAATCCGGCAATAACTCGTTCCTTTATCATTGGGCAATAAGCACCGTCGCGATATCCCCGGTGTCATACGGAACGGCGAGCGTTGCAACTTGAAACAGCTTGTCGTCGGACACCCGAACGCCGTCAATCTCGCCAAGCGGCAAACCATACGGAAAGCCGGCGGCGGCGGAATAAACAATATCTCCTTTTTGGACAGTAGCGGTTCCCGAAATCAACCCGAGTGAAACGGTTGACCCGCCAGTGAGAAGCGCTTGCACTCCGCCCGTACCAATTCGTACGGCAAGCTGAAATGAATCGTTGAACACCGTCTCGACAAGCGATGTTTCCTCAAACACATTTTCAACTTTTCCGATAAGCACGCCTCCAAAAGTTACCGCCTTCCCTTTAAGAATACCCTCCTTCGATCCCACGTTCAGAAGTAACTCATTCTTAAAATTGAACGGGTATCGGGAATAAACTATCGCACGAGTATACTTTTCCGTTTTTTGAGGAATCTGTGCCTTAATACTCTCGAGCTCGGCAACTTTGGCTTTGAGCATCTCGTTCTCCGCAGTAACGCCCGATCCCGATGATGATATTCCGGGAGTTGGCGCCAAGAGCGCCCTGATGCTCCATCCATAAAACGGTTTAAAAACGAGCAAGGCAAGCTCAACTGCCAAAAGGATAAATAAAAATGAAAACTTTTTCTTCATCCCGTTAGAAGCAGATCGCGATCACCGCGCTTCTGCGAACTTTGATAAAATGAGTATTTTTCATAAGGTAAATTGTGTGTAATACATCAAGCGATCGCGGCTTCTAATGGGATTAGCACCATTACAGATTTATCGAAAGCGGCTTGGGCGATGCGCTCAAAAATGCTTTATTGAGGTCAAATTCCTCAACCATAGCGCCGAGCCCGCGCGCAACGCACGTCAGTGGATTTTCAACGATATGCACGGGGACGCAAACCTCCTTATTGATCAGTTCGCCGATACCGCGAAGCAGTGCGCCGCCACCGCACAAATAAATTCCGCGACTCAAAATATCACCAACAAGCTCCGGCGGAGTCGTCTCGATAACTTCGTGAATTGATTCCACGATTGAAATAAGGGACTTACTGAGCGCTACGCGCACATGATTATCTTTTATAATAACTTCGCGCGGAAGTCCTGTCGCAAAGTCACGCCCGCGAATAGCCACGTCGAGCTTTTCGTTTGTGGGCAAAGCAGAGCCAACGGAAATTTTTGCAAATTCAGCAGTGGACTCGCCTATCGCCAGCCGGAATTCATCCCGCACAAAGCGCGTTATGTCTTCGTTAAACTTATCTCCCGCAATTTTGAGCGTTTTTGAAACAACCGTCCCACCAAGAGAAATAACATCTATATCCGTAGTACCGCCACCGATGTCCACAATCAGGCTCGCTGTCGGCTCTGCTATGGGAAGCCCGGCGCCGAGCGCCGCCGCGATCGGTGACTCCATCAAAAACACATGCGAACAGCCGGTGTTCACCGCCGCGTCCTCAACCGATTTTCGCTCTACCTCCGTAAGATCATTCGGTATCGCAAGAATTGCCCGCCGGTAACTCAAGACTCGGTTCGTGCGCAGTCGCCGCAGAAGCTCGCGCAAAAATTCCTGCGTCATGTCGAAATCCGATATCACGCCGTTTATGAGCGGCCGCACCACGCTGATGTGCGGAGGCGTGCGCCCTAACATCTTCTTTGCCTCCTCGCCCACCGCCATTATTTTATTCGTCTTTGTGTTTACGGCGGCGACCGTCGGCTCGTTAATGACAATACCCTTATTTTTTAAATAAACGAGTGAATTTGCGGTGCCAAGATCAATACCGATGTCCATAAAAAAATTATCGAGAAATTTCATTTTTTATGATTGGTTATTTTTTTGAGTATCTCACCGACATCCGCACTAACGATTTCTGTTCCCTCCGCGCTCCTCTTTTTAATCTCAACTTTCCCATCAAGCTTTGGGCTTACCACGAGCCGCCACGGGATTCCTATAACATCCGCCTCGACAAGCTTGCCTCCGGCAGACTCATCTCTGTCGTCATAAAGTACCTGAACGCCCTTCTCCTGTAAAGCTTGATATAATTTTTCGCCGTTTGCGCCATTGAGCGCAAGAAGGTGCACATGATACGGAGCGATCGATTCCGGCCATCGGATTCCACCTTCATCGTGGAATAATTCCACAACCGTTCCCATCAAGCGCCCGAGCCCGATGCCATACGAGCCCATCACCACCGGCTTCTTCGCTCCAGTTTTGTCGGTAAATTGCAAATTAAATGCTTCCGAATATTTTGTTCCGAGCGGGAAAATATTCCCGACCTCAATAGATTTCTTTTCTTTGATTTCTCCGTCACATGCGGGGCACTTATCGCCGTCTTTGAGCTTCGAGATCTCTTTATTCTCGGCGTAATCGCACTTTTCGCACACATAAATGGTATCCTCACCAACATCGGAAACAACTTGAAACTCGTGGGTATTTTTTGCCGTGAAATCCCCTCCCGCAGCAAGCGTATAAATAGCTTTGAGTCCAACGCGGTTAAAAATTTTGTGATACGCAACCGCGACCGACTCATAATACCTGTTCAAATCCTCTTCGGACTCATGAAAGCTGTATAAATCTTTCATCATAAATTCTTTCCCGCGCAGCATACCGGACTTTGCCCGCGCTTCATTCCGGAATTTGGTCTGAATCTGGTATGCGGAAAATGGAAGGTCGTTATACGAACTGATATATTTTGTCGCGATTGCGGTGAGCACTTCTTCGTGCGTCCAACCGAGAGAAAAGTTCGGGCTCTTGCCATTTTTCTCGATCGCGTCGAAACCGACCGGCAAATCAAATCGCCCCGTCGCTTCCAAATATTTTTTCTCCACAAGCGCGGGCATAAACATTTCCTGCCCTCCCACGGCATCCATTTCTTCGCGAATAATGCGCGCGATATTTTGCAAAACTCTCCACCCAAGCGGCAAATACGAATACACGCCCCCAGAATTCTTAAACACAAATCCGCCCCGCTCCAAAAGCTGTGCATTCACCGCCACCTCACCCCTCGGCGAATTCCGCAAAACCTTGGTAAATAGTTGTGATTGTTTCATACAATTAACTTATAATTTTTAACTTATAACAAGCACCTAGAAAAGCGACTTATGACAGTAAGACTAGCACTGAAATTATTTTCTGTCATTCTCAGATTTTTTCTATTATTCCTTTGCTTTTTCTGTCATTCCCGCGCAGGCGGGAATCCAGAAAAGAAACTCTGGATCCCCGTTTTCACGGGGATGACAGAAAGAATGTCATAATGACGATACTCACAAACCCCCGTCCCCATTAGCCTAACTCTGCTTGACGAAAAACCATAAAAATGTTAAGTTATGAAAGTTAGAAAATTGTTCTTTGACAAGTACATTCACTACAGAAATCGATCCCCTGCCACTTGTAAGTGGAGAAACAGGAGCTCGCGACTGTAGTGAAACAAGTAAAACTTATGAAATTCTATTATTATATTCTGCTCGTAGTCCTGTCTATCGCTTTAGGATGCGATAAGTCACCTCCCGTGAAATGTCGTCTTGTTTGGACGAACACTGCAACAGCGTATGGTGGTCATGGCGACTGGTTTTCTATCAAAGAAGAGGCTGTGTTGCGGGCATACGTTGAAACAAACCGGATCACACATCCGGAATTAAACCACTGGCTTGAATATAAATAACCAAGCCCAGGCAAAATCCCCCGCCCAAGACGAAAGTCAACGGCGGGGAATTTATTTTTTAGGAGTATTAAATCACCGGAGTTACACGAACTTGATGTATCGAAAATGGTATAATTGAGACAGCAATAAAGGTCGACATTTTAAACTATTTCATTTAAACCCATGAAAGGATTACACATGACCACATTCATCCTCCTCGCAATTGGAGGCTTGAACTGGCTTCTTGTTGGACTCACCGGATGGGACATCGGGACTATCTTCGGAGGGCAGGGCGCGGTCATCTCCCGCATCATTTACGTTCTTGTCGGCCTCTCGGCAGTCTATGAACTTGCCATCCACAAAAAGACCTGCAAAATGTGCGGATCGTCCATGCCGATGACTTCCTAGAATCTCAAATTGCCAGAAAACAAAAAATCCCATGCGCGTGAGGTGCTATAGGGTTTTTTGTTTTTTATTTCGCAAGTAACCGCGAGAGAAAGAAAACAACAAGACCAAGCGCGCAAAAAAGCGCCGAAATAATCCAAAAGCGCATGGTAACCTGGGATTCCGGCCAGCCCAAGGCTTCAAAATGATGGTGAAGCGGAGAAGAAAGAAAAACTTTTTTACCGCGAAGCTTTTTACTCGCAAGTTGAATAATGACGGAAAGGGATTCGATGACGAATATAATCGCAAAAAACGGGAGAAGAAATGTGGTATCAGTCAGCATGGAGATCACGCCGATGACGATACCGACGGACATCGAGCCGGTGTCTCCCATGAAAAATTTTGCGGGATAGATGTTGAACCACAAAAACGCGAGAAGTGCACCGGCAATGGTCGCCCCAAACGCGGCGAGATCATAGCGGTTCAAAACAAATGCTACGGTGATAAGCGAACAAACCGCAAAAAGGCATACCCCGCCCAGAAGTCCATCGAGACCGTCCGTTTCGTTTGCCGAAAAAGCGCTCGAAATAATAATGAACATAAAAATCGGAATATACCAAAAGCCGATGTCAAAACTTCCCAAAAACGGAATGGAGAGAATGTGCCAATCAAGCCGGAAATAAAACCACCACGCTCCGATCGCGGCAACGATCGCGTAGAGAATGAGCTTATGCCGTACTTTGATCCCTCCGCCCGAAGCCCCGCCAATACCTTTCACTCCAAACCAGTCGTCCAGTAGCCCCAAAAGCCCGGCGATGAGCAGCGTTACAAGCGGGAGATATGTCTCCGCACGATTGATAAAATTAAGCTGCTTCCATGGCCCGTCGAAAAGCGTATTCAAAATCCAAAAAACGACTGCGAGCAAAAGCACCGTTCCCCAGATGATCACACCGCCAGCCGTCGGAGTCCCCGCTTTCCGTTCATGAAACTTATGGAAAACGGGTGTCCTGCTCTGTTCGCGTATCTGCTTTTTGAAACGTGCTTTCTCTAAAAACTTGAACCAAAACGGAGTGATGACAAGCGCGGTGAAAAACGAAATTGTCGCGAGAAGTATGATTCGGGCTGTTTGAAAAATAAGCATGATATATAAATTTCTAATTACTAATATCTAATTTCTAATAAAATAATTAATCGTAAATTTTAAAAAATCAGACATTTGGATTTTCATTAGAAATTAGTAATTGGAAATTAGAAATTGAGTCGCAAACTTAAGAGCTAGACTGAGGCGATGCTTCTGGTTGCGGCGGCAAAGTTTGCGCTGTGGGCTGAGCAACCCCTCCTGCTTCAAATTTTTTGAGAAGCTCTCTGAACTTTCCGAAATCCGGAAGACCTTCTTTTGTTTCAAGTCCGAAATGTCGAAGCATTTCAAAGCTCGGCTGATACAAATACGCGTTCGTGTTGGCCGGATCGGGCACGCGCTCCACGAGCCCGCGCATCAAAAGGCTCCGCAAAATAAAAGTCGAGTTCACGCCCCGGAGATATTCTATTCTGCTTCGCGAGATCGGCCCGAAATACGAAATCACAGCAAGCGCTTCAACACTCGCAGGCGTGAGATCTTCCGAAAGCTCCTCCTTCACGAAGCTTTCAACAAGTGATCCGAATGTCGACTTCGTGACAAGCTGCACTTTTTCGCCATCAAGAATAACTGCCAATCCTCGATCCGCCGAATCAAGCCTTTTTTTAAATTCCAAAACAAGCGCAGAAACTTCCTCGGGCGTTTGAAGTGCCAAAATCGCCTGAATTTTTTTGAAAGCAAGCGGCTCGCCATGTATAAAAAGGAGTGCCTCGAGCGCCGCCACATTTTGTTCAACAGTTTTTTCCATACAAATTTTTTATTGATGTTACTCGCTCGCCGGAACCGACGACGTGATGATTATATCAGAAAAATGTTCCGCCTGCTCCAAAAATATCCGCTGTTCACGCGCAAGGTGGAGTATGGCAAGAAAAATAGTTATGGCTTCAATTCTCGACCGCGCACCGGAAAGATTTTTGAAAGTTGATCCGCCCGTCTGCTCAAGGCGGAGAATAACTTCCTGAATTTTTTCTTCAAGCGTCACTATCGCCTCTTCAATGGTTTTACTCTCAAGTATGATCCCTTTGAAGCTTTCAAACATCTTCTCAAGCGCAGCCGTCATCGCCCCGAGTGCCAAGTTTTCTCCGGGATAAAAAACCCTCGCTTCGGGCGGAAGTGATGAGAGTCCCCTGTCCAAAAGAAACGGCCGCCCCCATGAGTGCTTGCTCGTCCGCCATCCTTCAAGCATCTTTCCAATGAGCGGCTTTAATTCTCGATACAGACGCAGTCGCGACTCAAGCTCTTTCGCGGAGCTCTCTTCCTCCGGATTCAAATCGAGCTCCGGCAAAAGAAATTTTGACTTGATGAAAATGAGCCGGCTCGCGACGGAAATAAAATCTGCGACAAGACGCAAGTCCGCTCTCGCATCGGTAAGAGTTCTCAAATATTGAATAAAATCGTCCGTCACCTGCGCAAGGCTTATCTGCGTCACTTCCATTTTCCGGCCTTCAATAAGCTCCAAAAGCTTGTCGAGTGGGCCTGCGTATTGGGGGAGATTTAATTGATATGTAGACATTTTCCTTAACTCTTAATCTAGTTAGAGAGTAATCGCCAATAATGCAAATCTTAGCAAATAATGCGAATAAATTCGCGTTATTTATTTTTTTAGATTCGCATTATTCGCGAGTACTCTGGAGCGCACCTTCAGTATAAATGTTTGCGGGATTCCACAAAAGCCAGCCGCCGAATTTATCACTGGATGTTGGAACCGCGTCAGCCATTGCCTGAATCTGTTTATCCACCATCGGCGCATCATATGTTGCGCCGAGGTCAAAATCTTGCAACCACGGCCGGAGCTTTGCCCGAAATTGATTGTCCGGAGTGCGCATAAGCGTAACAACCTTCTTTACCGTTGAAGTTCCGTTCATCGTAGTTGTCGTCGTCGTAAAAGTAAGGAGCCGATATAAAGCATGGCTCATTGAATAGTCTACAACTTCGTATGGATACGCTGCAGGATTTTTATATCCCAAAAATCCGGTTGCAAAATGCGAGGGATACACCATCGGAGACACATAATCAAAATTTTTATACGCATCTTCTATCACCTGGCCGATGCCCAGATCGTCGTGGTTCACGGTCGTGAGACCGAAAAGATCCGCGGAAAGTTTTGCATCACCCAGACTATTTCTGATATAGCTGAAAAAATTTCCGATTATTTTATGCCGCGCAGTCTTCATATCCCACGAAGGAAAACCGATATTTGCCAAATCTCCGTCCGATGCGAAGCGGATATAATCAAAATTTATTTCATCGAATCCGCGGGCGAGAGCGTCCCGTGCGATTGACGCAAGATATTCCCATACAGGCTCTGATGCAGGATCGAGCCACGCAAGCCCGCTCCTGTCTTTCCACACTTCACCGGTCGCTTTATTTTTGAGCGCCCATTCCGGATACGCCTCCGCCACGATCGGATCCTGAAACGCCGTAATCCGACCGATCACATAAATCCCTTCGTCGTGAAGCCGTTTGATAACGGCGTTGGGATGCAAAATCCGAATCTGTCCGAGAGCACCCGAATCACGCGCAACGGTCGAAGAGACAGCATACGAGAGATAGCCGGAGTAGTCCTTGATATCTATGACGACCGTGTTTAATTCCGTTCTCTTTATAAGAGCGATGATCGAATTTAGCCGCGATGTCGATCCCGCCGACCAGCCCGTGAGATAGATTCCTTTTACCACCGCCGGAGGATTCGCAAGCTGGAGCTGATTTGGCACATCACCGGAAATTTTGGGAACCTGGTAAACAATCTGCAACGCCGATGAAGACACGCCGGAAGTTTCATTCTCTAAAATCGCGGTGCTCGTCTCGAATGCTCCTGCGGTTTTCAAAGTATTGTTTTCGGCTCCAAGCGGAGTCTCGATTGTCACAACCCTTCCCGGCAAAAGCAAAAACAATCCAGCGATGATGATCGAAAATAAAATTGCGCCGGATAAAAACTTCATTGAATCAAGTATAGTATAAAACGGCGCTTAATCAACAATTACGGGCATATCCGCCCCACGAACAAGACCATAAATACTTTTCTTATCGGGTAACACGAGGTAAAATACTGGAATGGATCAACTTGGGCCCCGCTATGACCACAAAGAAATCGAAGACCGTATCTACGCATCATGGGAAAAATCGGGATATTTTAATCCCGACAATCTCCCCGTCGTCAAAAGTCAAAAGTCAAAAGTCAAAAGTTTCACTATAATCATGCCTCCGCCAAACGCGAACGGCTCGCTTCACCTCGGGCACGCGGTATTTGTAACGCTAGAGGACATCCTCATCCGATTCTGGCGCATGCGCGGCCGCCGGGCGCTCTGGCTCCCCGGCGCGGATCACGCCGGATTTGAAACGCAGGTGGTCTATGACAGAAAGCTTGATAAAGAGGGCCGAAACCGCTTTACCATACCCCGCGAAGAATTATGGAAAGAGATCTGGGATTTCACGCAGGAAAACAAAAAAATAATGCAGAACCAGTTGCGCCGATTGGGTGCCTCATGCGACTGGTCGCGGGAAAAATTCACGCTCGGCCCGGATATCATTCAGGGCGTGTATGGCACGTTTAAAAAACTATACGATGACGGACTCGCCTATCGCGACATTCGGGTCATCAACTGGTGCACAAAACACAGAACGGCACTCTCCGATCTTGAAATAAAATATGTCGAGAAAAAAGACCCGCTCTATTTTATAAAATACGGGCCGCTCACGGTTGCGACAGTACGCCCTGAAACAAAATTTGGCGACACCGCTCTCGCGGTAAATCCCAAAGACAAGCGCTACACAAAATACATCGGAAAAACAATTGAAGTTGTGGATGTTTTGGGACCCCTAAAACTCAAAGTAATCGCCGACGAGGCAGTAGATCCGGCATTCGGAACTGGCGTTGTGAAAGTGACTCCCGCGCACGACATGACGGATTTTGAAATCTGTAAACGACACAAGAACGAAATAGGCGGGCCGAAAATTGTCATCGGCGAAGACGGGCGGCTCACCGCCACGACAGGCCACTATGCCGGAATGAAAGTCGCCGAAGCCCGTGCGAAAATAGCGGAGGAAATGGAAAAAATCAGCATTCTCGAAAAAGTGGATCCGGAATACGTCCACCAAGTCGCGACCTGCTACAAATGCGGGAACATCCTTGAACCACTCCCCAAAATGCAGTGGTTCATAAAAATGGACTCACTCGCGAAAAAAGCGGAGCAAGTGGTAAAGCAGAAAAAAATAAAGTTTTATCCCGCAAGCGCGACAAAAATTTACTTCAACTGGCTTAAAAATATTCGCGATTGGAATATCTCCCGCCAAATCGTGTGGGGTATTCGCATTCCCGCATGGTATTGCCTCGGATGTGGCAATCCAAAAATCAACGCTCCGGTACAGTCACGGTGGTATATAATCCGCCACGGCGAAACGGATTGGAATAAAGATCACCGATTTCAGGGAAGAACGGACTCCCCGCTCAACGATGCCGGCATCGAACAGGCGAAGCAGGCAGCAGAAAAATTAAAGGGAAAACGCATCGATCTCGTCATCACCTCTCCCCTCTCCCGAGCAAAACAAACGGCGGAAATTATTGCAAAAGAGTGCGGAGCAAAACTTGTCATTGAAAACGATATACGCGAACGGGATTTTGGAGAGTGGGAAGGTCTCAAGCACGACGAGATAAAGGAAAAATATTCCGTCGAATCGTATAATCGCCGCCTTGATCCAAGTTTTGAAATACCTGGTGGAGAATCGTGGGAAAAAATCATAACACGTGTATGGAACGCATTTCAAAAGCATCACGCCGATTACCGGCATAAAAATGTGGTTATTGTGGGACACGGTGGCGTTGCGCGATCTCTTCAACACAAAATTAAAAATATTCCCGTTATGTCATCGAGAATACCGGCCAACGCCGAAATCTGGGAAATAGAACTGGGCAATACCTGCGAAAAATGCGGCGGACATTTTTATGAACAGGACCCCGACGTCTTCGACACATGGTTCTCGTCAGGCGAGTGGCCATTTCTCACATTGGGTTTTGGAAAAAAACTCAAACCTAAAACATGGGACTTAAAGATATATGACGGCGAACAAATTTTTGAGAGTCTAAAAAACGGAACTAAGCGGTTTGAGACGCGAGCGGGAAAACCCGAAGGAGCAGATAAAGATTGGCGGGAATTTAAAGTTGGAGACGTTATTAATTTTTCTCTTATTGAAGAAAAGACAGAAAAAAAATTATCAAATGAGACAATTGCCAAAGAGATTGTCTCAATTCATCACTTCTCCAACCTCGACAAACTCCTCTCAGCATTCAATGTAAAAGAAATCCATCCATATCGGCCGGAAGAATATCGACTCTGGTGGGAAAGCAGGCCATCTTTCAAAGAACGAATTGAGAAATACGGCATATGGGCGTTTGAGCTTAAGGAGGTTGGCAAAAAAAACCGAGATGATTTCAAAACATTCTATCCAACCGACGTAATGGAAACCGGGCACGACATCCTATTCTTCTGGGTCGCCCGCATGATCATGCTCGGGCTATATCGCACCGGAAAAATCCCTTTCAAAACGGTCTATCTCCACGGCCTCGTACGGGATAAAGACCGGCAAAAAATGTCGAAGTCGAAAGGAAACGTGATGGACCCGCTCGGCGTTGCAGAACTCTACGGAACCGACGCACTGCGTATCGCGCTCATCGCAGGAAACACTCCTGGCAACGACATTATTATCTCCGAAGATAAAATCCGCGGCTATCGAAACTTTGCGACAAAAATATGGAACATTGCGAGATTCATAATCATGAGCAGGCCATCGGAAACGAGGAAAAAAATCACGCTCTCAAAAGACGACAAAATAAATCTTAAAGAACTCGCAAAAATTAAAAATGAGATAACAAAACATATCGAACATTTCGAATTTCATCTTGCCGCGGAAAAAGTCTATCATTATATCTGGCACACATTCGCGGACAAAATTATCGAGAGCTATAAGCCTCGTCTTCGCACCGAGGAAGGAAAAGCCCTGAATGATGAAGGCGCTGCTGCGGCATATCAAACGCTCGAAGAGATCCTTCTCGAATCCCTCAAAATGCTCCACCCCTTCATGCCGTTTATGACCGAAGAAATCTACGGAAAGCTCCGGCCCGGAAAAATGTTAATGATTGAAAATTGGTAACGCAAAAACTATGCATCTCGCCATTGATCTAGGAGGAGCAAACCCATACACGGTATTACTCGTATTATTCGTCGGTTTTCTTCCGGGCTTTGCATGGCTCTTGTTTTATCTCGAAGAAGACAAGCATCCGGAGCCGAAGCGGCTCATCGCAACTACGTTTATCATGGGCATGGCGTCTGCTCTCGTCGCGCTCATCGGAGAGACGGTTTTAAATCTCGGCATTTTGCCCATGCTTCACATCGAGCGGCTCAGCATTATCTCGCTCATTTGTATTTCAGTTATCGAGGAGTTGTCCAAATTTGGCGCGACATTTATAAACGTCAGCAAAAGCCCATACTTTGACGAACCGGTTGACCCCATGATTTACATGGTCGTCGCCGCCCTTGGATTCGCTACGGTAGAAAACCTAGGTGCAGTGAGCGGCGTAAGCACGGCAAATGGTGCATTTATTAGTGGTATTTTTCACATTGCCACCCTCCGCTTCGTTGGAGCTACCCTTCTTCATTCACTCGTTGCAGCAATCATCGGATACTTCTGGGCGCTCGATATCCGCGACTTCAAAACAAGAAAGTATATCTATGTCGGCCTTGGCATTGCCATACTCTTGCATACGATTTTTAACTACCTTATAATTGAGTACGGTGATCTAACATATATCCTCGTCTTCCTCTCGCTTATCGGCTTCTTTGTATTAACCGATTTCGAGAAGCTACGGCGGAAGTCGTTATAAATAAAAACTAATAACAAATAACTGTTAACCGTTGTAAGTTAAAAGTTATAAGTTAAAATAAATTATTATGGATAATTCAAACGAAAAATTTTTCGAGGAATTGTCGGATGAGCGGAACAAGGCTGAAGAAGATTTTATGAAAGTGGAGCTCACCAAATCATCGAATAGTGTCCTAGGAAAACCGAAAGTTGAAGTCGAAGAAAGCGAATCAAGCGGAGAACCGGAAGGCCAGCTCACCGTCGACGTGTATCAAACGCCGAACGACATCGTCGTCGAATCCGCGATCGCCGGAGTAAAGCCGGACGACATAGACATCAGCGTCTCAAGCGATTCAATCACGATACGCGGAGAAAGAAAACGGGAAAGCCGCGTAAAAGATGACGATTATTTCTATCAGGAATGTTATTGGGGCAGATTCTCCCGATCAGTCATCCTCCCCCAGGAAGTAAACCCGGACGACGCAACGGTTGATTTCAAAAATGGAATTCTGACGGTTCGTCTTCCGAAACTAAATCGGAAAAAGTCGAAGAAACTGAAAGTTAAGACAGAGTAAGATTGGTACGGTAGCACTTGAAAGACAATAAGTAGGGCGAAAAAGTGCCCTATTTACTATTTATCGAATACCAGCTACTATATCCCTCATCACAACCATGAGACAATGCGCAACATGCGGTAAGGGGTCCCAGATGGGCGGCAAGCGAATATTGCTCCGGGGGCACTATAACCCAACATCAAAATCAAGAAAGTATCCAAACCTCCAATGGGCGAAGCTGGAGGGTATCCGCACGAAGGTCTGTGCCCAGTGTTTAAAGTCATTGCATAAAGGCCCACGCGTGAGGAAAAACCGAACGACACTGCCGGCTGCAAAAGCACCCGTAGCAGCGTAATTAGTCTTTCTCAAGATCCGCCGCAACTGGCGGATTTTTTGTTTAAATTATATTATCAATTCTGTGTCTCGGGCTGTAGTATACCGGTAGTACGAGCGCATGGGGTGCGTTTA
>CAYQKB010000004.1:0-36000 GCA_964418085.1 uncultured Candidatus Saccharibacteria bacterium
TAGTGGTTTTGCTTCGTATGCTTTTCTATTGGTTGATCGCTTGGTGATAAAAGGGTAGAGCTGTTCTTCGCGAGGAGAAGATTTTTCAAATGAGACCGTTGCGACCAAATTTTTATCGCTATTATCGGGGAATAATTTGTAACTCGCCTTATATCCAGCAACTGACGATGCGATTAAAATATTTTCGATCAAGGCTCCGTGAGCAACGAAGGATCCTTTCTGATCTACGTTGTATAGAGATTCATCTCTCTCGGGAATGTTAAAGATTTTGACTTGATTGCTTCCAATAACAAACCTCCATGGTTGGGAGTTTTCGCCAGAGGGTGCGTGAACGGCGACTTCGAGGATTTTTTGGATTGTCTCACGTGGGATCATTACCTAAATTATAGCAAAATCAGTGAGAATTTAATGTTCTTTGGCTGGTAATTGCGGGAGATTTTTATTTGGATATTCCCGATAAAAAGAGCAATTCCTGAATCACCTTACGAATATTTATCTTTAAATCGTCTATGTCTTGCTGTTGGGTAATATATGTTCTATCGTGAGCCGCAGTATCACCAAGTTCTTTTATTGCAATCATAAACTTTGACGTATTCCTCCCAACATGAATGTCTTTGTTGTTGTTGATTTTTTTGATTAAACTCTCAAGATCGAAAAAAATTTTCCCTTCTATCTTTATTTCGCTTGCTTTATTTTTGTAAATAAAAACCTCTATGATTAGCGATTCCATGAGACGTCTTATCATTACCGCACATGCATCATAAAAACCGTAATCATACGAACCATTTATCTGACTAACTAACTGTTCTATATATCGACGGGTTCCCTTCACCGATTCAATTGATAAAATTGATGAGGTTATTTCTACGTCTCTATACTCAGCGCGAGACCCATAAGTTCCATTGAGTTCATCTAAATATTTCACGTTGACCTGAAACGTTCCCGATCTCTTCCCATTCACTGTCATCTTACTACGTTTAAGGTCGGATCTTAAATTTGTTACATTTGGCCTTCCAAGTCCCTCATCTCTTAAGTCATCCGCCAATTCTTCCGCCGTCCGCTCCTCAAAGGTTTGACTTTGTCTATAAAACCAAAGCAGTGCTAACGCCTGCCCCACCCTAGACAAACCCAAGGGAGCAATATTTTCAACAAAATCTTTTCTACTAATCATTTTTCTGCTCCTAGAATAACCGATTCAAGATACTTTGAGCCGCGCAGTGAGATTTTATATCTTGTTGAATGCCCACGTTTTCGAGCCTTATCGCCAACTACATATTTCGAAGCAACTCCCGCAAGCGCACCAGAAACATTAGCAACGCTGATTGGCGTCCCTAGTTCATTCAAAATTTGTGCTATCTCGCCACTCGTCAAAGAAAAAGCATTTTTTAACTCCTTACTGCTAATATAAAGAGGCAGAATTATTCTATTGATTTGACTCGAGCGGTCAAGTATATTTTTTTCAATACTTTCCGCAGCATTTGTTTCTTTTATTGTGTTTACGATTTCAACAATAGGATCTTGTCCTATCTTACTACCACCCCCGTCCGTACTGGTTTTCTTTTGTCCCGGCGAAACAGAATGTGTCACTTCCTGTGAAGAGGGAGTGGAAGAATAAATCGATAATATTTTCTTTATTTCCTCTGTGCTTCCCTCCACGGTAATTTCCGTTCCGTTGGGAAGTTTGATGTTAGATTTTGCCATGTGCCGATTATACTCCGCTCTTTATAAAATTGAAAGGCTATAATGTCCAAGTGAATAAAAACCGGCAATTTATAAAGCCATATTCCTACAACCCAAATATCTTTTTAAACTCCTCGGAGGATTTGTGCCTTCGCTTTTTTTGACTTGGGGAGTTGTATTCTGGGATCAGTTTTTCGTCTAAGGATATGAGCGCTCGGTTTTTTTCGATGGGCTGGCCATTTAAAATCCTGCGTACGCAGTAAGCAACTGCGGCGCCGTTTATTAGGGCAGCGCCACCAAGCTGAGGCCAGGAGACAATTGTTTTTCCCATTTCAAGAAGCGACTCCTTCATACGATCCGTCACATTTTCAGCTCCGATGTGCTTAGTGATCATTTTGCCTATGCCGAATTTATTGAGCGTTGAGAGTTTTTTATATGAGACCGCGCCCATGCGGCCGTGGAAGAATTTGGTTTTGGGGTTTATGTCATACCTTTCAACATCCACAACGGCATTATCGCCATTATCTGCCGCCATCACGACCGCGATTTTATTTTTCTTCGCTTGCTCGCGGATCAAAAACTTCACCGCAAGATTGTCGAGCTCGTCTATTACTATGTCGAGCTTTGCCGGGCCTGCAAAAAACTTTTTTATATTTTTCGGCGTGAGCCCTTCGGGGAACAGCTCTACCTTTGTATACGGATTGATTTCGTAAATCTGCCGCGCGGTCATCTCTACTTTGAGCAGGCCGAGATTTTGAACACCAGCGCGGATGCGGTTTATATTTGAGAGTGCGAGCTGGTCAAAATCAGCAAGCCGGATGTGCCGGCCGCCGCCTTGGAGCACAATTGCGAGTGCGACGCTATTTCCAACACTCAATCCCCCAATGCCTATCACGGAATTATAAAATTTCTTTTGCTCTTCTTCGGTGATGAGGTTTCTGTTCCGCGCAGTTCGCACTGTTTGAAAGTCTTCGTCCTCCAGAATATGCACTGCAGCTCCGAGCCAGGGGAAGTATACCCACCGGCCTTGCTGCCAGAGGGGCGCATCCTTTTCCAAATCCGCGAGATATTTTTCGAAATTCTTTTCAAAATCCGGCGAGTACACCGTGCTAGGATTCTTAACCGCGAAAAGCTCATGTTGCTGCTCAATATAGTTGTCTCGCACGTGCTGAATAGAACCAGCGGTCAATAACTTCGAAAGAGAATTTTTATCCTTTTGATTTTCGAGATTGAAAATCGAGGGCTTTAAAGATATTGAAGGATTTTCCTTCCCTAATCCTCCAATGAGGCGTCTCTCCATAGATTTCGATTTCATGAACGTATTTCTCCGCCCGCCTTAACCCACTTTTGTTTAATGCCTGGCTTGAAATGAATGGGGTGTTCGTGTCGCCAAAGAATGATCTTCGGATCAACACGCCCTGGGAGGAGTGTGTAATTATTCCGGTATTCAGCATTCCGTATCAATAAATTTTCCACAACAATTTTATGTACTTTCCTTTTCAGTGATGCGCTCGCTTTTTTGACACCGGGCTTTAATTCGACGTTGATTTCTAGATACTCGTTTTGCTTCCGATCGTGCTCCGTCGACATAGTAAATTTCCCAGTAAGAAAATCACTGAGATGATTATGCTGGAGAGCATCCCGAACATGCTCCGCGTAGATAATCGCGCCATAGAGCTTTGTTGACATATCCGTCCGCTCATACACATAGAGAAACGGCAATTCACTAACGGTTTTCGAGATGCCCACGCTTCTCGCCACATTTTTGAGCGATATAATGTCCTTTTTAAAAATATTTACCGTTTCTCCATAACTCAAAACTCCGCCTCGGTCGCCGATTGCGTATCGCACAAGAGGCAAAGCACTGTCTCCAGTGCAAAATATTTCACCTCCTACCGCATCAAAATTTATAAACAGTGGGTTGAACTGAACAAGTGTCGGCGTGCGGCTTGCGTCGTGAAAAATATTTTTATAAATCTCTCTATCGCCCAGAGCAATTTCTCTCGCCACAATACTCAAGGGTGTTTCCTCGGCCATGGTTCCCAAGTCCGCGCTTCCGTAGATGTTCATCGTGTCTTTATATTTGTTTTCGATTCCTGCTTTCCCTACAATATAGTCTCTGAATTTTTCAGAAAATGCTTCGGCGGCGAAAATAATCTTTACATTCCAGTCGCTCCACCTAACGCCGTACTGACTCGCTTCATCCACGACATCCTTTATGAATGGCGGGTATCCACAGAGAACAAGCTGATCAAATTTACCCTTCATCTTTTTCAGACTCTCGAAAATCTCCTTTTTGTTCGGTCCAGGGGTAAGGATTGTCATCGGATATCCATGTCCTGAAATCTTTTTTAAAGCCTGATACGTGATTAAACCGCCGATCCAGACACCCATGCCAAAGCAAACGATTGCCAGCGTTGATTTGTTCTTATTCGACGGCTCGTTCTCTAAAAACAATTCGTGATACACGCTTGATTGCCAATCCAGCTCCTCGCCACGTGGAAAATAAAAAGGCTCGCCCGTTGAGCCTGACGTGGATGTCCACACCAATGGCTTTTTGAGCGAGCCGTCCCAGCACAGTTTCTCAATCGGATATTCCCTCAGATAATTCTTTTTGCTGACGGGCGGAACAAGCTGGAAATCTTTGAACGTTTTTATTTTCTCCGGAGCTATTTTATTTTTCCGTAAAAAATCTTTATATGCGGGCACGCGCCGCGCCGCGAGATGAAACAACTCCAACGGCTTTCGCTCCCTTTCACGGGACCAAAAAACATCATCCTTTTCCCGTATCAGGCGGAGTACCCGGTTGGTGTTTTCCAATTGCTCAGCCGAATCAAAACCAGTACTTTCCTTTCGTGACCTTTGTGACATGATTTCGTTAATTTATCATAGACTACCGCGAAAATCCAGCCAATCGAATATCTCGCGGGCATCAAGAAACTCCTATTTTCGTGCCAGTATTTCTCTTACTTTTTTAACTATTACATCCAAGTCTTCGGACTTTTCGATGTAGTCCTCCATTCCCAATTCTTTCGTGATATTGAGCGTCGCCGCACCTACGGATGGCCACGGATCGGTGAGACTCGTGAGGAATGCGATTTTGATTCCGGCAGTTTTCGGATTTTGTTTTATCGCGAGCGCGGCATCAGTGCCGGAAGCGCCGGGCATCCGAATATCCATAAGAATGATGTCGGGCATCAGACGCTCCGCCTGCGCCATCGCCTCCTGTTCATTGTGCGCTCCCACGGTATCAAATCCGGAGGCAGACAGCTTTGACGTGACAATTTCCAAAAAATTTTCCTCGTCGTCAACCACCAAAACCAACGGTTTTTCTCTCATCCCGTTTAGAGACAGGAAACGTAAACGTTTCCGTTAATAAATTGTAAGACCTTTGGCTGAAACATATGCGTGATTATCGGATTTATTTTTGCTTGATGCCGGGGCAGCTCTAACGGGTTCATGCTGATTATAAAAAGGATTTTACCCGATCAACGATCGTATCGAGATCATCCGTCTTCCGTATGTATCCCCGCGCCCCCATTTCCTTTGAAAATTTCTTTTCCACATCATCAAGCACCCCCATTTCCGCGCGCGGGTCACCCAAGCTCGTGAGAAATACTACTCCAATGTCTTTTGTAGCCGGATCTTCTTTGAGCTTCAGAAGTGTTTCCGCACCCGTCATTCCCGGCATCTTCACGTCCAAGAGTATCAAATTCGGCTTGATCACTTTCGCCTTTTCTATGCTCTCCGCTCCGCTTGACGCGCCTTCAATCTTGAAACCGGCGGCAGAAAGTTTCGCGCCGAAAATTTCACGAAACGCGTCTTCATCGTCAACGATTAAGATACAAGGTTGATCAGCCATGTGTTTTACAGTATTATACAATATCTATTGTACCATTGTATGGGTATAACAATAGGGCGGAGGCGGGCATTTTGGCGAGTATCGCTATATATCATAATGAATCCCACTAGAGATGACTCATCATATACAACCACATTAAATTTTCATAACTATGTATATATATCAATCAAAGGTCTTATTGCATACCAACGTCCCGTTAGAAATTTAAAGACAACGTAATCAACATACATCTATGAAATACATATCAAAATACGTCTTCACAACAGGTCGGGTAACATTTCTAACGGGACTATCTCTAACGGGATGAATAAAGTAATTTTAGAAATACGGGCGGGGGCGGGAGGCGATGAAGCCGCTATTTTTGCGGGAGATTTGATGCGCATGTACCAGCGCTACGCAGCGAGGCGCGGCTGGAAGTTTAACGTCCTCGACCACAACCAAACATCGCTGAATGGCTACAAGTCTATCACTGCGGAAATCCAGGGCGAGGGCGTGTATGAGGCATTAAAGCAGGAATCGGGCGTGCATCGCGTACAGCGCGTGCCGAAAACCGAAAAGCAGGGACGAGTGCACACGTCAACCGCATCTATCGCAATATTGCCGGTTGTTGACGCAAAAGAAGTGAATATAAATATGAACGATATCGAAGTAAGCTTTTCCCGTGCGGGTGGCCCGGGCGGACAGAACGTGAATAAAGTAGAAACTGCCGTCCGCGTAACGCACAAGCCGACGGGCATTGTGATCTCCTGCCGCGAGGAGCGATCACAGCACGCGAACCGCGAGAAAGCGATGGAAGTCTTGCGGGCAAAGCTTTTTGAGATGCAGCGGGAAAAAGAAATGAGCGCTATGGGAGCTGACCGGAAATCCCAGGTTGGAACCGCAGACCGTTCAGAGAAAATCCGCACGTATAATTTCCCTGATGACCGCATCACCGACCACCGCATCGGGAAAAAATGGCACAACATCGAAAAAATACTTGATGGGGAATTGGACAAAATAGTGGAAGCGTTTCAAAAATAAAAATCATATTCCCTTTTTTATATATCTAACCCCGTCTATGTGAGACGGGGGTAAAATTTTTCAACCGAAATCATTTTTCAGATTTGAGGGTGATTGGAGACGACGACGGCACGCCAGAGACAAACGTCAATCGCATGAGCGAAACCTGAGGAGACTGCGTGCTCCCGGTCAGATGTAACTTTTTGTATATCTTTTCGAAATGCTTATTGACCGTTGCACTTGATATGGAAAGCCTTGCCGCAATTTCTTTTCGATATCTTCCCTCCCCAAAGCATTTCAGAATTTCCAACTCACGCTTTGACAAACTTCCTAAGGGCGAGACTCCGCTTAGAGCCGCCGGAGCCGCGATTAAATTTTCAGCATGCGCTCGGTGAATTAATTCTCCGACGGAGTGAACCTCCAATAATTTATGCAATTTGTCTCTGTGCTTTGATACCGTTCGCAGATTAATATTACATATCCCTCCGATGACCTTGTTAGTTTTGCCTTCTGCGATCAATTCCAGAATCTGCTTGAGTCGCTTGGTCAGCTTCATATCTTTTCCTTTCGTTTTAAATTTTGTGCCCTGTTCTGATTGGAGCCTAGCACTTGAAGAAAAAAGCGTCAATGAGACCGTCTCTCAAAGATATTCCAAACCGTGGCAACTAACTGAACACAAGAATAAAAAGAAAACGAGCAATCGTCCTCTTTTTTCTTTCCGCCCCAGCAGAAAAATCAGAACTTTTGGAGGCATCCGGAACGCGGCGGCGCGAGGCAGAGGAATTTTTCAGTCAGAAAAATATCCGACTCCAAAAGTTCTGATTTTATAGCTCCTTATTCCTTAATCGTAAACTTCGTGTATGCCGGATTGTGCTTCACGAGCTCTTCGGGCTTGAACCAGACTTTGATTTCTTCTACCGCCTCGGGCGCGGAGCCGGATGCGTGAACAAGATTGAAAACACCGATCCCTTTTTCGTTCGCGTGCTTAAATGATACATGGGCGTAGTCGCCGCGGATGGTGCCGGGTGCGGCGCTCTTCGGCTCCGTGGCGCCCACCATTTTGCGAACCACTTCCACAATTTCAATTCCTTCCAAGACCATTGCAACAACCGGGCCCGAGGTAATCATTGCAACCATGAGATCGCGGACTTTTTCTCCACGGCGCTTCGCCAAATCGTCCGTGTAGTGTTTTCGCGCCGTGTCTTTTTCGGACACCAGAAGCTTCAAGCCAACTATTTTTGCACCAACCCGCTCGAACCGAGTGATGATTTCTCCGATAATTCCCCGTTCAAGCGCGTCCGGTTTTAAAAGTATAAGTGTTCGTTCCATGTAATTATTTATTTTCTATTATCTATTTCTTATTCTTCCTTATTTCCAATCCTAACTCATCGAGCTGTCCTTTGTCCACTTCGCTCGGACTGCTCATCATCGGATCAAACCCTTCTCCTGTTTTCGGAAATGCGATTACTTCTCGGATGTTCGGCTCGTTCCTCAGCAACATCAAGAACCGATCAAGCCCCCATGCAATGCCACCGTGCGGCGGAGTGCCATAGGAAAACGCGTCGAGCATATGGCCAAAATTGTTTTGAATCTGCTCGTCAGAGAAACCCATAATTTTGAACACGGCTTTGAGCGCCTCCGGCTTATGATTACGAATACTTCCGCCACCGATTTCGGAACCGTTCAATACTATATCGTACTGCGTGGTTAGAATCTCCGGAATGTTTTTGCCCTCTAGTAAATCTGCCATAAACTCCGGCTTCGGCGCGGAGAACGGATTGTGCGTAAACGTCCACTCCTTCGCCGAGGCTTCGGAGTGCGAGGCACCCTTCTCGACGCGTTCGAAGAATGGGAAATCTACCACCCAGCAAAATGCCAGGAGATTCGGATTGTTTTTATCTTTCCGAACATCGGGGCGGTCTGTTTTGTATTTCTCCATTGCTTCTTTGTAAGACATTCGCGGGAATGGAATTTCCTGAATTTCTTTTTCGGGTGCAATCTTTTTTACAAGCTCGATCAAAAGCTCTTCATTCAACTTCATCACATTTTCCTGCTCGACAAAACTCATTTCAAGATCGAGCTGCGTAAATTCCGGCTGGCGGTCGCCGCGCGTGTCTTCATCGCGGAAACACCGGGCAATCTGAAAATATTTTTCAACACCGGCGACCATCAACAGCTGCTTGTATTGCTGGGGCGATTGCGGAAGTGCGTAAAATTTCCCTTTCGCGATACGCGTGGGCACAAGATAGTCGCGTGCGCCCTCGGGCGTGGACTTTGTGAGTATCGGCGTCTCAACTTCGATGAAGCTCTTTGCGCTCAAAAAATCGCGGATGAACTTAATAACCGCATGCCGAAATTGCAGATTTTTTAGAAGCCGCTCGCGGCGGATATCGAGATAGCGATACTTGAGCCGCACTTCTTCATTAATCTCAAGCCCGTCCGAATCAACGGATATCGGAAGTGCTTCGGCGGCGGAAAGTATCTCGAGCGAGCTTGCGCCCACTTCGTGTTTGCCTGTCGGCACTTTGTCGTTTACCATCGCGGGCGGGCGCTTTTGCACAGCGCCTTTTATTCGGACGAGATATTCGAGGCGGAGATCATTCGCACCCGGGATTTTGGAAGTCAAAACCACCTGCACGATGCCGGTACGATCGCGCAGGTCAATAAAAATAAGTTTGCCGTGATCACGCCGCGCATGCACCCAGCCGGCGAGCTCGACCTCTTTGCTTTCGTGTTTAAGAATTTCTTCAACGAATATGCGCATATAAATATATAAATATATGAAAGTATAAGCCAAAAAATTTATTTCCGCAAAAAATGGAAAGCTGGCTGAGGTTTCCCGCAGCCAGCCACTGATTATTGCTTCGGGGACTCAATCCCTAGGCACTTCTTATTCTAATAAAGCGGCATTTTCGCGTCAATATCAAAACTCCACTCCCACTTTGCCAAGCTTGCCGTCCCAGAAGGGATGCTTTACGTCTTTCATTTCTGTTACCAAATCGGCGGCAGCGATAAATTCTTGGGGCGCGCCGCGGCCGGTCATGATAACCAATTTTTCTTTTGGAAGATTTTTTATTTCTTCGAGCACCTCTGCGGTAGATATTAATCCAAGCGACACCGCCACATTCACTTCGTCCAAAATCACAAGATCGCGCTTCGGCAATTCTTCTTTGAAATACTCCAACGCTTTTTTCGCCGCTTTCGCGTGCTCATCTTTTGGAAGTTGATCGCCCAGAATTCCCACAAACCCAAGTCCCATTTTTTTGAGTTCGAAGCTGCCCTTTGCCGCTTGCCCCGAGCTCGTCGCTGGATCGGAGTGCCGCTTCATCTCCACAAAATCTTCGCCGGATTGCCACGGACCTTTAATAAACTGAATCATTAAAACATTTTTCCCGCGGCCGACCGCGCGAACCGCCTGCCCAAGTGATGCAGTTGTTTTTCCTTTACCGTCGCCGGTGAAAATGATAAGCACAGTAATAAGTGTAAAGTTTAAATCTCAAAATGGAAAATTATGCTTTTGTCATTCCCGCGGAGGCGGGAATCCAGATTTCTTAACCTGGATCCCCTCTTTTGCTAGGATGACATTAGGAAATTCATTTTACATTTCCCTACGTCTGATCCGTATACATCGGCAGACCTTTAATTTTCTTTATCGCATCCACCGCAGCAACTGCTCCGTCGCCGACGGATTTGGCAATTTGATTCACTCCCCCGCGCGCCATGCCGACTGCCCACACGCCGGGCATGCTTGTCCGCATATTTTCGTCAGCTTTTATAAAGTCGCCATTCACTTCCAACCCAAGCTTTTGTGAAAACATCTGCGACGACGCAACGCCGAGCGAAACAAACAGTGCGTCAAATACTAGCTCGCTTCCGTCTTCTAGTGTAATTGAACTTGCTTTTTCAATATCCCCGGAAATCTTTTTCACACGGCGTGTGAGCACCGCGATATTTTTTTCTTTGAGAATCGCGGCATATTCCGGAGAAAAATTTACCTGCGGGCTATGAGAAACAATTCTTACGCTTTTTGCGTATACAGAGAGCTCTGCTGCTTCCTCGGCAGCAAGATTGCCATTGCCGAGCACAACGATATTTTTATTCTTATAGAGCGGCCCGTCGCAGAGCGCACAGTAATGAACACCTTTGCCCACATATTCTTTTTCGCCCGGAAGATTCGCCTTGATATAGTTTGCACCATGCGCGAGAATAAGATTTTTTCCGAAAAATTCTTTGCGTGACGCGGTGCGGACAAGAAATGTTCCATCGTCACGTTTCTCCGTATGCACCACTTCTTCGTGTACGAATTCAGCCCCCTGCTTTTTTCCCTGCTCGATAAAATTATCAAGAAGTACACGTCCGTGAATTCCGTCGGGGAATCCCGGATAATTTTTTACGTCTGATGCGTCGGCAAGTCCACTCTGCTCGTCAAGGCCGATGACAAGTGTTTTAACTCCGGCACGCACCAAAAACGTTGCCGCCGACCATGCGGCCGGGCCGGCTCCCACAATTATCATGTCGTACGCCTCATTCATAGTTTCTAAATTCTACCTAAGGTCTTTTAAAAATGAAATCGCGCGTCACTTTGTGTGACGCGCGACCCATTGTTGTGCCGGTTTAATCCGGTTGGTCCGTCCAAACCCGATGCTCCGGGTTCCATATTGCTATCCGAAGCGTCGCCCCCATTCTCTCATCATGATAGAACCTGGTGAAGAAGGGATCATTCTCGGATGTCTGCCAAATCGGCCCCACTTCACATTTCGTGGCAAACGAAAGCGGTGGGATGGATTGCCCAATTATGAGTGGAGGGTAGACCCAAATCGAGTCGATCATCTGCTTGAACATCGGACGCTCGCCCGGAAGCCATACTTTAGGCTCCACTGCAGACTTCACCGAATCCGGATGATCTTTGCCGGCAAGATACCGGCAAAGAATGTTCGCATCCCGAACGACGCGAGCATCCGGAAGATGGGCCGATGGACGGCTTGTGTACCATTCCTCCCCTACTCGAACACACAAGTAGGGAATGTTGCCGTCGAACCGGACTTGCCCGAGGCGATCCGGCCGTGGCGCGAAGGGTTTTTCGAGCTCCACATGAACGCCTTTCTCATCATACGTAACCTCGAATATTCCCGCGAGCCGAACAATCGGCGTGCCGTCGCACGCGAGGAACTGGGTGGCAAAGGCCACCACCTCTGTTTCATCTTCCTTTTGAGGAACACTTTTCGCATCCACATCCATTGGAAGCGCAAGAGAAAGGGATTGGAGCCCGCAGTCTCCGGCATTTGCGCTTGCCGGAAGCGAGGACCCGATGAACTCGAGTCTCTGACCCGCGTGCACGCTGTTCACGTAGAGAGTGACCGTTCCGATGCTTGACCGGGCGGACAGGTACTGCTTCATTGCTTTCATGTCTGATCTTTCTAAGAGCTACTGCTCTTTTTTTAAACGAACGATCGGCCGCTCCGACTGGAGACAACCTCGGCATTTACATGTGTGCCTTGCCGTAATTTAGGCGTCATCTACTACTGTTCAATGACAATTCTTTGTATCATAAAAATGGGCATTTTGTCAAGTTCAAAGTTTGACACAAATATAATTTTATGCTAACGTGTTTCTAGTTTCGGATCGGATTAAAAAGTAAATACGGATAGTAAACAACCAACACAGAAAGGGAAGTTAGTTATGCAGTTTGATTTTTACGCATTTGGATTCACCCTTGCCTTCGTTGCCTTCTCGGCACTTGTCTCCGCAGGCGAAGACACTTTCAAAAATCGCCAGCTAACGATGGATTTTCTCCATCACGGCGGAATGCATGGAGATTTTTTTCTCCTCTCAATAGTGAACGGGCTTGTGTCACCCTATATCAAGACATATGGACTCCTCTTGTGGGGACTCGCGATCTCCTTAATCGTCACACTGGCTATTCATGCCACATGGGAAGGAGCGATGAGCAAAACAAATACAACATGCCACATCTTCCCTTCGTATCAGAGCGGATCATGGCACAAGAACATGAGCGAAGCCGGCTGGCTTCATGTTGGTTATATGACAGCCCAGCTTGCGATAATCATTGTCTACATTTTTTCGCCCATGCCTGAGGCGACGGTGCTTACAGTATCAGCGATTCTCACCGTGCATGTTTTTCTCGGCACAGTTCAGCCGGGATGGTACTGCAGCCGCAAGCTGTGGACGGCGGGAAATTTTGCGCCACCCATAATCTGCACAACGCTCATATGGAGCATAGCAACGGTTAAACTGCACTCCGCGTGACGGAAACCAACAATCCTGACCCATTCGACAAAACTCAGGGTCGCCGAGCAAAAACACAATCGAGGCCTGCTTACTAAAAGCGGGCCTTTGATTTTTAAAAAAGTATCTCCAAAAGTAATCGCGCGCCGTTTGTGCGGCGCGCGTTGATTGCTATGTGTTACTCTCTCACAGGAACTTTTCCTCCTCCAAAACCTTTTCGGCCAAAGACGACAATTGGCCGTCATCGCGAAGTTTTCTGATCTCGGCAGGAGTGAAATACCGAACCTCAGACAGGTCGCTTGCGGCAACCGGTTTTCCTGATACGTGTGTCGCGTACACGAACACGATCACCCTATGCTCGTCCGGCAACTTGATGAGCTCGCGAACCGCCGCCACGCCGTTGAAGCGGACGCGTATCCCCGCCTCCTCGAGCAACTCCCGCTGTATCGTTTTTTTGAGAGATTCCCCGAAGTTTACCCCACCGCCCGGCAATACCCACTTGCCTCGATTTGGTTTCTTTTTCCTCTTCCCCAAGAGCATTTCAGTGCTCTTTTCAACCAACGCCGCGCATCCAAGACGCGGCTTTCTATTTGTTCCGCTCTGTTTCATAAGCTTCCTTTTTCTTTCTGGGTTTTGTCCATATGCCCACATACCAATGAGCTACAGACAGTCATAGCACGAAAAGTCGGAAGGGGTAAATAGCTTATATGATTACTCCACCGCCGAGCATCTCTCCACTTTTCGAATACCATACTGCCGACTGGCCCGGGGCAATAAATTTCTGCGGCTTTTTAAAAACCAGTTTTATTTTGGACTTGTGGCCGATAACGAGTCGAGCTTCACCAAGCGGCTGGCGGTATCTTACGCGGGCGTAGACTTTTGTGAGTGGCTTATGACTTATGGCAGGATTTAAAAAATTTACATTCACTAGTTTGACCTCTTTTTTGTATAACGCTTTATTGTTTTCTCCTTCCGCCATCACGAGCGTGTTTGTCTGCACATTTTTTTCGGATACATAAAACGGTTTTTTGTCCAAATTTTTTTTATTTTTGAGATTTGATTTTTGAGATTTGAGATTTACTCCCAAATGCCTCTGCCCGATGGTATAAAAATATGCGCCTGTGTGCTCGCCCATTTTTTCACCGGAAGCAGACAAAATATCTCCGCGCTTCGGCTTAATATAGGACTTCAGAAAATCCGCAATAGAAACCTGTCCCAAAAAACAAATGCCCTGTGAATCTTTTTTGTCCGCTGTTGGCAATCCTGCTTTCTTTGCAATTTTGCGCACGCCCGGCTTTATATAACCACCTATCGGAAAGAGGCAATGCGCCAATTGTTTTTGCGTCAGCGTCCAGAGGAAGTAGCTTTGATCCTTATTTGGATCAATCGCAGCTAATAGCTTATAGCGAATGGCTAATGGCTTTCTAATTCCTACTTCTTCGCTATTTGTCATATTCCCTTTGCCATATGCTAATTTCACATAATGCCCCGTCGCCACAAAATCCGCTCCAGCGCACCTCGCCTGGTCAAAAAATAAACCGAATTTAATCTCCTTATTGCACATAACGTCCGGATTCGGGGTTATCCCCGCGCGATAGCCGTCCACCATATACTTCACCACCCGCTTTTTATATTCTTCTTCAAAGTCCCAGACATAGAAAGGTATTGTGAGCTTCTCGGCGACACGGCGGGCGTCTTCGGCATCGCGATCCTGGCAACCGTCAACATTAAAACAGCGCATAAAAACACCGACGACATCATATCCGTCGTTTTTTAAGAGCAATGCCGCAACGGACGAATCAACGCCCCCCGACATCGCGACAAACACCTTTCGACTTCGCTCCCTCGATACTATTCGGGACGAGTCAGGGGAAGCTTTTATTTTTTTGTTTTTTAGCTGTATCTTCACGTCGGTATCATAACGAGTTTGAGCTCATTTGAAAACCCCATATTCTGCACACACGCCGATATTTTCGCATCGAAAGCGACACGCAAAACCATCTGTTCCCCAGACGAGCTTGCTACACACTTAAACGAACTCTCGCGGGAGGGCAACGACACAGAATCAGAAAACAAAACGACGGGTGATGACGATGCACCACCCGCGAGTTAATTAGTTTTCTCTAACGATTTTTTCTGAACAGATCCTGCGCAGCGTTCACCTGATCCAAAATTTCTTTCACGCTCAAGCCCTGCGCATTCACTGATCCCTCCGTTTCCCGAAGAGCTTGCATTTGCTCTTGAGGAGTTGCCTCCTCGCACGCCTTTTGCATTTCCGCGATGGTTTCTCGAAACTCCCTTCCTCTATCTTTTTTTTCGAGTCGCCTGTTCATTTTCTCGATTTGCGCGTCAATTTCAGCCAATTCCTTCTTGTAATCTTTATCCATATACGCTCCGCGGTTGTGTCACTTAAATAAGTTTTCAAATGACGGTTATTGTCTTTCTGCTCGCTGTACTATATCATAGAAGCAAACATTGTCTATACACATAGCATGAATACTAAAATCACACTTGTAGTAAAGCCGGAGCCGAAGAATATAGCACTTGCCGTCTTTATTTTTGACGGAGAAAAAGCAGAAAAACATCCGATTTTTAAGTTCCTGGAAGATCCAGAGCGGGAATATATTCGTGGCATTGCAGGCGACATCAAGCCAAAAGAAAAAGAAGTGAAAATTTTCGTACTGCCGGCGGGACGGAAAATTTTTGCCATCGGACTCGGAAAGAAAAAAGATTTTTCACCTTTTAAAGCCGGGCTTGCCACGCGGATTGCCGTACAGACCGCAAAACGAGAACGAATCAAGAAATTCGCTTTCTGGGCGGAACCGCAAAAGAGTCCGACGGCGACCCGCGAACTTTTTGAATCCGTAGCGGCTAATGCGCTTCTCGCAAATTTCGAATTTATAAAATATAAAACCCCGCCGGAACAAGGGTTTAATTTCGTCGAAGAGATCCATGCCGTCTCCAAAAAAATCAATAAAGACATACGCGAAGGGCTAAATGCCGGAATCATCATCGGCGAAGAAGTAAATAATTGCCGGGAGCTCGCGAACATGCCGGGAGGAGACATGACTCCCCGCGTGCTCGCTGTACACGCCCTCGAATGCACAAAAGATCTTGGCATCAAATCAACGATACTCGACGAAAAGAAAATACAGGAACTCGGCATGGGCGGAGTGATTGGCGTTTCGAAGGGATCGGTGGAGCCGCCGAGGTTCATCATTCTCGAATATATGAAGGGGCCGAAGTCCCAAAAGCCGATCGTGCTTGTCGGTAAGGGAGTAACATTCGATACGGGCGGACTCAACCTCAAGCCATCGAACTATATTTATGAAATGCATATGGATATGTCGGGCGGAGCGGCGGTGATACACGCTCTCCGAGCTGCGGCGCGCCTGAAACTCAAGAAAAATATTGTGGCACTCGTGCCTGCAGCTGAAAACATGCCCTCCGGCTCAAGTTACCGCCCCGGCGATGTGCTTAAAACTATGTCGGGAAAAACAGTTGAGGTGCTAAACACAGACGCAGAAGGAAGACTTATTCTCGCTGATGCACTTTCATATGCAAAAAAATTCGGCCCATCAGTCGTGATTGACATAGCGACACTTACGGGAGCTGCGGTGGTGGCACTCGGCCAGCGATATTCTGCTTTGTTTTCCAACAACCGGAGGCTAGAGGAACTTCTCCGTGCTATTGGAGAAAAAACAGGGGACAAAGTCTGGCCGCTTCCACTTTCCGTTGATTATGAAGAAGAAATTAGAGGCACATTCGCAGACTTGGCAAATGCCGAGAAAACGAGATATGGGGGTGCGATTGGAGGCGCCATGTTTCTTTGGCAATTTATAAAAAATTCCGAGGCGGAGATGAAGTCAAAACAAAAAGAAATTCCGTGGGTGCATATCGATATCGCTCCCCGCATGACAACGATTGACGGCGAATATCTTGCGAAAGGCGCGGCGGGAGCGAGCGTGATGCTTCTTGTCCGTCTCCTTGAAAAGAAATCTTAAGATTGCCCGGCGTCGCGAGAAAAGAAATAATGCAAAATATACTTTCCAATCAAGAAATGCTCTCTCAAGCCTTGAAGCCGACGATGCTTCTTGTATTTCTCGGCGTGCTTATATTTTTTGGCGTTGTGAGCGTGGTTTTAAATTATCACTGGAAAGAATACGGAATTGACTCGCAGCGGCTTTCAAAAGTACGCCGGATTTATTTCGGCGTTTCCGCAATCCTCCTCGTCGCAATCACAATCTTTATACTCCCGTTATTCCTATGATTTCACTTTATCCAGACGAACACATAATACTCGAGCGGAGATCATTCTGGATGCCGATTGCCCTGCAGGGTGTGTTGCTTTTCTTTGCCGCGATTGCTCCCTTCTTTTTTATATTCATATTTAAAGAGTTTCTGCCTCAAGAAGCAAAAAGTATCGTCGGCTCCTATCAGGCGCCCGTTCTCTTTTTTGCTTTTACCTGGGCGCTTGTGCTGTGGATCGTATTTTTTGTCCGCTGGACGAATTATTATCTGAACGTTTTTATCATCACCAACAAGCGGATACTCGACATTGATCAGCTCGGCCTGTTTGCTCGGGACATTTCCGAAACGCGGCTTGAAAACATCCAGGACATGCGCGTGGAAGTCCTCGGCTTCCTTGCCACAACCATGGACTTCGGAAACATTTATATACAAACAGCGGGAACCACGGACGAATTTGTGATAAAAAATATTCCTACGCCAAACAAAATAAAAGACGCGATATCCCATCAGTGCGAAGCGCTCTCCACTTCCTCTGTCCAAAACTTGCGCCAGAAGGCATAAAGTTTTTGGAGCACGGATGTTTTTCCTGCTGGAAAAACTCCTCCTGCTCACACCGCCGTGTTCCGCAAGTCTCCAAAAACTTTATGCCTTCTGGTGCACTCCCCTAGCGCTTATCTACCCGCTCAACATAATTTCCCGTTTCTGTATTTATCTTTATGATGTCGCCTTCGTTGATGAAGAGCGGCGTTGAAACTTTCCCGCCTCCCTCGATTGTCACTACTTTATCTCCTCCCTGCGCGGTGTTGCCCTTTATGGATGGCGGCGCTTCGATAACTTTGAAATCAATTTTCACCGGCAGTATCACTTTAATAATTTTATCCTTAAAGAGCATAGTTCCTACCTTCGTATTCGGCTTCAAAAACTGGCGGGCATCGCCGATTACCTCCGCCTTGATCGCAAAGCGATTTTTTGGATTCTTCTCGTCGGTGAACCAATACTCGTCGCGATGACTATAAATAAACATCGCATCTTTCTTTTCGATTTCGGCCTCCTCGAAATTGTCACTGCCCTGAAAATTCCGGTCCAAAATTTTTCCGGTAATCTGGTTTCGGATTTTAGTCTGCACGACTGCTTTTCGCTGCTGCATGCGTAAAAAGTGCATTTCAAGCACTTCGTATGGATCGCCATCCAGGATGAAGAGCACGCCTTTTTTTAGATCGGTGTAGGACAACATGGAATTTTTTTGCGTATAGCTAAATAGCGAATGGCTAATAGCTGAAAACGACTAACAGAGTATATATGGGAGGCGGAAAAAATTCAAAGTTGACGAGTTTTATTTTTTATGTTATCAAATTAACAGCGAATCCGAATGCAATTTCTGTATTTGGACAACTTGAAATCACCCAACATTTGAAATATGAACACAAACCGAATATCCGTAAAATCCGTCCGCACCTACAATCTCATGCTTCTTATTATGCCCTTTGTTCTCATTTCCGCGATCATCATGGGGGCTTTAATCTCTGCTTCTCGAACTGCTGCTTCTCGGGCGGCGGCACTTGCCTTGCAGCAGAAGAATATTTGCATCGAAAACCTCAAGCAGATTCGGAGAGCCAAGGAGGTGTGGATGATTCAGCCGCCGCCAGGCTTCAATCGAAAATCATCTGATGTCGAGTTTTCGCTCGACGGTGCGCACCGGAGCGGGAGCAGTATTCCAGCCGACTCCGATCTCTTTGGTCCGAATAAGCTCATCGATGTAAAGCCGGTTTGCCCTGCCGGCGGCTGGTATTCCCTTGGGGCATTGGCGGAAAATCCGACGTGCTCGGTACCCGGCCACACGCTCTATAAGCAATAAAACACACGACCCCCAGGAAAAATTCCTCGGGGGTCGAAACTTTTATACAACACAAGGCCGAAGCGATGGAGCCAATATTTTCTTGACCAAAGCCCCCAATTCCTATACAACAGTAGCAAGCTCTTTGACATTGGAACTCTTGAAGTTCCTCAATCAAAGATTGAAACAATTGAACAACCGCAGCGATAGAAACGAAAGAAACACTATGCCAATGACCACCGACTTCAAAGAGAGGTTATTTCCACTGCTTCCGCAGCTTGCGGAACGGTTCGGAACGCCTTTCCACATTTACGACGAAACGGGAATACGAGAAACTGGAGAACGGCTCAAAGACACGTTCGCCTGGGCAACCAAGTATGGCTTTCAGGAATTCTTTGCCGTGAAGGCACTGCCGAATCCCGCGATTCTCAACATTATGGATGACATGAACTTCGGCTTTGACTGCAGTTCCATTCCAGAACTGCGGCTTGCACGCCAAATAAATCACCGGCACGGAATCATGTTTACCTCGAACAACACGACTGTCCAAGAATTCAAGGAGGCGATTTATGTAGGTAAAGCAGCCCTCATTAACCTGGATGACCTAAATCTCATTGAGAAGTTTGGCTCAAGACTTCCCGAGACGATTTGCTTCCGATACAATCCGGGCCCGCGCCGGACAGGAAACGCCATCATCGGCGATCCCAAGAAGCAAAAATTCGGCATCACACATGCCCAGCTTGTGCCTGCATACCGTAAAGCGAAAGAACTCGGCGCCGAAATATTCGGTCTACACACGATGGTCTGCTCGAATGAGCGGAACTATCGATATATGGTTGAAACCGCCCGATCCCTACTCGAAATCACAGAGATGCTTGATCGAAAGCTTGCTATTCGGCTCGCCTTTATCAACATCGGCGGCGGGATCGGAATTCCCTACCGGCCGACGGACAAACCGTTCAACCTCGAAGCAATGAGCCGAGAAGTTGAGAAACTTTTTCGGCAGTTTAAAAGTCGCAGATTCTTTGCGCCGGCGCTCTACATGGAGTCCGGCAGATTCATGACCGGTCCGCACGGAGCGCTTGTCTGCCGCGCAATCAATCGGAAAGACATCTACGAAAAATATGTGGGCGTTGATACTGGCATGCCGGCCTTAATGCGGCCTGCGATGTACGGCGCGTATCACCACATAAGCGTGGTGGATGACAGAACTGGTCAGGAAGCTCGCAGGCCCGCCAAACGAGTACATATCGTCGGTTCGATCTGCGAAAACTGCGATCGGCTTACGCCCGTAAACGAACCCCGTTTGCTTCCGGATATTTTGCATGGCGAAATAGACGGCGACCTTATCGTCGTGCACGACACCGGCGCACATGGCTCGGCTATGGGCTTCAACTACAACGGCCGGCTGCGTCCGCAAGAGCTCTTGCTCAAACCGGACAGCAGCGTGGAACTTATCCGGCGGGCGGAAACGATTGAAGACTTGTTTGCCACCCTTAAATTCGTACCGAATACATGGGAAAACGGACCATCAACGACAGAAACCAAGAAACGACAGAAAAGAAAACAAACCGTCCTCGCTTAAAGCGAGGCGAACACAGAAATGATAGAAAGAAAAATAGATATGAACGAAACGAATACATCATGGCTCAAGCCCGGAGGAGGAAATCTCTTTCAGGAAATCAAAGCGGTGTGTGCGAAAGCGGAAGCTGCCGGGAAAAAGCTCTACAAACTCTCGATCGGACAGCCGTCGGGATCCGCTCTTCACTCGGCGCAAAAAGCGGCCGCGCATGCGATCCTCTCAAACTCGGAGACGATGCACAGCTACCAGGACAACGGGAGCGATGGCGTTCCCGGTTTCGCCCGGCGGTTTGTGGAATGCCATCTCAAGACGAACATCAACTACCTCCGGGAAGGGATCGAGGTTGATTTTCTCCCGATCCCCGGCATCAAGCCGATGCTTGGACTCATCCCGCTTGCGTGCGGGGCGTCCGAGGAAAATCGACGCGTGATCAGCGTATGCACAACGACAAAGCCCGGATATCCTACGCCGAGCGATTGGTGCGGCTATCTGAATCAATCGGTGCTTCAGCATAGGATTGAGCTCAATCCCGAAAACAACTTCCGGTTCAATCCGGCGAGTTTGCTTCCGGGGATCAAAGCTCGAGGAGAGGTCGTCATGATGAACTATCCGCACAATCCGAGCGGACAGGTAGCGAGTGCCGAGTGGCTCCGGCGACTCTGCCATTTTTGCAGGCGTGAAAACGTTCGCATCTTCAACGACGCGGCCTATTCCATCTTGACGCACACACCGGAGCACAGAACGCTCACGGACATTGCCCTGGAATTCCCCGGCCTCTCATGGGCCGAGGCATTCTCTGCTTCAAAGGCGGGTAACTTCACCGGCTGGCGCATTGGCGCCATGGCCGGGTCGCCCGACTTCATTGGCGACATCGCGCGGATCAAAGGCAACACCGACAGCGGGCTCGCCGCGCCGCTTGCGGCCGGCGTGCTCCATGCGTTTGAAAACGACCGCACGAGCATTGAAAAAGTGCGTAAGAAGTATGAGCTGCGGCTCGCCCTTCTTGTGAACCGGCTTGGAGCGCACGGCATGCGCCTCGCAGTGACACCGCAAGCCGGATTCTTCAGCTTGTGGATAGCGCCCACGCGCGCGTTTGGAGAAAAAATCCAAGATGCGCGCCACTTCAATCTCTTGATGATCGAGAGGACTGGAGTGGTGGGCGTGCACTTCCATCCATACATCCGCTACGCGGTGTGCGGCGACGTGGAGGCGATGCTCTTCGACATTGACCGGGCGTTCGCGGAAGCGAAGGTGTCTTACGACGAAGCGGACGATAAGCCGCTCACCGAAAAAGAAAAGGCCGAGCTCAATAGAGCGGCTCCGCCAATCGAAGAGGCGACAAAGAGCATGCTCGCAAAAGCAAAACCTTTCGGCGAGTAATGCCGACACTCGGAACTATAAAAAATCAAAAGGCCTGGACTCTTACGAGTACCAGGCCCTTTTTGTTTTTTTGCCGACTAAACCGGCGCTTAATCGTCGGCTGCACATCCTATTTGATCCGTCGGAGCGGATGCACGCTTCGACGCCATGAAATCCTTTCCATGGCCAACCTCTTCATTGATGGGAACACCGGCTTTGCAGAGCGGACATTTTTCCGGCTCGTAGGCATCGAGCGAGACATTCAGTAGCGCGAAGAGTTTCGGTACGCCGAGCTGCTCTGCCGACACTCCGCCGCGATTGCAGATGGCTCCGAGGCCGACAACCTCGCCGCCTGCTTCGCGAACACACTTCACAACCCTGTCTGCCGAGCCGCCGGTGTTCAAAATGTCTTCGACCACCAGCACCCGCTTCCCTTTCACAAGCTTGCCATACCCGCGCTTGAAAATGAACTTGTCGGTTTTGACAACCAGTTCATCTTTTTCCTTGAGCGTATGGCGTACGTCCGTTTGCTCGAAAAAGTTTCCCTTATTGAGGAGTGTAGTCGCTATCCCCTTTGTGGCGAGCAAGATCTCTTCCCGCTCCGCGTACAGGGCGAGGACTTCCCGCGATGCCCCGCCCGGCAGTTCTTCCCTAAGTTCCGACAGATGAAGAGCCGTGTGCTGGCAAAGAGCGATCGCGCCCACAGCAGGAGCAACCACCACTTCAATACGGTCGTACTCGAAGTGGCGTGCGATAGCAAAACAGAGTCCATTCAGATCGAAGCTATGGGGACTCACTGCATCTTTATCGACATACGCGCTGCCGTGCTTGCCGGACGTATAGACGAAGTGGCTATTGACGAGCACTGCGTCGTGACGAGCGAGAATTTCTTTTATATGTGTTTCATTCATACTTTGTGTTTTCTTTCTATTCGGTTTGGGTTTCGAGTTTCGGTTTGGCTGCTGTGGTTAGCGGACCGGGAATTTCTCCCGTGCCGCCGCACCGCGGACACATTTCGCGATGTCCTTCCGCTTCCGGGCCGTAGCTCTGGCCCTGCGCCCATCGATCCACGATGAACACGGTGCCTTCGCCGCTACAATAAGAACATTTCATATTTTCCTTTCGATTCGGTTTTTTTACACGGTGAGACCAGAGCTTGGGCACGGCAGAGGCGCAAGTGCGTCGGCAATTTCGGCGACGATGTTTTGCGCCGCCTTAGCCGGATCGGGATCGCCGTAAATCGGCTTTCCGACGACGAGCTCATCGGCGCCGGCTTTGATCGCATTCGCGGGAGTGTCGAGCCGCTTTTGATCTCCGGCTTCTGCACCTGCGGGCCGGATGCCGGGCGTTACGATCCGAAAACCGGCGAGACATTTTTGCCGGATGAGGGGAGCTTCTTGCGTCGAAGCCACCACGCCGTCCAAGCCCGCTTTTTCTGCGGCCCGGGCGAGCGAGACGACCAGGTCTTCCATCAATAATTTTTTATGCTCGGCCAGTTCCAATTTCGGGGTGATGCCCACTTCCATTAAGTCGTCGTAATCGAGCGTCGTCAGAATCGTAACGCCGATCACGAGCGGAGCTTGAACTTTCCCCATACTATCCACGAGGGCGGTTCGGGCTCCCTTTTTTGCGGCCTGCATCATCGGGATGCCCCCGGCACAGTGAACATTGATCATGCCCACGTTCTTGAGCGTCAGGTTGTAAACCACTTTTTCCACGACATTCGCAGTATTGTGATACTTCAAGTCAATGAATAGGTTGTCGATGCCTGCCTGGTGCATGGCTTTGATTACCTGCGGCACGCCGATGTTGTCGAGGAGGACCGGGCCGAGCTTTATCCTGCCAACATGGGGAGCGACAAGGCGCGCCATTTCGTACGCTTCATCCCAGTCGGAAATGTCGAGGGCAAATGTGAGTTTCTGTCTTGCTTGTTCAAGTCTTTCGGTCATATCTGTCTTTTCTTTCGGTTGAGGTTATTGTTCTTCGGTTTTCGACGAACTGCACATACAATACTGCTGATGGGGATGGTTGGTCAAGAAAAAGATTTTATATTGAGTGTCGTTCCCCGCGCTCGCCTCGCTGAAGTTCCGGTGGCACGTCGCCAAGGCTCTGGCCAACGGCGCGCGAAGCGGGCAGGTGGGAATCCAGTTTCACGAGATCTGGATCCCCGGGGCACCCGCCCGAACGCTTCAGGCGGGCGGGAGCCCGAGGATGACAGAAAAAAAGAATATGGGAATGACAGAACTATTTTAGCAAAACTCCTGCGGCGGCAAGACGGGCGAGAACATCCTGCATATTTCCGGCAAATGCGCCATATCGTTCGATCTTCATCGTCGCCACCATCGCTGCAAATGAACCGACCGATACCGGGTCGTTATATACATTAATGGCACGGATGAACGCGGCGGCGTACGTATCCCCCGCACCGGTAGGGTCGCTGATTTTCTCCGGCGTAAACGCGGGGACGCTATACCTTTTACCACCCGAAAAAATAGTTGATCCTTTTGAGCCGAATGTGACAATAATCACCGCGTCAGTTTTGCTTTGTAAAAAATGCACCGCTTCATTCACCGTCTTTTTTTTGGCGGCGAATCGAACCTCGCGGTCATCAAGAAAGACATACGAAAGATGTGGCATAACGTGCACAAGATTTTCGGGATTTCTCCATTCCGACCCTTCGGCCTGCGGATAGTTAAACATGCCGAAGTTTCCGAGTACGGATTTTTCTTTCGGAACGGAGGCAAAAACGAGCGGTGAAATATTATCGTAAAAAAGCGGGCCGAAGATAACATAGTCGAATGAATTCAGCCGGCCGATGAGTTCCGCCATCGGATCAATTCTGTTTTTCGCGTACCGCGCTTCGACTGATATGCACGCATCTGGGTTCATGCTCGAATACACGCGCTCAAACTCAATCGTCCGCTCTGCGGGGATATGCACTACTTCAATATTTTTGAAATTCTTACGCACCCATGTATCATCGGAAAAAGCATATGTGCCAAAGACGGTAACATCCGTGCCAAGATTTTTAAGTGCCACACCTTCATAGTACGGAATACCGCCAACCTGAACAGACGTCACGCGATCAACGGTTATTTTATCTTTTACGATCGGCCCCACAAGTGCTACTTTCATTTAAAATGTATATGCAATCCTTCTTTAGGAAAAGTATATCATTTTCAGGCGATATTCGAGCCAAGGCTAGTGATGATCGGCGATGTGCCGAGGCATAAAATAAAAAATCGGGAGGAAAATAAATATGGCAAGGGAAATATAGACGGATGCAAACGCCAGAAGTATGGAACTTCCATAGAGCACAACGCCGACAAGACTCCGCTTAAATTCGCTTTTCCGGACTTCCATAGGAACGGTTTCGTGCGGAATAAGCTTGCTCCCGAAAAACGCGTAATGGCCCATGAGAGTAAATGCGAGCGCCGCCATAAAAAGCACGAATCCATAGAGCGCGACAACGACAGGGGCAGCCGGATAATCACCTATGAAAGCCGTTACGAACGGAATGACCGCGAGCCAAAAGAGAATGTGATTGTTGTACCACAACAGCCATTTGTTCGAATATTTTATTTCGTGGAAAAAATGATGATGATTCACCCAAAAAATCGCGATAGTGACGAAGCTGATCAGAAAACTGATAAATTTCGGTGCAAGGCCGCCGAGCGAAGCAAAAACCGCTCCGCTCGATATGTCGGAGAGATTGGGAACTTTGAGTTCCAAGATAAGAAGCGTCATCACGATAGCAGTTACCGCATCGCTAAAATTTTCAATTCTCTGCGTTGAAGCAATATAATCTTTTTCGGCCATATGAAAGTACTTCTTAGTCTACTTCTTCTTTTTTTGCTTTGATAAATCCGCGGAAGTTTTCGAGGAATTCGATGAAGAGCTGAAACGGGAGTTCGATCAAAAAATTAAACGCGATGATAAGTATATTGAATTTTCCAAGCCCTGCGATTGCCCATTTTCCGATTGTCATAAAGGGGATAGCAATAAGATCGCCAATAAAATTCAACATTGTCGCTTTTTCCTTCATGAGGTTCATATCCTTCGCCCGATTATTTATCCGAACACCAGTCGCGATAACCATTGACGTAAAGAGCAGGAAAATAACAATGCTTGCGACGCTGAAGTCGAGCAGCAAAAGACCTTTTGTCAACATATAGATGACTACTATAAGAGTTATGAAATGCGCGGCGCGGACGAACAACTCTCCCGCAAATCCCCGCTTCTTCGGAATGGTGACAACATATTTTCTTGGCTCTGTCGGAAAAACAACATTTTTCACTTCACTCGCGACAAGATAATAATTTTGTTTCGACGGAAGCTTGATGAAGAGAATAATGCACAGCATCAAAAGCGGAGGCAGCGCAATGCTCATGACGATGGTTCGCAGAGAAAACGCGTGGGAAAAATGCGCATCGAGTGGTATTTCAATCGCAAGCGCGACAACAACTTTGGAAATAAAAAATGAAATGACGCTGAAAAACGCCAACCTCCGAAACTGGGCTTTCTCTTTTTTGTACCGGTCCTGATATGCGGACTTGAGCAGCCCTTCAAAATTTTCGGTTACCGGAGTTCCGCTCGAAACAAGATCGCCCAAAAGCAAAAACACGATTTTCTGCCGGTTACAAAGCCGGAAGAAAGACCGGCCAATCGGGTTTTTAAGAAACGCGAGGATGCTCCGCTTCATATCAATGAGTCCGTGGGGCGCTTCCATATTCTTTGTCCCCCATCGCGGGTGCATGAACTTCAGCAACCGGTACTGCAACTGATCAATGTCGGGACGGAACAAAGCTCTCTGAACCGCGATAAACAGCTGAATGTCTTTTTCCTCCTGGCTCAATTCCGCGTTTCGCACTTCAAGATTGCTTCGGATAACGGCAAACATCGTGGACGAAAGCATCCGCTCTTTCGTCGGAGGAAAAAGTTCTTCCTCAATCGCGGATGCGGTGATCATGATAAGCCACTCGGATACCTCGATCTTCTCGCCTTCGTTCGCGAACACCCCATGCTCCACGAGATTGATAAAATTATCTATGATGTCCTGCACCGGCCATATTTTTGTTTCCGGGACGGTGTCGTTTGGCAGGTGGCCGGATCGAATAAGCTCCTTTATGAGCGGCTCGGCAAAATTTTTATCGAAATTTTTCAAAAAAATTCTCCGCCGCAAAATCCGGTCTATGATCTGCTTCCGCAGTAAATGCTCCTCGCGATAGTCAATTATATTCCTGACTTTTTCATAAAATGCGGCGACTTTTGCCGCAATCTCGTCAACGTGAATTTTTTCGGACGTCTCTTTTTGATCCGCCTGCTTGTGCTCAAGATATATCGCGTATTCTTTTATAAGCTCCTGCACCGCCTCGGATTGTTCCATGGCTTTAATTATACCAAGGTACTCTACTCCACAATAGCGGATTTTGCCAATGCGAAACAATACCAAAAAACGATACCAAGTATAGTATCGCTTTTAGCCCCATAAGCTGTAGTTACCTTTATTTTACTTCACTGTAAGCGTTCCCTTCATACCCATCGCCCGGTGATTAGCCACCGAACAATAATATTCGAAGGTGCCCGTTTTATCGGCGACGAATGTAACCGACTCCTCTGATCCGCCGCTGATTCTATTCGTGGCGACATTAAACTCGTCAATTCGAAAATCGTGGAATCCATCGGCGTTCTTAAATGTGATCTTAACCGTATCGCCCTTATTTACCGTCAGTGTGGAAGGAGTAAACGAATAATTTTGTCCGGTAACCGTAAATTCTTTTACGCTCGACACGTGAACCGTTGAAGAAACGCCGATATTCATATTGAGTCCGGAATTATCTCCGGAAGAATCTGGAGTGGTAGTGGCCATACGGTCTCTCGTCGTATCTTCCATTTGAGGAGATTGAGGAGAAGGAGAATAGGGAGCAGCAGAATTTCTTGTAAGAGTCCACGCGCCAATGCCCAACACCGCTACCACTATAATCATCACCCATATAATATTTTTATTCATAATAAAGAGTATATACTTTCTTTAATTATTTTTTTGAGACAGGTCTCTAGCCGCGTTGCGAGATGGGGTCTAGATTTGCAGCAATACCCACCGCAGCGGCGATGAGCGCGAGATTTTTGATGATGTACTGCCCTTCAAGCGTCGGGATCAAAAAGCCGGACCATGTTTCCTGCGGCAGGAAGAAGAGCGGCATGAACGTGGTAATCATGTGCAGGAACAAAATCGGGATCACAATCCTCTCCGCGCCTTTGATTAAAAACAAAATACCGATCGCAACTTCGAGCCAGCCGAACGCGATGATAAATGTCCCAAAACTCATAAAATGAATCGTGCTCTCGAACAATTTTTGCACAAGCGGCGTCGCCGGGCTTTGCCCCACCACCTTGAGTAAACCAAACCAAAAGAAAATAACGAAAATGCCAAAGCGCGCGAGCGGCACGGAAATTTTCCTGAAAAATGCTATCAGATTTTTATCTATATTTTGGATAGTCATAGTAAGCTACGCTCTCGAAAGCTATTAGCACCATCCTAGCAAATTTTTATCGAAATCCAAAGACTGTTTAATTTGTAATGAAATAGCCTTCAAAACGTCAGATTAAGTAAGGAAAGGTCGAGTTTCGCATAGAAATAAAGACGTTAGGAAAACTATAAACTTACAAACTATCACATGAATAAAAATCTTATTATTGGACTCTTGGTCGCTGCGGTAGTTTTGATCGGCATTGTTTTTGCGGTTCAAAGTTATGTGCCCTCTCAGAATCCGATTGCAACGTCCACAACCCAGGCAACACTTCCCGACCGGACGCAGACGTATACTCCGCCGCCAAGCCCGCAGCCGGCCGCACCGACGGTAACGACGGACGTAAATACCGCGGTATCACATTCCACGGCGGTCGTGACGGGCAAGGTAACCCCGAACGGCGCGCAAACTTCTTATTGGTATGAGTACGGCACAACAACCGCTTTGGGCGGACACACCGCTTCGCAGGCGATCGGATCCGGCTTCATCGCCATATCCGCACCGGCGTACATCACCGGTCTTTCGGCGAGCACGTTCTATTATTACCGGCTCGTAGCGAGTAACGGATTCGGCACGGTGAACGGCAATACACTCGCCTTCACCACAAATAATAATCCGCCGCCGCAAGGCACTGCGCCAACCACGCACACCGACGCGGCAACGGATGCATCGCGCACTACCGCGAATCTGAACGGGCGGGTAACTCCGAACGGATCAGACACATCGTTCTGGTTTGAGTACGGCGAGACAACGGATTTGGGCAGCACTACCGCCTTCCAATCTGCAGGCGCCGGAACCGGCTCGCTGAACGTCTCGGTATCACTCTCCGGTTTGAAACCGCTCACCAAATATTATTTCCGCTTGAATGCGCAAAATCAGTACGGCACGGTGAACGGATCAATTCTGAACTTCACCACCACCGGTCCGGCGGCTCCGGGAGTGCCCGCGGTTACCAGCAAGGCTGCAACGAGTATCGCGACTTCTTCGGTAACGATGAACGGGCAGATAAATCCGAATGGCGCGGACACGACCTATTGGTTTGAGTACGGCACCGATTCGCTTCTTGGGAACATCCTCGGAAATACGACGCAGACGCAGGTTGCCGCATCAAACAGCGGAAATACGGCAGTATCCGCAGGCGTGAACGGCCTCGACTCCGCGACCCGATATTATTACCGACTGGTCGCGAGCAACCCATACGGCACTGTCCGCGGAAGTATCATCAACTTCAAGACGAGGTAACAGCTTCCCCGCTCGGCATCGGACTAGAACACCCCGCCGCCTATTATTTTGGCGGGGTGTTTTTATTTCACCTTCTTGCCGTCAGTGTATAAAATTGTATGATTAAAGTAACAATATGCTAAAAGAATTCAAGCAATTTTTGCTTCGCGGAAATGTGGTGGACTTGAGCGTCGGCGTTGTCATCGGTGCGGCGTTTGGCACGGTGGTTGCTGCCCTCGTGAAAGATATCCTCACTCCCCTTATCGCCGCCATCGCGAAGCTCCCCGACTTCTCCGGGCTTTTCTTTACTTTAAACGGAAGCAAATTTATGTACGGGGATTTTGTAAACGCGTTTGTATCATTTCTTCTTGTTGCTGCTGCCGTATTCTTTTTCATCATCACGCCCATGAACGCGCTTATCGCACGTTCGCGCAAAGAGCCTCCCGCAGACCCGACCACCAAAAAATGTCCCGAGTGCTTGAGCGAAATTCCACTCGCTGCAAAACGCTGCTCGCATTGCGCACAGGTAGTTTCTTAAATAAATAATTACTCGTACTCAATCGTAGCCGGGGGTTTTTGAGTTATATCGTAGAGTACCCGGTTTACGCCTCGAACTTTGCCGATAATCCCGCTCGATATTTTTTCCAAAAGCTCATTCGGAATTTTGTGCCAGTCAGCACTCATACCGTCCACCGAATCAACCGCCCGCAAAGCTATAACGTATTCGTACGTTCGGCCGTCGCCCATGACGCCAACCACCTTCACGGGAAACAGTGCAGCAAATGCCTGCCATATTTTTTCGTATTCGCCGGCTTTTTTAAGTTCTTCGACGAACACAGCATCTGCCTCTCGGAGTATGTGGAGGCGTTCTTGTGTAATTTCCCCGACAATACGCACAGCAAGTCCCGGGCCGGGAAAAGGATGTCTCCACAGTAAATCTTTAGGAAGCCCGAGGGCGAGCCCAACTCTTCGCACTTCGTCTTTATACAAATCTTTAACCGGCTCAAGGATTTTGAATCCCAACTTTTCGGGAAGCGTGAGATTGTGGTGGCTTTTTATTTTTGCCGCTGTTTTGGAAACCGAAGCAGATTCAATACGATCGGGATAAATGGTTCCTTGGGCAAGATATGCAATTGCGTGTTCCTTAAGTTCATTTTTGATCGCCTTTTCAAATACTTCAATGAAAGCATGGCCGATGATTTTTCGTTTTTGTTCCGGATCGGTGATGCCTTTCAATCGCCCTAAGAAAAGGCGGCTCGCATCTATAATGTGAAGCTTTTTAAATCCATGTTTACGAAGATACGAAGCTACGTGTTCAACTTCTCCTTTTCGCAAAAGGCCGGTGTCAACAAATACTGCGTGCAAATTATTACGGATGGCGCGATGAATGAGCGTTGCGGCTACTAAAGAATCTACTCCGCCGGAGATCCCTACCACAACATGCTTGTTCCCTACTTCATTTTTTACTTCCGAAATGATGTTTTTGGTTACCGAGTTTATCTTCCAGTTATTCCTGGCTTTGCAAATTGAAAAAAGAAAATTCTCGAGTAATCGCTTGCCGTTTTTTGTATGGGTAACTTCGGGATGAAACTGAATGCCGAAAAGTTTATTTTTTATATTGGCGAATGCGGCGTATTCACAACCAGCCGTAGATGCCGTCTTCTTAAACCCCGCCGGTAGCGCCGTTACTTGATCGCCATGAGAAAACCAAACTGTTTCTTTTTGAGAAAAACTTTTAAATATCCCTTTCTTATTCTTTATATTCAGTTCTTCTCTGCCAAATTCTCTCCGTTTGCCTTTCGCAACTTTTCCCCCGAGCATATATGCCATAACTTGATGGCCATAACAAATGCCGAGAATCGGAATATTTAATTTGAAAATACTTTTGTCCGGACGAGGGCTATTTTTTTCCAAAACCGACGAGGGACCGCCGGAGAAAATAATTCCTACGGGACTGAACTTTTTTATTTGGGAAACTGGAACATCGAAAGGCACAATCTCGGCTTTTACGCCGAGATCCCGCACGCGCCTCGCTATGAGATGAGCGAATTGACTTCCGAAGTTGAGGACGATTACCATAGTAAATTATAGCACAAAAGCTACCACACACATTTTTTCCGCCTAATTCTTTTTTATGCCCTACTTTATACACTTGCAAAGCGCTGTTCGCATTGCACGCAGATTATTTAACTCGCGCTGAAGTCCCTACTTTTTTAGTTCAAAATACGTGAGGGCAAAAGGAAACCCAGGGAAAATCCGTACTTCCAGTTTTCCCAAATACTCATTGGGCCGGACTTCGACAATCTCGTCCAAAATGATGCGCATCCAGAATGGATTTTCCGGGATATTGTAATCAATCTTTAAAACGTTGAGATGTTCATCGATGAGCCCCTTTCCAATCGAAGTTTTAAAAGGATAGCGCTCTTTTTGCGTGCCGTTCCCGCCGTCGAAAACATTAATGCCTGTTCCGGCTGCAGAATTAAATTTCTTACCCAGCCACGAAAGATGGCGGCCGGAAACTGTGCCGTGATACAGCCCGTCTGGCATCGGGAGCTCTACCGACCCGTTTAAAAATATTTTTGCCTTCGCGCTATGCTGAATCTGCCACGTGCGCACCACGCAGGCGAGAAAAAGAACGAATGCGAGAAGAATCAGAAATTCGAGCAAGAAAAAGATCATAGAAAGATATCTCTTAAGGATACCAGAACTTGCTAAACTCGTCTTCAAATGAGACAATCTTATTCATTGGAGAGGTGCCCGCTTCGCCGTAGCTTAGCGAGGCGAGCAAGAGTCCCGCCTTCGCCAAGCTACGGGCGGGCGGGGGTTTAGTTGGCAAGTCGTGTTCCCGATTTGCTTTTAAAATTCGGATTCGCGAGAATTTTATTAGCAAATCGCAATCCCGCGCAAAGCGGAAGGGTGCAGGAGTGGTTTAACTGGCAGTCCTGGAAAGACTGTGTACCTTAACCGGTACCGAGAGTTCGAATCTCTCCCCTTCCGCTTTGCGCGGGAGAAAGACTGTGTGCCGAAATAAAAACCAAGGGAGCTAATGTGGTTCTTTAGAGTTGAATTTTGCTGATGAATTCTTGAAGTGGTTTGCCGATAGCTCGTTGCCAGAAGGCGTCTTGTTCTTCTTGACTCATTTCGGAAATATATTTTTCCGTTTCTGGATCTATCTGTATTGATTCGAGCGGATAACCCGGAACGGTTTTCTGACTCGGCACACTTGTGAAAATTCGTGGAGAGATTATTGTCGTCTCTTCGAATTTTCCTTCAGATGTTGCGATGCAAATCGCAAATTCCCAACGACCCCTTGTTCTTTCTCCGAACCGGTGAATAAGCTCGGAGTAGTGAGCGAGTAACTCGTCATCACTGGGCCTTGTGGCTTTTGCGTTTATCCGCCGCACATTGAGGCCCGGCTGTTCCTCCGGCGAAAGCTCGTCGAAATAGAGTGCGTTGTCCATCGAAAGTACGGTGGTGTGAAGTGCTTTCGCGTAGGTCATCGCTTTCTTTCTCGCATTCTCCCGCGCCGTCTTCCCGTCCTCTTTTACCGGAGGCAGTGATGTCTTATCCTTGACTCCTCGCACAGTTACTCCAATCGGAGCGAGTGCACCCTGAAGTTGTTTTACTTTGGCCTCGTTTGTCGTCCCGAAAAGAATTTCTTTCATTACCGTCATTGTACCGATTCTCTTCGCTTCTATCCAGATGCTTGTGAGGATTGAACGGAGAAAGCCCAATCGTCTAAACAATAAATCCAGCCCCTTCCCACGTGGTATTGAACCCACGCGGGAAGATATATCAGTACCCATTCATCCCACGCGGCAGAGCCGCGGGGTATTCTGGAAGGGGCTGAATAAATTTAGTTTTATCCCCCTACTCCGCCTTTGCTGGCGTTGCGGGAACGGCCGGGTTTATGAGAGGGACTATTTCAGGAGTTGATGTTTCGAAATCCAAGTTGAACCACACGGCGAGGAGAGAGATTATCGTGAATAGGAACGGCGCCTTCACGCCGAGGAAAATTTGGAGAAGTGCTTCGACGAGAATTGCCGCCGTCATGGCGTGGAGGCCGATTTGATACGCTTTTTTATATCCGCCGAGCTCAACGTGTTTTATCTTTGCGATCAAGAGCACAAGGAGCGCGAGGAAGAAGAGATAGACAAGCTTTATGCTCAAGGCGAGGAAGAAAAAAGCAAATGCCGCGAGGAGGATGATCGGTATGGCGAACTTCGCGAGCGGGGCGATGTTTTGAAGCCACAACTCAACCTGCTTTTTATTGATCGCCATATCGGGGACATCCTTGAGCGGCTGGATTTGAATCCCTCCATTTTTTCCGGTCGAAACAAGCGCATCTTTTGAAAGCAATATCCACGTTTTAAAGCCGTTGAACTGATCAATATTTTTGAACGTTTCCTTCGTATCTATCACCATGAGATTTTCCGGCGGCGTCGAGCTGGTCGACATGGCGACGCCCGAGGCAAGCTCGGTGGGAATCTTTATGAAATAAGGCTCCGCGACGGTCGAGGATGCCACTCCGTTTTTTATACTCACTTCAAGGCCGGCCGGATAATATTTCAAAATGTTCGGCGCGAGGTTTACAATGAACGAGTTTATCGCCGGCACGGCATGAATACCGAACGCGGCGGACGAGACAACTGCGAGAATGAGCGCGAGCGAAAAGAAATATTTCATGCTCCATGAGAGCGGCGTGTCGAGCAGTCCCCTATAAAAATCCGGCGAATAGATACTTGCCTTCGTGATTTCCAAAATTTTCTTGTCTTGTTGCTCCATTTGTTCTATGTGTAAATTATAGCAAATCGGAAATTTGTAATTCTAGATAATCAATTATCAGACGATCGTTCAATAATTGATTATTTACTTTTTATACCTTATTTTTTCAATTGAGGATAAAAATGTAAATTGAAAATTATTTATTACACCGCCGCTTCATCGAGCGCTTTGATCCTTTCGGGGATCGGCGGGTGCGTCACCCCACACCAAATCGAGCATCGCGCTTCTCGCACTACGGCGCGGCGTGAATGAAATTCGAATGCTCGATTGGTGATGGGGCAAGTGAAAAACATACTCAAGTTGATGTTTCTTCCAGTGCTTTTATTCGTTCCATAATTGGAGGGTGAGTCATAAACAGCTTCTGCCACCACGGAGTATTCCCTCCCTTGAAGGGGTTATCAATCCAGAGGTGCGCAGTGGAGCTTTGCGCCGAACGCATGGGCGTGCTGTCCGCGCCGATTTTCTGGAGCGCAGAGATAAGCCCTTCGGGATAGCGCGTGAGAAGGACACCGGAGGTATCCGCCAGAAATTCCCGGCGGCGCGAGATGGCGAGCTGTATCAGCATCCCACCGATGGGCGCGAGGATGGAGAGAACAATGCCGATGATCATAAAGATTCCCCCGCCGCGCTCGTTATCATTGCTCCGCCTGCGGCCGCCGCCCCAGAACATTGAGCGAAGAAAGAAATCGCCGAGGAGCGAGATGATGCCCGCGAGGATGACGGCGACGGTTGAAACAAGAATATCACGATTGCCGATATGAGAAATTTCGTGGGCTAGCACTCCTTCGAGTTCGGTCTTGTTGAGCTTTTCGAGTGCACCGGCCGTGACCGCAATCGCGGCGTGCTCCGGGTTGCGGCCCGTGGCAAAAGCATTGATCTGCATTTCGGGCGTGACGTACACGGCGGGCATTGGGAGGCCGGCGGTGATACAAAGATTTTCGATGATGTTCCAGAGCGTCGGGTTGTCTTCGCTTTTTATCGGGACGGCGTGGGCAAGCGCGAGAGCGATCTTATCCGACGACCAGTAGCTGATAAGCGATGAAATAATACTGAAGCCGACGGCGAAAAATAAAATTACCTGATTGTTATACACCTGCGAAAATACCCAGCCGATCGCGATCACAACCACAAAGAACACGGAGAAGAGCATCCATGTGCGGCGAATGTTTTGGGATTGGAAGGTATAGAGGGTGGCCATCTGAATTCTTGATTTTTTATAATAGCATACTATTCCTCAATCAGTGGGTAGCCAAGCTCTCTCGCGGCGGAAGGTTCGGCTGAATTTTCAATTAATAAATGATCCACCCCGAAAAGAAAGCAGAAGTAGAATAATTCCGACTATGGGCAGGATCGGCAGACAAAAAAGCACTATAAAAAGCCATTTTGAAAATCGGGACGGCGGAGGCAGAGGCGGTTTTTCTTCACGGGCTATTTTCGCAAACGTAGTATTTCGAATCAGTATGTATCCCACCCAATACACTACCGGGGTCAATATACTTCCGAATCCAAAAAAAATAAAACTGGTAAAAAATCTCAACACTACATAACTTACAACCACCTCGCTTGCGATTGCACCCGGATTTACCGACACTCCCTTGCGCCGCCACATTTTTAAATCTTTATACATCCACACGAACAAAAACCAAAAAAC
>CAYQKB010000005.1:0-33351 GCA_964418085.1 uncultured Candidatus Saccharibacteria bacterium
CTCTGCTCCCCGCAGACCCAGACGATTGCTCGCGGCGGGACAGCAACCCTCACTTTGGTCGGTGGTTTCCCAGCCTCATATGACGTCTATTCTCCCGGAGCAATACCATCATTCACTCATGTTATCGGGAACGGAGCGGCAGTGAGCTTTACCTATAGCCCTACATCGTCTGCTCCTTCGTATGCCGTTACCGTGAACACGGTGAGCGGGGGAGCGCATGGAACCATCACCGGGACGAGTGTGTGTACGGTGACGGTGGGAAATGTAGGCACTCCATCTATTACTGTTGTCTCGCCGAATGGAGGAGAGATGTGGGCTCAAGGTTCAACGCACACTATTACGTGGACGTCTGCGAACGTTTCAACAAACATTTCAATAGTTGCTCGATCAAGTCTAAATCAAGATTGGACCATCGCGGCAAATATCCCGAATACGGGCAGTTATAATTGGACGATAGCGGGGCTCGCGAGCGGCTCCTATTCAATAAGAGTATTTCCCATAACTCTTGGAGCTGTTGGGGATATATCTGATGCGCCGTTCACGATTACGTTGGCGACGACAACCGCTCCGGCTCTCACCGTTACCGCCGATCCGGGACAAGCTCCGTCCGACCAGCTCGTGATGGGCTCGACAGGGAATGAGCTTGCGCGGTTCAGATTTACCGAGACGGGGAATGTGGAGGATGTGAAGATTACGGATTTGAATGTGTTCCAGGATGTTTCGTCTACGAATGGTATTGTTCCAAAATCATCATTCCAAAATTTGAGTTTGTATAATGGTGCGACGCTTGTTGGTACCACAGGCTCTGCGACTCAATCGGTAATTCAAACCGGATATATTTATCAGTTCCATTTCCCGACGCCTGTGACTATTCCACAAGCAAGTTCGCTTTCACTTGTGCTCAAGGGCGATGTCGGTTCTTACCAATCTTCCAGCACTTCGGACAATTCTATTCACAGATTTAGAATTTGGGTTTCTCCTGACACCATAAATAACAGTCCGGCGAAAGCGGTTGTCGCGTTGGGTGCTACGTCGAATAGTTCTGCGAATGTGACGATAAACAATGCAAGTGGTTATCCAATGACCGTGCTTCGGAGCAAGCTTGATTTCGCCGCAACTCCGCTTGGGACGCTTGTCGGGCGGACAAAATCTTCAGCAGATAATTTGGCGCAACTGACATTTACCGCGAGCGCGGCGGGGGATGTTGCGGTGAATGGAATTGTTATTACTTTTAGCGGTACGGCGGTGCCTGCATCTTCGACCGCTTTTCTCGACAGTATAAAATTGATTGATAATAATACTGGTTTGTCGGTCGGAATTCCCAGTCCTAATGTTTGTGGTGGGCCTTCCGGCGTATGTTCTAAAACCTTTTATTTTGGCTCCGGTTCATCGGGGCTTGCGATTGCTAGAGGCTTCTCGAGCGGGCTTACGTTAAGGATTGACTCTACGCAGACCGCGCTCGCACAAGCGAACGTTGCTCAAACTCTGTCTGCTACCATAAATGCAGTTGGAGACATCCGTTTCACTGACGCGCTTGACGGGGCGGCCGTAACAAACATTCCGCTCGCGGCGAAGTATGCCGTCCCGATAAATCTGAATTCTGTTTCATATTCCGTTGGCGCGTTTATGGATCACTCCTCATTTATGGCAAGCGTTTTGGAATTCTTGAAATCGTTTCTTTCTGGAGTTCAGGGGCAGGGGAATAGATAATAGAAAATAGGTAATAGATAATAGAAAAAATCCGCTGGGTGGGAACTCCGCGGATTTTTTGTTATACTAATCCTAGTGCGGTTATTATCTATTATTTATTAAATATTTTAAACACGTGCTTATCTATTTCGGCGCCGATCACAGGGGATTTGAACTCAAACAAAAGCTTGTGGATGTTTTGCGCAACCAAGGGTATGAGACTGCGGATTTTGGAGCGAAGACATACGAAAAAGGCGACGACTATGCCCAGTATGCCGCTCTGGTTGGGAAAAAGGTAAGTCTTGAATCGGAACGCTCGAGGGGAGTATTGATTTGCGGCTCGGGTGCGGGTGTTGATATCGTTGCCAATAAATTTCCAAACGTGCGCTCGGTGCTCGGGCTCTCGCCGGACCAAGTGTATGCGGCGCGGAAAGACGACGATGTGAATGTTCTCTCTATCGCCGCGGACTTCACGAATGAGGAGAGCGCGAAAAAGATGCTCGAAATTTTTATGGCGACGGTGTTTTCCGGAGAGGAGAGATATAAGAGAAGGTTGGATGAAATTTCTGAAATTGAGCGGAAAAATAGTGATTAGGGGGATTTTTCTGTCATCCCCGTGAAAGCGGGGATCCAGGTTATAGAGAAGATGGATTCCCGCCTACGCGGGAATGACAGAGGGAGCAGAAGGCTTGATAGAGGGGCGTGAGAATGACAGAAAGTAGCTATGCATAAGCACTATTGCGTTTATATTTTAGCTAGTAAAAAGAATGGTACTTTATATACTGGAGTTACAAATGATTTGATGCGGAGAGTGTACGAGCATAAAAATAATCTCGTTGACGGATTTACTAAAAAATATAACGTCCATCTTCTTGTGTATCATGAATCAACAGAAAATGTGCAGGCAGCATTGCAAAGAGAGAAAGCTATAAAGAAATGGAGTAGAAAATGGAAATTGGCATTGATTGAGAAAGAAAATCCTTTATGGAAAGATTTATATGATGAATTGTTATAATTATATTCTGGATTCCCGCTTTCGCGGGAATGACAGAAAGAGACGTACCTAACTCCTAATCACTAACTCCTAACTACTATGAACATCATTCCCGGTTTTAATTGTCTCGATGAAGAATCTCTGGGTGAGTGGCTCGCGAAGGCGGGAGCATTTTTGCCGCCGGGCACGTGGATACACCTCGATGTTTCGGACGGGATTTTTACATTTACGAAAACGTGGAATGATCCGGCTTCTTGGCAAAAACTTGCCGGGCAATATGGATTCAATCTCGAAGTGCATTTGATGGTTGAGCATCCGGAGAATGTGGTACGTGCGTGGCTTGAGGCGGGAGCGAAGAGAGTAATCGTGCATATCGAAGCCGTTACAGTGGAGACTCTGCGAGGCATTACCGAGCTTTGCGAACAATATAAAGTTGATGCTTCGCTCTCCTCGAATCCCGAAACGCCGATTGAGAGTTTCCGGCCGTACATTCATGCGGTGGCATATTTCCAGGTGCTCGCGGTAAATCCGGGGTTATCCGGGCAGCGGTTTTTGACGACGATGCTCGAGAAGGTAAAACTTTTACGCTCGCTTCGGCCATATGCTAAAATAGAGGTAGACGGCGGGATGAATCCGGAGACGGCGGCGCTTTGTCGGGATGCTGGAGCAGATTTCGTTGTCGCTACTTCATATATCTTTTGGGGAAGCGACCCCAAAGCCGCGTGGGAGGAGTTAAATGCAATTTAGAAAATAGATAATAGTAAATAGAAAATAGAAATTTTAAAACTATGAACTGGAAAAAGTGGCCGTATTGGGTGAGGGGAGGGGTTGTCGGTGTTTTATTTGCTGTCTTTCTCGTTGGAGGTTTTCATTATTGCCCCTCGGTCGGCGTTGATGGCAAAACAAATTTCCAATGCCTTTTGTGGGCAATCCCGTTATCTATTGGAGAATTTATTTTTTACGGTCTTTTCGACTTCCCACTTCCATTATTTCTTTTTGTGGAAATAATAATTTGGTTTATCCTTTTCGCGCTTCTTGGTTGGCTTTACGGCAAAATTAAAAATCGAAAAAAGATATAATTAACTGGATTCCCGCCTACGCGGGAATGACAGAATGAAGACTATGCACGAAATCACCGAGAAAAAAATTGTGGCACTTGAGGAGATGGCGAATACGTTGCGGCAAGATGTGATTCGCATGGTTGCGGGCGCCGGATCGGGGCATATCGGCGGACCGCTGGGGATGGCCGATATTTTTGCGGCAATGTATTTTTATATTTTAAATCACGATCCCAAGAATCCTGCGTGGGCGGACAGGGATAGACTGGTGCTTTCAAATGGTCACATTTGCCCGGTGCTCTATGCCGCGCTCGCGCACTCTGGATATTTTCCGGTTTCTGAACTTGCGACACTTCGCAAACTTGGCACTCGGCTTCAGGGGCATCCACATCGCGGTGCCTGCCCGGGAGTAGAGACTACATCGGGGCCGCTTGGTTCGGGTATTTCGCAGGCGGCTGGCATGGCGCTTGCAGCGCGGCTCGATAAAAAGAAGCATCGCATCTATTGCCTTACCTCCGACGGCGAGCATCAGGAAGGGAATACGTGGGAGGCGATCATGTTTGCGGCGAAAAATAAACTGAGCAACCTCACGGTTTTTGTAGATAGGAATAATATTCAGATTGACGGAAATACCGAGGACATCATGCCGCTTGATCCGTTTCGGGCGAAGTATGAGTCATTCAATTGGCACGTCATAGAGATAAACGGACATGATTTTTATCAAATTATTTCCGCCGCCGCAGAGGCGCTTGCTATTCATGAGCGGCCGACGGTGATCATTGCTCACACGATTCCCGGAAAAGGTGTAAGCTTTATGGAGAACGATTATATGTGGCATTCGAAGACGTTTAAGCCGGGGGAGGCGACTGCGGCGATTGCGGAACTTAAAACGTACGGAAGAAAATTACAAAAATAATAACACACTATGGACCAGCCAATAAAAAGTTCACCGCGAGATGTGTTTATGTATTTGTTCGCGACGATCGCGCTCTATTTTTCGGCGTGGAGCGTGATTAACTTGCTGCTTCAATATATCAGTACCGCATTTCCCGATCCGTTAAATGTCGGTTACGATGCAGCGGGCTCTGTCCGCTGGAGCATGGCGCTCCTCATTATTATTTTTCCCGCGTATTTGTGGGTTTCGCGATTTTTGCATCGCGATCTTGTGGCGAGCCCGGAGAAAGGGGAGATTCGCATCCGGCGGTGGTTACTTTATCTCACGCTGTTCCTTGCTGCGCTCCTCATTATCGGCGACCTCGTTGCTCTTATTAATAATTTCTTGAATGGTGAACTCACGATGCGATTTTTCCTCAAAGTTATTGCGGTGCTTGCAGTTGCCGGTGGAATTTTCTGGTATTATCTCTACGATTTGCGTGCAAAGGCGGTTGCTTTCGGCGCCGCTGCGCGGCTTTTCGTACGCGCTGTGGTTGCTGCGGTTATTATAATAATTGTAGCCGGATTTTTTATCGCCGGGTCTCCATTCAGGCAGCGGCTGGTTCGGTTTGACGATCAGAAAGTTGCTGACCTTCAAAATATTCAGTATCAAATTGTAAATCAGTATTGGATGCAAAAAGGAACATTGCCAAAGACGCTTGACGATCTTCGCGACAGCATCTCCGGATATGCGCCACCGTTTGATCCGCAGAGCGGTACGGCATATGAATATCGTTCTACCGGAATGCTTACTTTCGAACTTTGCGCGCAGTTCAATGTTTCTTCGGTTGAAAATAAAAACTTGGGAATTTCTCGGCCGATGGCTCCATACGGAGTTCCGGGCAGTATGGACACATGGAGTCATGGCGTAGGCAGGCAGTGCTTTCCTCGGACGATTGATCCGCAGATTTATAAGCCACAGACGGTTCCGACGAAGCCGATTCCGGTACGTTAAAAAAATAAAAAGGAGTTAGTTAAATAGAGTATAATAAATAGAATGAATTGGAAAAAGTGGCCGTATTGGGTGAGGGGAGGAGTTATATTTTCCATGGTAGGGACAACAGGGGCGCTTTTAACTAATTTTGAATCAGATTTTTTTATGTTGCCCGTATTCCCTTTTATACTAAATGTTGGTTTGTTTATTTCTGATAAGTCTCCCAGCAGTGACGATTTATTGCGCGAAAACTTTGTTTTAACTATAGATGTATTGATTGGATATTTTATTATCGGATCAATACTTGGTTGGCTTTACGGCAAAATCAAAAGCAGAAAAAAGATATAATTAACCTGGATTCCCGCCTGCGCGGGAATGACAGAAAAGAACTGATCACTAAACCCTAATCACTATGTTGAATCCCGAAGCACATTTATCGGAAAAAATATTTGAGGATGGCATTGAGCAGAAGCCGACGCGGGACGGGTATGGCTCGGGGTTGGTTTTGGCCGGAGAGGAAAATAAAGATGTGGTGGCGCTCTGCGCGGATTTGGTGGAGTCCACTCGCGTGGAGCAGTTCGCGAAAAAATTTCCGGAACGGTTTTTCGAGATAGGAGTTGCGGAACAGAATTTGGCGACCGTGGCGGCGGGTCTCGGCGTGTCCGGGAAAATTCCTTACATTTCTTCGTATGCGACGTTTTCTCCGGGGCGAAATTGGGAGCAGATCCGGACGACGATCGCGTACAACGATTCGAATGTGAAGATTGCCGGGCATCATGCGGGAATTTCGGTGGGGCCGGACGGCGCAACACACCAGGCGACGGAGGACATCGCCATCATGCGGGCGCTCCCAAGAATGAAAGTATTTGTGCCGTGCGACGCGATTGAGGCGCGGAAGGCGACTGTGGCCTCGGCGCATATTTGGGGGCCGGTGTATCTCCGGTTCGCGCGCGAGAAGACGCCTGTGTTTACCACGGATCTTACGCCCTATACGCCCGGGAAGGCGGAAATTTTTTGGGAATCAAAGAAGCCGTCGGTTTTAATAATCGGTTGCGGTGGGGTTTTGTATAACGCGCTTTGCGCAGCGAAGGAACTAGAAAAAGAAAAGATTGGAACGATTGTTTTGAACTCGCATACGATAAAGCCAATTGATGAAAAGAAAATCGTGGAGCTTGCGAAAAAAACCGGGGCGATTGTGACGGTGGAAGAGCATCAGATACAAGGCGGTCTCGGCGGAGCTGTGGCCGAAGTCCTTGCGAAGCATTTCCCGGTGCCAATGGAATTTATCGGCATGCAGGATACGTTTGGCGAGTCGGGTGCGCCAGCAGAGCTTATTCAAAAATATGGCTTGGGAGTGAAGGATATTGTGCATGCGGTGAGGAAAGTGATTAAGAGAAAATGACATTTCTTAATGTCATCCCCGTGAAAGCGGGGATCCAGGTTATAGAGAAGATGGATTCCCGCCTACGCGGGAATGACAGAAATTACGAACTCTAAATCAAATTACCGTGTCTACACAAGATCTTATAAAATATATTGAAGAGGCCCGCTCTCGGGGTGTGTCGGACAATGCAATACGGACGACGCTTTTATACGCACACTGGACGAAAGAGGAGATCGGCGCCGCTTTTAAAGGATACGACGAGTCGCGATTGCCCTTTGACCCGGCTACCGTTTCCGGTGTTGGTAAAACGCGGGCTGTTAATTTTACGAATAAGGGTAGGGCAGTCGCCCCGACGCTCGAGAGGGGGTCTAGGCGACTTCTTATTTTTGTTGTCGTCCTCATTATTGTTGTCGCAGTTGCAGCGGCTGTGTATGTGATTGAGCAAAACGGTGTTCTTATCCCTGTTCGTGCCGTCCCACAATAATTCAGAATAAGAATTCGCGACGGATTCCACTGTGTTGCCCGCAGAGAGGAAATTTTTGCTATACTATGTTATATGTTTGACGTTATCACTATCGGGTCTGCGACTCGAGATGCTTTTTTCAAGGTTAATTTTGATACCGTTCGCTGGCCGAAGACACCATCAAAAAAAGCGTATGCGTTGCCAGTTGGTGAAAAGCTGGAAGTGAAGAGTACGCTTTTTACGATCGGCGGGAATTCGGCGAATGTGAGTGTTACCTTTGCCCGGCAAGGGTGGAGGACGGCGTGTGTGGCGAAAGTCGGGTGCGATGTATCGGGCGAAGAGATACGGCGCCGGCTTGTGCGCGAAGGCGTTGACGCGCGGTATATGTCGTGCACGACAAAAGCCCCGACCGCGTATTCCGTTTTGCTCGCGCAGGGCGGAGAGCGGACTATTTTGGGATATCACGGCGCCTCGGATTTATTTTCAATTGATGATGTCGAGCTTCCGCGTCTTATGGCGCGGTGGTGGTATGTGTCGCTTGCGGGAGAATCGCACACTATGTTTCCGGCGCTCGTCCGGTACGCGAAGAAAAACAATATATCCCTTGCTTTCAATCCGAGCGGGCATCATTTGCGGCACAAGAGGGAGGAAATTATCCGGCTTCTCAAAGATATGTCGTTTCTGGTTTTAAACGATGAGGAGGCAGCGATACTTACCGGCATTCCGTGGAAAAAAGAGAAGGAGATTTTCAAAAAGCTCGATGAGTGGGTGCCGGGAATTTTGGCGGTGACGAGCGGGAGGGGAGGAGTTACTGTTTCTGATGGAGAGCGGGTATATAAAGCGGGAATTTTCAGAGAGAAGAAGCTTGTTGACCGGACGGGCGCAGGCGACGCATTCGGTGCGGGGTTTGTGGCGGGGCTCTTAAAAAGTGAAAAATTAAAAATGAAAAATGAAAAATTTAGTGAGAAGGATATTTGTTATGCCATTCGTTTGGCGAGTGCGAATGCGACGGCGAATGTCGAAGAATTCGGTGCGACGGAGGGAACTCTCACTGCGCGCGGATTTAAAGATCCCCGCTGGAAGCATTTGGATATTGATGTTAAAAAGCTCGCGTATTAATTTTTATGGCAATACATCCGACATGCGATTTTTGCAAAAAGGAGCTTATGGGGTTTGGCGGGCTACTCTTTAGTCCTCCAAAGAAAAATGGAGAGGTGAAGAAGCTTCATGTCTGCGAGCATTGCTATAAAGAAATCTTAAAGATTACACGGCTTAAAATTGAAGAGATTGAAGATGTGCTTTCGCTCGGGCCTGCGTGGCTGAACTATACTCGGAAGGTCAAAAGAAAAAAATCGTAATTACACTTTTATGGAAAATTTAGCACAAAATTTGGGAGTCGAAGCGGATTTTTTGAAGCGTCTTGACTGGGCGATGGTGAGTCGCGTCGGGCGGAAGGGTGTTTTGGATAACGTTATCGAAGAAAATAACACTCGCGTACGAGATATTTTTTATACACTTGGGATACCCGGTGGTGCGAGCAGGGAGCAGGTGCGATCGGCGCTTCTTCGTGCAATACAGAAAAATGAAAAAGAACTTTTGACATATCTCGAGGGTGTTCCCGGCGACAACCAGTTTGAAAAAGCCGCCGCTCTTGCAAAGCGCATCGCGCAGGTCGGCAAGGGATTTTTTCTCAAAAAAGAATTCGGCGCGGCGATTTTAAAGAAAAGTAAGCCGAAGAACCTTCTCGCGTTTCTGGGGGCAAAGAATGTGGGCGAGCTTTTAAAAAAACATGACGTTACGGAGATTTTCAGTGCTTTGCGTTTTGTCGAGTCCGATGAATGGATGCATGAGACGTTCGAAAAGGCGTACAGCGGTTTCACCGCCGCCGATTTTGAAGAGCGTGAGATCAGCATCAAGGTACTTGGGCCAGAATGGCGCACGGTTGCGGAAAAGTTTGTCGCAAAGAAGCACCACAACGTGAGCCACCTCAAGGAATTTGGCGTAATTTTTTTGAACCCGATTACTGAGAATATTCCCGGAAAATTTATGCGCGATTTTGCGCTGCTTCTCCACTATTTTCATGAAATCGAATTTTATTCGAAGTTGTTCAAGAAGTATTCGACTGGTGAGGACTTTTCTACGCGGCTCAAAGCATTGCTTCGCGGTGATGTGAAGGATGTGAAAACGGTTTCTGCCGGAGAATGGTTGATTGTTCAACGGTATCTCTTTAAAGAAAATCCGGCCGATCCGCGATTGTTTTTGCCGCGAGTAAATCCGGAGTCGTTGCACTGGCTTCGGGGTGAGCGGGATCTCGTTGTGCTTGGCGAAAAAGAAAAGAGTCTGAGTTTGGAGTTGTGGCGGGACTCCGACTGGGTATCGCTCTATGATGAAGGCGAGGGGAGGGTTATAAGCTTTGACCTTGAAGACAACGCCATGTCAGCGGTTTCTGGTGCTGATGGTAAAAAGGATTATTTCAGTTATCATCAAAGGGAGGCTTTGTGGACAAAAATTTTTAAGGAATATGTCGGCGGAGAGGATGAAATGGAGAGATTGCTTGTGGAGAATTTTGATAAGGGGACAATACTGTTTAATAAATGAACAATATAAATAAAACGAAATGTTTTTTGAGCACGGATATTTTTCCTTCTGAAAAAATTCCTCTGCCTCGCACCGCCGCGCTCCGGATGGCTCAAAAAACTTCGTTTTATTTGTTAAATCAATGATTACACTAAGACAAGCAATCGGTGAGGCAGAGAGGAGGGGGGCGGCGATCGGGCATTTCAATATTTCGGACCTCGCAGCGCTCAAAGCAATTTTTGAGTCAGCGCGGGAGCTGAATGTGCCAGTGATCATTGGCACGTCGGAAGGTGAGCGGGAGTTTATCGGTGTGCGCCAGGCGGTGGCGCTTGTGAAAAGTTTGCGGGAAGAATTTGATTACCCGATATATTTAAATGCAGACCATACCTATTCATTTGAAAAGGTCAAAGAGGCGATTGATGCGGGGTATGATGCGGTAATTTTTGACGGGACGGAGCTCTCACTTCTAGACAATATCGCAACCGCGAAAAAGTGCGTGGAATATGCGCGGTCGGTGAATCCGGAAATTATCGTTGAGGTGGAGCTCGGGTTTATTGGTAAGTCGTCTAAGGTACTCGACGCGATTCCCGAAGGCGTTCAGCTCGGCGAAGAATTTTTGACGAAGCCGGAAGAGGCTGCGCGATTCATTATGGAAACGGGCGCGGATTTACTTGCGCCTGCTGTCGGGAATATTCATGGCATGCTTAGTGGTGGACATGACCCGGCGCTTAATATTACGCGAGTCAGTGAAGTGCGTGCGGCGTGCGGCGTGCCGCTTGTGCTCCACGGCGGTTCGGGCAATTCGCCGGAAGATTTTACCCTTGCGATCAAAGCCGGAGTGCGGATAGTGCACATCAATACCGAAATCCGCGTGGCTTGGCGGCGCGGGCTTGAGAACGCTTTGAAAAACGATCCAAAGCAGGTGGCGCCATATAAAATTCTGCCTGGCGCTATTGATGAAGTTAAAAAAGTGGTAATGGAAAAGTTGAGATTGTTCAACCAAATTAAGGGTGATGTCATGGAAATTTCTCTCCTTTAAATACCGATGAACCGAAGTATTTGTATCCTTGTCTCTATACTCCTTCTCGCTCCCTCCGTTATGTTCGCCAAAAGTACGGACACCAATACTGCTTCAATTCTCGTATCTCTCCAACATATTCTCGCCAGTTTCCAATCGTTATTTTCCAGTTTCTCGGCATCACAGCTCGCAAGTATCAGCGGTTCGGGATCGGGGCTTGTCGGTTACTGGACGTTCGATGAAGGATCTGGAACCACGGCAGGGGACTCGAGTGGAAATAATAACAATGGGACGCTGGTGAATGGGCCGGTGTGGACGACGGGGAAAATTGGAGGGGCGCTACAGTTTGATAGCGCAAATAGTCAAAGGGTTAATGGACCCGTCTTTAGCGTTCCAAATACTTTTACATTCTCTTTTTGGTTTAAAACAAACTTATCGCCATCAGGCGTAATGGTTTCATTAGGATTTCAGAGATATTGCAGTATTGGATCTGTGGTTCAGCATAGGATGAGTTGTACTGGAGACGGAACTGCCAATCATGGTCCTTTATCGATAGGTGCTGTTGATGATGGAAGTTGGCATCACGCTGTTTTCACGGTAGATAATAATATCGAGACTCTTTATATAGATGGAAATTATAATGCGCAATCTATGGTTACCCTGGGAACAAACGCTGGTTTTTTTTCTGTCGGTTCAGAGGGTAGTAATTCAGTTTATTTCACTGGAGCAGTAGACGATACTCGTTTTTACAATCGCGCCCTCGCTCCAGATGAAATCACCGCTCTCTACAACTTTGGCTCCGGCTCTGTTGCTCCGCCAGCTCCAACCTCGACTCCATCCACTCTTCAAGACACCGCCCCGCCTACCGTCTCAGATGTCCAAACAAATTTAGTTACTCAGGCAGGAACAACTATCTCCTGGACTACTGATGAATTATCAGATTCCCAACTAGACTATGGCCTGACCACAAATTATGGTTCACAAACCTCTCTCGACTCCACTCTTGTTACCTCCCACTCCCAAGCCATCTCCAATCTACAATCAAACACTACCTATCACTATCGAGTGAGATCGAAGGATCAGGGGGGGAATCTTACTACGTCAAGCGATCAGACGTTTACCACAATCGTATCAGCAATCACCAACGCCAGTGGCAACATTTATATCGGCCAGACAGATATCGGCTCTGCCACCGGAACAGATTGCTCTAACACCCACAGTACGACTTGGTTCAACGCCCCATCAAACTGGGGAACAACAGCTGGCAAGATCGGTCCCGGGACAACCGTGCATTTGTGTGGGACTTTGTTTTCGTCACTCACTATTCAAGGCAGTGGTACTGCAGGCAATCCAATTACTATTCTCTTTGAGCCGAATGCAAAAATGTCTGCGCCCTATTGGCCAAGCTACGGTGCGATCATGGTTCTCGATTGGTCGAACGTTCGTAGGTACATAACAATCGACGGCGGTACAAACGGCATTATTGAAACGACAGATAATGGAACCGCTTTTACCAATCAGCAACCCTCGGGCGGCGTTTGGACGACCGCAGTGGATCATTTCACGGTTCAGAATTTGAATATTAGAAATCTGTATGTCCGCACACCTCAGTCGAACGACCCAAATCAGTATGGCAAGGGCATATACACGGGTGGTGGTTCATATATTACGGTGCGCAATAATACAATCACCAATGCTTATCTTGGAATAGGTGCTTCTTATGGCTCGGGAATAGCCGCTGGCAACACCGTTGTCATCGATAATAATACGATCAATCGAATCAATTGGGGGATCACAGTAACCGCCGGAGGTGGCTCTGTTGATCCGCTACTGACCAATCTTACTATTTCGAATAATCGGATTGACGGCTTCGATATCTGGGAAACGCTTGGCCCGGATATTGGTCTTCATCGCGACGGCATCTTTCTTTTTAACGGCGCTGTAGCGGGACATTTAGGATCGGCTACAGATATAAATATTTTCGGAAATTATATTGGTCCTGGTATCAATCCGCAGACACCGTGGGCGGGCACCGGAGGAATATGGGCCGGCTACGGAGTCAGTCCCAGTCAATATGTGAATGTAAATATTTACAATAATGTACTCGCACTTAAACCAGGATATGCCTGGGCTAACTATTTTATCATGACCTATGGCACAAATGTAACGATAGTGAACAATACAATCGTGGGCGACATAGGTTCGAGAAGTAGTAGGGAAGTGTGGTTCAATGGTATTTTCTTCGCTGGGATAAATGGTGTTATAAAAAATAATCTTATATATCTTCCGGCAAGTAGCGTCATGGTTTCTGTGGATGAAATGAGTACCAGTACGGTGCAGGTCAATAACAATATCTACTATACGCCAACAACTCCATTGCAACTCGGTACGACAGCTGGCGGAGCAACCCATTTTCATACATTTTCTGAATGGAAGAATACCTATGGCTTTGATGCGAACACAACGATTGCTAACCCCCAATTTGTGGATTTTGTAAACGGCAACTATCATCTTCAGGCGTTGTCTCCAGCTGTTGATGCCGGGACAAATATGGCCTCAATTTTCTCCACCGACTTCTCCAACACCCCTCGTCCCCAAGGCCAAGCCTGGGACATCGGCGCCTATGAATACTGCGCCAGCAATTGTGCTCCTGCCCCGATTGTCTCTTTGCCTCCAGTCATAATTCCTCCTCCTATTACTCCTCCCCCAGTCCAATCTCCCATCAATATCCCTCCTGCCACCACTCTCTCTGGAGGAGGCTACTATCCTCCCATATCACCTCCTTCTTTCTCCGGATCAATCATGGGACAGACAACAAGCACAGGATATACGACTCCTACTCAACAACAAGGAACTTCAACCCCTCCCTTCAATTCTCCCGTACCCTCCACCTCGGAGACAGGGGAGATGATGTCAAAAAACTCCAGCAATTCCTCAATCAGAACGGATTTCCTATCTCTTCGTCTGGCATCGGCTCTATGGGCTTTGAAACCATCTACTATGGTCCCAAAACAGTCCAGGCCATCACACAATTTCAAGAACACTTCAGATCAGACATCCTTACCCCCTCCGGCTTCTCTCATGGCACAGGTATCTTTGGTCCTGCGACGATGAGGAAGGTGAATGCACTTTTGCAAATCACAGATAACACGTCACAAAGTACAAATAGTACACAGATGTCTACCGTTCAGGAACTACAGCAGCAGTTGCAGACTTTGCTTAATCAACTTAAGGTGTTGCAGGGAGAGATAGGGAAATAAAAACTTTAAAAACAAACATATGTCTGCCGGAGTAGGAATAGGATTTGCATTTGTGGCGATGCTCTGCTGGGGGATTGGAGATTTTTTGATACAGCGCTCCACGCGAAGAATCGGTGACTGGGAAACGCTTTTTATCATCACGCTTTTCGGGTCGCTGATACTACTGCCCTTTGTCTATCGGAGCATACCCGCATTATTTTTTTATCTGTCCCGAAATTTATGGATTCTGGTTTCTTCCGGCCTTATTCTTGCCTGTGCTTCGCTCCTGATTTTCGAAGGTTTTAAAAAAGGGAAGATTTCGGTGCTTGAGCCGATTTTGTCGGTAGAAATTCCGGCGGCGTCTTTTTTGGCATTTTTAGTGCTGCGCGATATGTTGAGCTGGGAGCAGATTGCGCTTATCGTATTTCTTATCATCGGATTGTGCCTTATCTCTTTCCGCGAGAAGCGGCTTACAAAGAAAATGTTTATGGAAAAGGGCATCTGGCTTGTGCTCTGCGGCTCATTTCTCATGGGGTTCGCGGATTTTTTGCTCGGCTGGGGATCGAGAGTTACAGATCCGCTCGCCGCTAATTTTGTTTTGAATATCGTGATGACTTTGATTGCGGGAATATATTTGCTGACGTGCGGACGGGTTCGACATACAGTTCGGGACATCGCGGCGAACCGGGGAGCGCTGCTCGCCATGTCTATTTGCGATAATGTGGCTTGGATCGCGTACGCTTTCGCCATGGCGCTTGTGCCGATCGCGGTGGCCACCGGCTTGTCCGAGAGTTCGATCATCATCGCAGTCCTCCTCGGACTTTTTGTGAGCGGCGAGAAATTGCAGAGACACCAGAAAATAGGGCTCGCGATCTCTTTCCTTGCGGTACTTTGGCTCGCCGCCGTTACAAGCGGTTAGTGTACACTTTTTTATTTTTATGGCACCATACATTCCAGCACGCGAGTTTTGGGATTAACCCCGTTGTGCATGGGCACAGGACGCCCTCGCAGAAACTCATGTTGTCAATTACATCAGACAGTTATGGCTAAAGAAACGAAGTTTACACTCCTTCATCGGCATGAGGGGTGGTCGAATCTCGACATGGAACGTATCGCGGTGAGCGGACTCCCCACCGGAGTTCGGGGACATCCGAAATATCCCAAGCATCTCCTTCTCGAAGGACACTTCACGAAAGAAGAGGTGTCCGCTGCGCTCTCACATGAGGGCTTCAGCATCAGAAACGTCTCTGGCACTCGCAATCTGCCGTTCTGCCCGCCGAACCGGTAAGTTCAAAAAAAACTCAATTGCCTGCTGGATTACTCCGGCAGGCCGTTTTTTATTCGATTATATTTTTTGAGCTATCTTGCCATTTTTTTCATAGGTTGCTAGTATTACGCCTATGGAATTAGCCGTTACAACAAGGGAAAAATTCGGCCGAGCGGTGGCGGGAACCCGGAGAGAGGGTTTGATTCCTGCCGAAGTGTACGGACGTGGACTCCAAAATCTCCATATTTCCGTGAGTGCAAAAGATTTCAAAAAGGTTTTCAAAGAAGCCGGAACCAACACGCTTATTACGATCGCTCTCGGAGGTGAAAAATATCCGACGCTTGTGCATGACATTCAGCGGCACTATCTGACCGGTGAGGTGAACCACATTGATTTTTATCGTGTCCGGATGGACGAGAAGATCAAGGCAAAGGTGCCGCTCGAATTTATTGGTGAGGCGGTTGGCGTGAAAGAGAAGGGCGGTATTTTAAACAAGAGCATGCAGGAAATCGAAATCGAATCTTTGCCGGCGGACTTGCCGCACCGGCTCTCGATTGATCTGAAGCCGCTCGACGAGATTAATAAGAGCGTGTACGTGAAAGATATTCAAGTTCCGAAAGGCGTTAAAATTTTGATTGATCCCGAAACGGCCGTTGCTACGGTAAAGGCACCGGTTGAAGAGAAAGTCGAAGAGGTTCCGGTTGACGTGTCTGAGGTTAAAGTTGAAAGCGAAGAGAAGCAGGCGGAGCGAGATGCCGACAAGGCAGCGAAGGGAGAGACTTCTCCTGAAGCAGCAAAAGCAGAAAAGCCCGCAAAGCCGGGGAAATAGTTTTTAAAATTTGTGACTAAGTAATATGGTTTTTGGAGCACAGATATTCCGCCCGAAGCGGAATTCTTCGCTCTCGCGCCGCCGCGCTCCGAGATGTCTCCAAAAGCCACACTACTTAGTCGCTTTCATGTTAATCGTGTTTGTTGTGATTATAACCATTCTTTATTTTGCTGGTGTATAATAGGATAGTGAACAAACTTCTAAAGCCAAAAGTTCTTATTGATATTTCGCGGCGGGGCAGTACTTCCCGCACGCCAGACGCGTTTTCTTCCATCCCACGACGTTTGAATCTGGGATACCGACCTGTCTTTTCCTTGTCGATTTCCCCGATTTTAAAGTCTGTAGCTTTCATGCTCGCCGCTCTTTTTTTGGTTTTTGGATCGGTGACTGCACCGACGCTTCCTCGCGCGGGGGCGCAGCAGACGAGTGCATCGCCGGATGATGAGCGGAAAGCGCTTGAGGCGCAGCTCGCAGAGCTTGAGGGTCAGATAAATCAGTACGAAGGTCAGGTTGCCGGCTACCAAACGCAAGGCAAAAATCTTTCGGGAGAGATCGCGATTCTTAATGACAAAATTTCCAAACTTAATTTGCAGATACAGGCGGTGAATTTGACGCTTAACCAGCTCACGAACAAAATTGACGACACACAGACGCAGATTTCGGTTACGGAAAAAAGCATTGAGACGAGGCGGGCGGCTTTGGGAAAATTGGTTCAGGATTTATATGAGAACCAGCGGGTGTCGCTTCTTGAAATATTTTTGGAGAATCCGAAGTTGTCAGATTTTTTTGGCAATCTGAACAGTATCACGCTCGTACAGGGAAACTTGAGGATTGCGATTCAAGAGATAACGGATTTGAAAGCAGAACTTCAGGATAGAGAGCAGCCGTTTTCCCTGGCGCGCGCGGATGCGGAAAAGATTCGCGAGTATCAGGCGTCGCAGAAAGCGCAGATAGATCAGACCAAGCAGGCAAAAAATACTTTGCTCGCGGTTACAAAAGGACAGGAATCAAAATATCAGGCATTGGTCAAAGAGACAAAAGCGACAGCTGCCCAGATACGGGGCAGGATTTTTCAACTTCTCGGCGGCGGAGAGCTGAGTTTTGAAGATGCGTATTCGTACGCGAAACTTGCCGGCAGTGCTACCGGAATCCGTCCGGCGCTCCTACTTGCCGTGCTTGATCGCGAGTCTGCGCTTGGCCAGAATGTCGGAAAGTGTAACTACAGAGCGGCGATGAGTCCTTCAAACCAGCCGCTTTTTCTCACTCTTGTTCAAGAGTTGGGTATAAACCCGGACATCGTAACTGTTTCATGCGCGAATAAAGACGGAGTCTACGGCGGTGCCATGGGGCCGGCGCAGTTTGTGCCCTCGACCTGGAATTTATATAAAGATGCTGTTGCGAAAGTCACCGGACACTCGCCCGCGTCTCCGTGGAACAATGCCGATGCGTTTGTCGCAACCGCGCTCTATCTCAAAGATTCGATGGTGGGTTGCACTTCGGTCTATTCCGCACAGGCGAGCCAGGAGCGCTGCGTTGCCGCAAAGTATTATGCCGGCGGAAGGTGGAAGAGTTATTTATGGACATACGGCGAAGCGGTGGTGAGCCGGGCAAATAGTTTTCAGGACGATATAGATACGATTACGGGGTAGGTGTTTTGTGATGTTTATTGAAACCTATTCAAAAAGAACCATAGTTTTTTGAAACATAGGATATTTCGCCCGAAGCGAAATTCCTCGCTCTCGCGCCGCCGCGCTCCGAGACGGTTTCAAAAACCCACGGTTCTTTTTCTGCTTTCTGTTTTACCTCGCCTTGTGTCTTCTTGGGTTTGAGGGTAATCTATAAGTATTCAAAGTATTGATGGCAAATAAAGAATTCAAAAAAATAACATTGCCAAACGGTTTGCGGGTGCTTTTGATATCCCGGCCGCAGAGCATGGCTTCGAGCGTGCTTATTTTGGTTGAGGCCGGATCGGAATATGAAACAAAAAACATCAACGGACTTTCCCATTTTCTCGAGCACCTCATGTTCAAAGGCACGACAAACCGGCCGATGCCCGGGATGATCGCTGAAGAGCTTGCCGGCCTTGGCGCACAGTCGAATGCCTTTACGAGCGAGGAATATACCGGCTATTGGGCGAAGGCGGAGGCGCATAAGCTGCCGAAAATTTTGGATATTGTTTCGGATCTGTATCTCAATCCCATTTTCAATCCGGAGGAGATCGAGAAGGAGCGGGGAGTGATTATTGAGGAGATTAATATGTATGAAGACACGCCCGCACGGAGAGTGCAGGAGCTTTTCACTTCGCTTATTTACGGGGACCAGCCGGCGGGATGGGATATTGCCGGAGAAAAAGACGTTATTCGGAAGCTCGCACGAGAAGATTTTTTGAGCTATCGGGACAAGCACTACGTTGCTTCAAAGACGCTTGTTGTCGTTGCCGGGAAATTGAACGAGAAGAAGACGATAGCGGATATTAAAGATTCTTTCGGCGGACTTCAGCGGGCTTCGAAAATCTCAAAGAAAAAAACAATTCATAAAAAACAAGCCAGGCCGGAACTACTTTTGAAATTCAAAGAATCAGATCAAAGCCATTTTGTGCTGGGGGTGAAGGCATTTGATATTTTCGACAAGCGTCGGTATGCGCTACAGGTTCTTGCGGATGTTTTGGGCGGCGGTATGAGCTCCCGATTGTTTAAAAAAGTACGGGAGGAGATGGGAGCGGCATATTACGTTCACTCCTCTGCTGATTTTTATATTGATCACGGGCATTTTGTCATCTCTGCGGGAGTTGATCATACCAAAGTGCAGGATGTGATTAAGGCGGCGCTTTTTGAACTCGCCCGTCTTCGGGACGAGCGTGTTCCTGACAAAGAACTTCAGAGATCAAAGGATCATCTTATTGGAAACCTGATTCTCGGACTTGAGACGTCGGACGAGCTCGCTTCTTTTTATGGCGGGCAGGAAATTCTTGCCGGAGCGGTTGATTCGCCGGCAAAACTCATAGAAAAGGTACGGGCAACCACTGCCGCCGAGATTCAAGCTCTTGCGAAAACTCTTTTCAAAGAGGGGCTCCTTAACCTTGCAATCATCGGACCCTATAAAGACAAAGCCGCATTCGAAAAAGTTTTTAAACTTTCGTCACGGGTGTTACACTGAAACACATATATGGATCCCGTTAGAGATTACCCAACTATGTTTGAAACATATATCTATAAAACAATACTAGGGGACACGCACCAGTCCTGCGTGCAATCTACGGAAACGCGCGGCGTTTCCTATCTCTAACGCGATGGATCCCGCTTAGAAGCCGCGATCGTTTGCTGAGACGCAATATATATACATGAAAGATCAATTAATGAATCACATAAATTTATACAGGTCGCCGATCGCGATCTGCTTCTAACGGGATGGATACAAAGCCATTTGAAATTTCGTGGGCGAGTTTATGGAAAATTTTATTCTTCTTTGTTTTTGTCTACATTTTATTTTCGGGGAAACAGATACTCCTCGGTCTTTTTCTTGCGATCATCATTTCGTCCGGCCTCGATATCGTTGTTGATTTTCTTGAAAAGAAAGGGGTTCCGAGGATGCTGGGCGTGATTTTAATTTTTTTGGTTGGGCTCATTTCCATAACGGTTTTCGTGTATCTTATCGTCCCGCTCGCAATCGTCGATTTAAATCAGTTGTTTTCGGGATTCGGCAAATCCACGCTTTGGGGGGAGCTTTTGAATTTCAAAAATTCAAAGTCACTTGATATCATCATAAATCAGTTTTCTTCCCAGTTTTTTTCCGACACCGCATCGCCGCTCGATTTTATCTCGAAGACTCTGGGAAGCTTAGGACTTGCGATTGCGGTACTTGTGAGTTCTTTTTATCTGAGCTTAACCCGCGATGGAGTCGCTAAGTTTTTAAGTTTTGTCGTACCTCCGGATTATGAGCGGACTGCGCTCAATATATACACACGCTCGCGGAAAAAAATCGGTGCGTGGTTCGAGATGCAGCTGCTTACGAGCCTTGTTATCGGAGTTTCCGCGTGGGGAGTTCTCGCTGCGCTTCACGTGAAGCACGCGTTTCTTTTGGGTGTTTTGTCCGGCATTTTCGAAATTATGCCTTTTGTCGGCCCTATTCTTTCTGGGGCGCTTTCCATTCTTGTTGCGCTTACGACTTCATCACTCCTTGCCCTCTATACGTTTATCGCATTTCTTTTTATTCATCAGTTTGAGTCCCACGTTCTTGTTCCGCTTCTCTCGAGGAGATCGGTAGGCCTGCATCCGGTGATTGTTATCATCGCTCTTCTTATCGGTGCGGAAACCGCCGGCATCTTGGGGATATTGATTTCGGTTCCCGCTGCCGCCGTCTTTCACGAAGTTTTAAACGAATGGTCGAGCAAGCGAAAGCCGCTATCAGACCTTACATGAGCGCGGAAAAATTTTATATCACGGCCGCCATTGATTATGTGAATGGTGCGCCGCATATCGGACACGCACTCGAAAAAGTTCAGGCGGATGTCCTTGCACGGTATTATCGCGCAAAAGGCAGGGATGTTTTCTTTTTGATGGGTACCGATGAGCACGGCATAAAAATTATGAGGTCGGCGAAGGATGCCGGCAAAGATATTCGGGTGTTTGTCAACGAAAATTCTACTGCGTTTCGGAATCTGAAATCCATTCTCAATTTATCGTGGGATGATTTTTTGCGAACGTCAGATGAGAGGCGGCATTATCCCGGAGCGCAAAAATTATGGACCAAGCTCGCCGAGGCGGGAGCTCTTTATAAACGGGTGTATCGGGGACTCTATTGCGTAGGGCATGAGGCGTTTATAACCGAGAAAGAACTTGTTGATGGATTATGCCCCGATCATAAAAAAAAGCCGGAGGTCATTGAAGAAGAAAATTGGTTTTTCCGTCTTTCGGCCTATCTTTCTCAGATTGAATCGAGTATTACAAGCGGGGCACTCGCGATCATTCCCGAGGCGCGGAAAAATGAGGCGCTCGGCCTGATCGCTGATCTCAAAACAAAGTCTGCCGAAGAGCAGGATGTGAGCTTTTCCCGTCCTTCGAAAGACCTTCCGTGGGGAATTCCGGTTCCGGGCGATGACACGCAGACGATGTATGTGTGGTGCGATGCGCTCGCGAGCTATATTACCGCAATTGGATATAAGGAAGAGAGCGATGGATTCAAACATCTTTGGCCTGCAGATTTGCATCTTATCGGAAAAGATATTCTTCGCTTTCACGCGCTTTTTTGGCCGGGGATGCTTATGGCGGCGCAGCTCCCGCTTCCAAAGGCTATTTTTGCCCACGGGTTTATTACGGTTGAAGGACAGAAGATGTCGAAGACGCTCGGCAATGTTATTGATCCCATAGAATTTGTCTCCACGTATGGCGCCGATGCCGTCCGGTACTACCTGCTTCGGGAAATTCCTTCGTCCGGCGACGGAGATTTTGCGCGCGCAAAATTTATAGAGCGGTATAACGGCGACCTCGCAAACGGTTTGGGCAATTTTGCGGCGCGAGTTCTCGCGCTTGGGGCGCCGCTGGGGAAAATTCCCGGGACGTTTGCTGTCGCAGAGGAGATAACCGATCGGATTGCTATTGCACGGCGTGATAGTAATGCGAAGGTTGAGGAATTCAAGCTTAATGAAGCGCTCGGACTTATCTGGGAACTTATCAGTTTTGGCGATGAATATGTAAACTCAACGAAGCCGTGGAGCATTGAAGATCAAAAAGAGAAAACGCAAGTCATATTCAATCTTATCGTTCTTCTTGATAACGTCGCGGCGCTTATCCTTCCGTTTTTGCCAGAGACGTCTTCGAAAATTACCGCCTCAATCCAGTGGGATGGCGGAGCGATAGAAATTCGGAAACCCGGCATATTATTTCCAAAACTAAAATAAATTTTAAATGGCTAACAAGAAAGAAACAGTTTTTTTTGATGCGCATACGCATGTTCAATTCGCGGCGTTTGATGCGGATTTGAAAGAGACTATCGCCCGCGCGCGCGACAAGCATGTGTGGCTTGTGAATGTCGGTACGCAAAAAGATACGTCTCGACGAGCCGTGGAAGTTGCGAACGAATACAGTGAAGGCGTGTATGCCGCGATCGGACTCCATCCCGTCCACACCGAAAAATCCCATCATGATGCGAAAGAGTTGGGGGATACCGCGGATGCACGTGGATTCACAAGTCGGGGTGAAGAGTTTGACCATGACTATTACAAATCTTTAGCGCTTGATAAAAAAGTGGTTGCGATAGGGGAGTGCGGCTTAGACTATTATCATTTGGGCGAAGACACTCGGCAGAAACAGGCGGATACGTTCCGGGCCCAGATTGCACTCGCGCGGGAGGTTGATAAGCCTCTTATGATTCATTGCCGTAATGCTTTCGCCGATCTTATTTCAATATTAAAATTGGAAAAATTGCCGACGCGGCCGGGCGTTGTTCATTTTTTTAGCGGGACGATTGAAGATACTCGCGCACTACAAGAGTTAGGATTTTCATTTACCTTTGGCGGGGTTATTACTTTTGCTCGGGATTATGATGGGGTGATTGATATGATTCCTGTGGATCGCATACTTTCTGAAACCGACGCGCCTTACGTAACTCCGGCGCCATACCGAGGAAAACGGAACGAGCCGGCGTATGTAGTTGAGGCGGTAAAGAAGCTTGCCGAGCTCAAGCACAAGACAACAGAAGAAATGGCAGACATTATTTTTGAGAATGCAAAACGTGTGTTTTTGATTTAGAATGAAATTAGAAATAGATAATAGATAATAAATAATATAATTCTGGAGATGAAATATGATTTTCAAAAAATAGAAAAAAAGTGGCAGGAGGCGTGGCGGAAAGAAGGGGTTTACGAACCTGACCTGAAAGAGGCCAAGAATTCCTTCTATAATCTCATGATGTTTCCGTATCCTTCTGCGGAAGGATTACACGTCGGGAACATGTATGCGTTTGTTGGCTCCGATATCTATGGCCGGTTCAAAAGAATGCAGGGCAATGATGTGTTTGAGCCGATTGGGCTTGATGGTTTTGGTATTCACTCGGAAAATTATGCCATGAAGGCGGGGACGCATCCGATGGATCAGGCGAAAATGTCTGCAGAGCGATTCTACAGACAGCTTGAACAGATTGGAAATGGCTTTGCCTGGGATGAGAAACTCGAGACATACGACCCGGAGTATTATCGCTGGACGCAGTGGCTGTTTGTGCAGATGTTTAAGCATGGCTTGGCGTACCGGAAAAAACAGGAGGTGAATTGGTGCCCGTCGGATAAAACCGTTTTAGCGGATGAGCAGGTGATACAAAAGCAAATGGCGAATGGCAAAGGGCATATGGCTTCAGTAGGAGTTTGTGAAAGATGTGGGACGGAAGTTATAAAAAAAGAGCTTGAGCAGTGGTTTTTCAAAATTACCAATTATGCGGAGCGACTTCTTGGGAATTTAGAACAGCTTGATTGGTCCGAGAAAATAAAGGTTGCCCAGAGAAATTGGATAGGCAAGTCGGAGGGGGCAATAATAAAGTTTAAAGTTGAAAGTTTAAAGTTGAAAGTTGGAGAAGTAGAAGTATTTACCACGCGGCCGGATACTCTTTTTGGGGCGACATATTTAGTGGTGGCACCGGAGCATGAGATTATATCAAAAATTAAAAATCAAATATCAAATCTAAAAGATGTCGAAGCGTATATCAAGAAAGCTAAGGCAAAATCACAAGAAGAACGCGCGCTGGGCGACAAAGAAAAAACCGGAGTGGAGCTTAAAGGGGTGAAGGCAATTAATCCGGCGAATGGAGAAGAAATTCCAATCTGGGTGGCGGATTATGTCTTGGCCTCGTATGGCACAGGAGCAATCATGGCTGTGCCTGCACACGACGAACGGGATTTTGAGTTTGCGAAGAAATATAATTTATCGAATGCGTTCGTAATAGAGCCGAAGGAAGATTGGTTTAAAAAGTGGATTGAAGTAATGACAAAAGAAATGAAGGAGGAATACTCTCCAACTTTGGAATTTGTAAGGAAGCGCTATCTTACTTCCAACGGTTCTGATTTTCCAGAAGCGTATACCGGTGATGGGAAATTAATCAACTCTGGGAAATTTACTGGGATAGAGTCAGAAAAGGCAAAATGGGAAATTACGAAATTTGTCGGGGGTGAGCGAAAGACTCAATATCGCCTTCGCGACTGGCTTATTTCTCGCCAACGATATTGGGGGCCGCCGATTCCCATCATGTACTGTCGTACATGCTGGGAAAACTTAAAACATAAAACTGAAAACTTAAAACTTAGGAAGGGGATAGATTATACGGTTTTTGATGGGAAGGAATATATAATTCATACTGTTCCGGAAAAAGATCTGCCGGTGGAGTTGCCGTATATAAAAGATTTTCGACCTACGGGAAGGGACGAGTCGCCGCTTGCGGAGCATAAAGAATTTTATGAGGTGAAATGTCCAACGTGCGGCGGGAAAGCCCGGCGTGAGACCGACGTTTCGGACACATTTCTTGATTCTGCTTGGTACTACCTCGGTTATATCACTCTCGGAAATCAAAAATCAAAAATCAAAAATCAAAAATTTATTTTGGAACCCGAAGTAATTAAGAAATGGTTGCCGGTTTCAATGTACATCGGTGGGGCGGAGCACGCGGTTCTCCATCTTCTCTACGTTCGGTTTGTTGCGATGGCGCTCTACGATTGGGAAGAGATCGGTTTCGAAGAGCCGATGAAAAAATTCCGTGCACATGGGTTGCTCATTAAAGACGGTGCTAAAATGTCGAAGTCGAAGGGAAATGTGATTAATCCGGATGCATATATAGAAAATTTTGGAGCTGATGCGCTTCGGATGTATTTGATGTTTATCGCTCCTTTTGAGCAAGGCGGGGATTTCCGTGATCAAGGGATTTTGGGCGTGACGAGATTTTTGGAACGAGCCTGGAAGTTGCAAGATAGTGCTTTGGATAAAAAACGGAAGACGTCGATTGATCAGAAAATTAAAAGATTGCTCCATCAGACGATTAAAAAAGTCGGGGAAGACATCGAGCATCTCCGTTATAACACCGCGATTAGCGCACTTATGATTTTACTTAATGAATTTGAAAAAACTGATAACTTAGAAACTTCAAACTTAGAAACTTCAAACTTAGAAACTTTCATAAAGCTCCTCGCTCCGTTCGCGCCGCATATCGCCGAGGAGATATGGCGGAATGTGCTTGGCAATAAAATCTCGATTCATCTCACGCAGTGGCCGACATATGAGGAGAAGTTTATACACGAAGAAAAATTTACCCTTGTAATCCAAGTTAACGGAAAGCTGCGTGATAGTATCGAGGTTGAAATGGGACTCAGCGAAAAAGAGGCGAGTGAGCGAGCTTTGGCGCAGAAGCGTATAATAGATATCGTAGGCTCCGCGAAGCCAAAACGGATTATTTTCGTTCCGAATAAACTTATAAATATCGTACTCTAGAACTATGGCAGGAAAAATATTTATTTTTATCTTAGCGCTTGTTGTCATAACTTTCGCAATTCGTTTTTCGACGACGCTGCCGGCAGTGCAAAATTCACATACTGCTTCTTCGAGCCCGGCAGTCGCTACCGGAACTGTAGCGAGCGGGGTGGCTTCGGGGACTCCAGCGGCCGGACCTACTGGGACAGGCACGCATATCAGTGCTCCGTCTTCCGGCGGTCATCCGACGGTGCCCGTGAAGCAGACTCAACCCATGGTCACAGGCCATTCGATTGTCATTTCTTCGCCTGCGCTCGGTGATACATACGCCCAAGGAAGCAAGATTACTTTGAAGTGGTCGGTAAATGGAATAGACCTAGCCCATAATTTGGTTTTCGATCTTGTGTCCGATGCTTCGCCTGCGACAGACGTAGTTTTTTTTATCGGGCCTGACCCCGCACGTTATAAGGGAGGGGCTGATACGTGGGTTGTTCCGGAGACGGTTGCTCCCGGAACATATCGTATTCGGATTACCGATGCCGCATATGTTCCTACGGTGGTGGCATTTTCGGGCGCGTTTACAGTGACGCCGTTTGTGGCTGCTATTGCTACGTCGTCAATCCCTCAAGGATTTACTCGGAGCGATCTCTCCCCCTATTTCCATGAAATTTTATTTTCAGGCGTGAGTCGAGCTGCACTGACGCTCTCTGCGAGCTTTAGCGGAGGCGGGCACATTGATGTGAATGGCTGGTTTATCAAGTCCCGGAGAGGTGGGCAGACTATTCCGCAGGCGGTTAATGTATATGATCCCCTGGGGCTCACGCCGGAAACGGATATCATTCTTACATCCGGCGATCAGATCCATATGTATTCGTCGGTGAGCGGAGTCGGAAAAAATTTCAGGATTAACAGATGCATTGGGTATCTTGCAAAAGACAATAGATTCAGTCCGGCGTTGCCGAGCTATTGCGAGTGGCCAGTCATAAGCGACCAGGAGTTTTATAATTTCACGAGCAAGTGTCAGGATTATCTTTCGTCACGATTGGGATCGTGCAGTATTTCAGACTTCAATTCTTCCGGACTTTCCCAATATGATTACGGATGTCAGGATTATTTCAAAACAGTGAATTTTAAAGGATGTTTTGATTCACATGCCGGAGACAAAAATTTTCTCACCAATCAAATTTGGGTATGGACTGCGAATCCCGATCTTGTGGACGCCCGGCATGACCGCGTCATGTTATTCGACAATTCCGGCTTGTACGTAAGCGAGTACGATTACTAGAATCCGGATTTTTAGGTTCTTTCCGCGAGTTTCACTTTTGCGATGAACTGTTTTTCTCCCCGGAGGACAAGAAACTTTGCATCGTCGCCGACATTCATGGTTTCCAAAACATCCTGGATTGGGTGATCGAAATCTAGTTTCTTTCCGTTACATTCAAGGAGGATATCTTTTTCCCTTAGACCCGCTTTTTCCGCCGGGCTTCCGGGCGTTACACCCGGGTCGTGTGGAGTTTCGCGTATTATCATCGCGCCGGAATCAACCGACAGGTTCATTTTTTCTTTGAGGGTTTCATCGATCATAATGTATCTGATTCCCAAAAGAGGCCGACAGATTCTTCCGATTGTCTGTATGTCGTGGAGGTCTCGTTCGGCGGCGTTTATCGGTATCGCGAAGCTGATACTCTGTGCTCCATAGATGACCGCAGTGTTTATGCCGATCGCTTCTCCGCTTAGATTGACCAGTGGCCCTCCCGAGTTGCCGACGTTGATCGCGGCATCCGTCTGTATGAGCCCCCGCATTTCCTGTGGCGGAGCTTTCGGATCTGCTTTTGCCGTAATTGCGCGCGAAAGCCCAGAGACGATTCCCATAGAGACGGTATTTTTGAATATTCCGAGTGCGTTTCCGGTCGCAATCACAATTTCTCCGAGCGTGAGCTTTGTTGCGTCCCCCAAGCGAACCACCGGGAGCAGCCCGGCACTCTCAATTTTAAGTATTGCAACGTCGTTGATCGGATCGCGACTCATTACGACGGCTGGAAATTTTTTACCATCATTGGTAATCACGGAATATTGTGCCTTGTTGTCGTTTACGACATGTTTGTTTGTCAGTATGATGCCGCTTTGATTTACGATGAATCCGGATCCTCCGCCCACTTGCACCATTCCGTCTTTGTCGGCAAAAATTTTCGGCAATTTGGAATTCTTTTTTTCCGGCTTGCCAAGGGAGAGCGGATAGAGCTCCCGCGGAATTTCCTTTTCGAGGTCTTCGAGATGTTTTGTGATGACGATTGATACCGTTCCCGGCATTACCTGTTTTATTGTTGATGTTATTTGTTCCTGAAGCATTGGTGTGTGCTCTATTTACTTTTTTATTTCTGGAATTGATTCAATGAGGTCGTTTATGTCCGCGTATGCCGCGCCGGTCACTCTATCAGCTCCTCCATAGTATACGATGAGCGAGGTGCCGATTACCACTGCGCCGCAAGGGAATACTACGTTCTGAACAACTCCGTCGCGTTCGTAGTTCATATCCGGCCGCAGGATCGGGTTTATGGTTCGGGCGATTACTTTTGTGGGGTTTTCCCGATCTAGGATCACAGCACCAACCCGATATTTATTGCTTGCTTCCGCGATGCCGTGGTAGAGCATGAGCCAGCCCTTGGGTGTTTCTATCGGAGGAGAAGCGAGTCCAATTCTCTTGTTGTCCCAGCTGTCCGGTTGCGGTTGGAGTATTATTTTTCCGCCGAGCCATCGATTGTTTCCGAGTTCTTCGAGGTTGTCTACCGAATCTATCCAGATACTTGATCCGATGCGGTGGATGATGAAAAATTTTCCGTCAATTTTTCTTGGAAACAGAGAGGCGTCTTTGTCGTCTATGTTTGAAGGGGATATGATTTTCGGTTTTGCCCAATTCCACTTCTCGGAGAAAAAGTCAGACGCGGCGATGGACGTAAGCGCAACGCGGGGCGGGTTTATTCCGTCGAATGCCGTATAGCACATATAAACGGTGTCGCCGATTTTTACGAGCCGGGGATCTTCGCACCCCGAGTTGCCGCCGGATTGCTTTTTGTTTTCAAAGTCTTCGCGGGGGATATATGCCGGAGCGGGGGAACGGCTCACGATCGTGGTGCCGTCGGTGCTTGTTGCGTATCCCAATACCGACGTATTGTCTTCGCCCATTGCCCGGTAGAGAATATGTACTTTTTTTCCGTCGTAGAGCGCTGCCGGATTGAATGTCGCCTTCGCCTCCCATGGATTTTTCGCGTCGGGGGTTATGATCGGGTTGTTTTCCACGCGTTTAAGCTTCACGAGCTTTAACTGCGGAGAAAACAGTTCGTCGAAAAATATTTTTTCTTTCGCGACGGCGAGGCAGCAGGTGGTGTCTGCGGCGCCATAATAGAGAAATAATTTTCCCTTATCGAACAGTGCCCCTGATGGAAAAACAATCTTCGGGACTCTCCCGTATTCCTCGTATTCTTCCTGCGGCACGAGAAACGGTTCGGATGTTTGCGCGATTATCTCCAGCGGGTTTTTGAGATCAAGGAGTGCCGCTTCGATACCGAAGACGCGGCGAGCCGGAGTGAAATAATCTTTGATGTATGCGTAGATGAGTAGCCAGCCATATTTTGTTTTGATCGGCGGAGCTCCAACTTCCACGTGATCCTGCGGGGAGCGTTGAAGCGCAATCGTATTCGAATCTGTCGATTGCAGCCAGTGGTCCCAGTATTTCGGCGACCACATATCTTTTTCCTTATTGAACAGCGCGAGAGCGATTTTTGCCGGCGGTTTGTCGCTGTTTACCGTAAGGAGCGCCGCAATTTTCCCTTTTATTTTTCCGGGGAATAACGTCATTGCTTTTGAATTGAACGTCGTCGCGGAATGCTTTTCTATTTTTTTGAAATCCTTTGTTATTGCGATGCCAACTTTTATTCCTTCCGCGGAAAATGGGTATGTGGAAAGTGCAGTGTAGAAGATATAGAATTTCCCGCCCATTTTTGTGATCCGGGGGTCTTCACATCCAAATTTTTCCCATTCGAATTCCGGCCGTATCAATTCGCGGCGATTTTTAAAATGTATTCCGTCGGCAGCGACTGCGTGTCCTATTGATGATATCTCGAGGTGTTTTCCGTCTACGGTCCGTTCTCTAGAGATCGCCCGATATACGAGGTATGTTTTCGCTCCGGACTTTATTGCCGAGCCGTTGAATGTGGCCTCCGATTCCCATTCATTTTCTTTATCCGGAAGAAGGATTGGATTTTCCGATGATCTCGTGAAGAGCGCCATGGTTTTTAGAATTCTACTGCAACGGGTTTTCCGAGTACGGCTTTTTCAGAGTTTTTAAGTTCGCGGAGAAAGTCATCGAGGTTCGCTTCCGCCACGCAGACAACCGTGTCGGCTCCGCCGTAGTACACAAGGAGTTTTGTATCTATCACCACGGCTCCGCAGGGATATGCGACGCCGGACTTATGACCGCTATTTTCGTAGTGTTCATTTGGTTCGAGAATCGGTTGGCGTGAACGGTAGAGGACGTGACTGGGGTTTTTCAAATCGAGAAGCATCGCGCCGAGTTTATAACGGCCGGAATCCTGTTCTCCGACTGCCTGGTATATAAGCAGCCACCCGTCTTTCGTTTTTATGGGCGGAGCGCCCGCTCCGATTTTTCTGCTGTCCCAATAGTGCGGTCGGGGACTTATTTTATACCGGCCTTCGAGGTAACTATTTTTAAAATCAAGGTCGTCTACGAAGTCCACGAGGATGTCCGGAAATATCCGATGGAAAATGACGTACTTCCCGTCAATTTTTTCGGGAAGAAGGCAGGCGTTTTTGTCCACGATGTCTCTGAATTTCGGATTCTGTTTGAGCATGGCTGGCGGCTGGGATATGATTTTCGGTTTTTTCCATTGCCAGTTTTTGTCCAAAAAATTTTTGTATGAAATGGAGGTGAGAGCGATCCGCGGAGGGCTCCATCCATCGTAGGCGACGTAGAGCATGTATACTTTGTCTCCGATCCGAGTAATCCGCGGGTCTTCGCATCCTCCAAAGCAACCGCCGCCGGACGTGAAAGGGGATACGTGCTTATCTTCGGAGAGGAGTATGCCTCCGCCAAGGCTCATGTCTACATATGCGGGTTTGTCGAGACGCTCGTCGAAATTAAAGCCGTTTTTGCTTGACGCATATCCTATGACCGAAAGATCCTGGTCGCCAATTGCCCGATAGAGCAAATGAACCGTATCATTTTCGTAGAGCGCCGCGGGATTGAATGTTGCCCGCGACTCCCACGAATGCTCTTGGTGCGGACGCATCACCGGATTTCCCTCGAATTTTGAAAGACGAGCTGATACTCTTCCATTTTTTATCCATGGAAGCAGATTATTAAATGCGCTTGCGACAATGCCGGACGCAGAGCTCCAATAAAAAATGAGTGAATTTTCCAGTTGCGCAATTCCGATGGGGGAGAGAGCTTCGGCGTTTTCGCCTTCCTCTTTTTCCCAGATCGGTTCGTCCGCTCTCCACCGAAGATGAGTAGGATTTTCTTTGTCGAAGAGCGCCGCTCCAACAGACACTACGGACTTTCCATTTTTAACATAATATATAATCAGGATGCCGTCCGTGAGGGTGAAAATTTTTCCAACTTCAAGAGAATGGTTATCAAAATAGTTTTCTCGCGGGGTGAGAACCGGAAGTTTGATTATATCCCATTTTTTAAGGTCTTTTGAAAACGCCGTGCATATGTTTTTTTCTCCGAAATATAGTGTGTGATTTTTATTATGAGCGTAGTCAGGGACCACCATTCCCGCTTCCTTGATGTTTGCTACCCGTGAAACTTTTTTCCATGAGATAGCGTTTTTTGACGAGGCGATGTTTAAAACGCGTTTTGATTTCGGCCCCGATATATATGTGAGAATCTGGCTATTTTTCGATTCTGAAATTTTGAGACGCGGACTTTCCGATTTTATGCTCAGGAGCCCCGTTACCGCCATCTTTTTTGTCTTTCGCGAAAAGCGGTATCCGTCGTCGCTCTTCGCGACAAAAATTTTCTTCCCGCTTTCGTAGAAAAGATAAATTTCTTTTTTATGATTCGCAACTCCAATTCCCCGAATTTTTTCGTGTCCGGATGTTTTCGTTTTTTTATTTCCCACTTTCTTTTTTTTTGCAATCATCTAAAAATCAGGAGAATAATTCCCTTTGTTATTTTAATTGTATCATATCGCGTTTGGCACTAACGCGGGATATGTTTTTCTTCTTATTTCATTATTTCCCGTGCTTAACCGCGCTTAATTGACAAAAAAAATTCTTTAGTTTATAATCCGCCACAGCGAACATGGGTACCCATACCTTGCGAAAGCAAGGTTTAATGGACCAATATCTGGTAAGCGATGCCGAACGGTATGGCTTGACTCTGTTCATTTAACAATCGAAAAATGCTATGAAAAAACTCAAACCAATCGTTATTGCCTGCACTTTGTGCGTGGCTTTTACCGCAACCCCCGGTTTTTCGCAGGGATCACAAAATGGCGAAGACGGCATTTCGGTGCCGGCCTCCTCCGTATCGAGGCCAAAGCAGCAGCCGCGGGCACTTGCCGCCGACGCGGCATCTGAGCCGATGGTCTCGATCGAGATCCTGCCTACGTCGGGTCTCAGCACGGCATCGCCGAATTATATCAGCGCGGGCGGCAATAAGGCGAACATCATGAACGGACTCACCGGCACCGTGGTCCCAACAGATCGCAGCGTGAATCCCGCAGCCTGGTACCAGATTGATTATCGCCGATTCATCTGGGGAGACATGGTGCTCTCGTCGGGATTCAATTCCTTCACGGGCACCAATAATCCCTCGGGTGCGTTTGCGGGAGAATTTGGCAATCGGCACAAGTGGTGCATGCGCATGAAGACGACGAACGGTGTGCCGTTCAGCGCAAACATGGTGTGGTATAACATTCTCTCGAGTACCAAGAGCACGGATCCTGTTGATTTGAACCTTTCCGGGAATTTGGCGACAAATTCTTTGAATGGCAGCGAGATTAAGTACCAATTCATTCTTCAGGGATTATGGTATGGCAGTGATGGTGTGAAAGGAGGAGGAGACGATGTTTGGTACAATAGCGATTCGAGCCAAGTGTCCTCGGACGCGCTCGTGGACGAGCTCTACTACTTCGGAGTAACTTCTTCGCTTACGGCGTCGACTCCAAGCGGCCTCGCGAGTGCCAAGAACATCTTGACCGTGCCAGGGTTCTTTATGGATGCCATCTACTATCTGAAAGTGGGGGACCACACCAACGGTTGGGCGTCGGCGACACTTCGGACCGCGCCGAAGCTGGCCGTGATGCCCGGTTCGGAGGGGGGCACGGTGATTCATGTTTTCGGGCAGCCGCAGACAAACTATAGGCTGCAGCACACGCTCGATCTTGATCCGCCGGTGGTTTGGACGACCATTCCGGGAACGTTCGTCAACGGAACGGATTTCCCCATGAGTTTTGCCTTGCCGGAGGAATTTTTCCGGCTCGTAACTCCGTAAGGCGAGT
>CAYQKB010000006.1:0-32031 GCA_964418085.1 uncultured Candidatus Saccharibacteria bacterium
GTTCCTGCTACAAATAAGCGGCGTTGTGGAAGTTGAAGTTGTTCCGCCGGGATTGCCGCCGGGATTATTGCCGAAGCCGATATTAACGCCGTTGCCGGTACTGCTCCCCAGTGTCCATCCCGGAAGACTGCTAACTGTGTCCGGCGTGGTGCCGTTAGGCGCTGTGCCATAGCCGCGACCAGCAGTTTCGTTTGCGCCGCCATTTCCAGCCGTTGAGTTATAGCAATTTTGGTATTGCTGCCCGGTGAGCCCTGCGCAGAGATCGGACACGGAGACCTGGCCCGAATTATTCGGCTGTGTGGGCGAACTGAAAGCGAACAAAAGACTTTCTCTGATGACGCGGTTTATCGCGGAATCAACTATCGCGGTAGTGAGCCCCGCGATGTCCTGCGCGTTAATAATATCGCCGGGCGTTGCTCCGATTGCCTGTGAAAGCTCCATACCCACCGCCGTACCCGGCGTCACGGTGATCGGCTTTACAATATCGCCGTTGAGTGTGCCAACGCATTCGTCTACCCCTTCAACTTTAGTATAATTTGTCGGGCATTGCTTCACGCCGAGGAATCCACCGCTCGATTTCACATCTACCGTTTTTGCGCTCTGGGCGGCAAGTGCGCCGCCGAGTGCCGCGTCACTCATCTCCATTGATTGTATGAAATAGTTTTGTTGGAGTGATAGCGTGAAGCCCGGAAATCCGCCTTGGTCAAATCTGGCGGCAAAACGGTTTAAATTGTTTACAACCCGGTTGAGTGTGCATCCGAATCTGTTTGTTATGGAAATAGAGGATTGGAAAGCAAGCCGAAGATTCGGGCCGATACCGCTGCACAAAACCCCCGCAATGGCGTTTACAATTCCGGTGCCAGCTCGGTCGTATGGGATCGATATAACACTGGTCCAATCTGTAATAAATTTCGGATCGCCGTTGCCGTTGATCCAGCCGATAACTTCTTGTTCAATGACTTTAATCAAAAGATTCTTAAGTGTTTGTTTGACCGCTTGCTTGGCAAATTCCCAAATTTGTTCGAGCCACGAACCGTAGTTCGAGACATAACTTCCGATCGAGTTGAGATCAACGGCGGTGCTCACGGGAACGCCGAATTGCGCGTGCGCAGAGGGCACAAAAAATTTCGCAATTGCACTTCGCGTGTCTCCCGGGGGAAGCAGAAGCGCCGCCTGCTGGGCCTTTTTATACTCTGAAGACAAATGTTCGAAGTCAGCCGTGAGAACCGATTTTATTTTCGGCTCTATCGCCTGCATCACCGTCATAGTTTTAAGCGGATCGCCCGAATCCGGCACGGGGATGTCGGCAAATTTTTTCCCGTCAGTCACGAGTGTGAGCGCGGCTCCATGGAGTGCGGAGAGCATACTCGGCACGGGTACCGCCTGTAAATTATAAAGAGCGCGGGAATAGACAAGCTGTGCGGCTGAAACGGCGTCGAAGCTCGGGTCGCCTTTCATGACGTTTCCAAAATCGTTGGAAAGGATCGTATCTCTAAAAACTTTGTCGAGCGCGGTAAGATATGTAAAAAATGCTTCGGGGCTGTTGTCTTTGGTTGTTGTTATTTCATTCTGTTGCACCGCGTCGCCGAATGTCGGAAGCTTTACGAGGGCGGCCGTACTGGGCGAAGCGAGCTTATCAATAACGCCGGAGGTAATCTGCGAGTCCGAAGGAAGTGTGACGGCCGGTTGCCCGTCCGGGCCTTGTGGCCCATTTGCATTTGCCCTGAAAAATTCGCGCGTAAGATTTTGTGCGACGTTATCCGTGAGGTTGTCTGTAATGATGACGGGGGGAAGGCCGGGTTCGATATCAACCTTGGGCGACGTGTCGGGAGTTTTTTCAACGAATGCGTTTTGAGAGACAAGCGGAGCGGTGGGTTGCTGGTCGGAGGAGGTCTGGGGGGCGGCAATTTGAGCTGGAGTATCCAAAAATCCGGACAGGAAAAACGCTGCTGAGCTTGCGATACTTGCTAATACCAAAAAATAAGCGACAAACTTTTTAAGATCCACCATTTTGACCTTATTATACCGAATGCTGAGCACCTATGCACTTATAGTTATGCACAGGGCGAGCGTTTTCGGCGCTTTCTGTCATTGCGAGTCTGCCTGCCGGTGGGCTGGGCCACGGGCGCACAGACACGCTTAGGGACAGCGAGTCAAATAATTTCCGCGATTCGCGCAATATCTTCCGTGCTCAAATCCTGTGGCCGTGCATCCGCCCGAATCCCGATTTTTTTAAGTTCTTTCGTCATAAGCCCTTTTGTTTCAAGTCTACCCGTCATCAAATTATTGAGTATCGTTTTCCGGGGTTGGCTGAAAAGTGCGCGTACGGCGCGGTAATAATTTTCTTCGTTATTTCTGTCATCCCCGTGAAAACGGGGATCCAGTACTTCTTCTCTGGATCCTCGGGTCAAGCCCGAGGATGTCCTTACAGTCAGTTTTATCACCGCAGAATCAACATCCGGCGGCGGGTTAAAATCGCCACGCGGCAGGCGCATGGTGATTGCGGGGCGTGCCCAAAATGCGACGCTCGCGGCCAGGCGGTTCATGCGCGGCGGCGCGGCAACAAGTCTTTCGGCAACTTCTTTTTGAATGGTAAACACGCACACCGACGGTTTATGCTCAAGCTCCCCTACTGTCCGCAATAATTTCCCGGTGAGATAGTAGGGAATGTTGCCCACTAGTTTCCATGTTCCATGTTCCACGTTAAAAGTTTTTGTAATCCGTGGAAGCTCTTTAAGCACATCGCCCTCAACTATTTGAACTTCGGTATCTTCTGCAAATTTTTTCCTGAGTAATTCGGCAAATAGTTTATCTTTCTCAATCGCAACAATTTGTGAAACTTTCAACTTCGAACTTTCAACTTTCAACTTTTCCGTTAGCTCCCCGTGCCCCGGCCCGACCTCAATCACGATGTCTCCGTCTCCGAGTTCGAGCGCCCGCGCGATCTCAATAAGCGCCTTCTGATTTTTTAAAAAATGTTGCCCGAGTTTTGGCATGATTCAATTAATTTTAAGAAAAAGTGTTGATAGAAGATTCCGGTCCCTTTTAGTATGTCATTGCAAGAGATTATGGAGTAAGGTAATCCATAATTCAATATATTGTACTCGCCTTCGGATTTTTTGTCCGAGAGGCGCATTCAGCCTTGACCCACAACGACGACAAGCATTCCACCTATTTCATCATATGTTATACTTGATTTTATGAATAAGTTCGGGAAAAAAAATGGAACAAGAGGCGGATTTATATCTACACTTTTAGTGATTATCATAGCAGCAGCTATTGGTGGAATTATATATATTGGTACAAAATCCCCAAAGGCTTCAATGGATACATCTGGATGGAAAACGCTTGTCGTTGAGGATTCCGGATTTAAAAAGTTTGAAATACAATATCCGGCGGAAAGCCAGCCAAGGGGAGTGTTAGATTCCGGCCTGCTTGAAGTGCCGTTGACCGATAAAAAAGAACCCAATTTGGAAAAGGAGCTGTATATAACAAAAAGCAATATTTCGGAAGAGCAGTGTGCAAATACTTATTTTGATGCGATGGGGGGAGAAAAAATACAAAAAGGAAGTAGCACTATTAATGGCGCCGACTTTGAAAAAGCTACGTGGGAAAGCGGTCAGGATGGAAAAGAAATCTGCTATTACCAGAGCTATAAAACGTATAACAAAGAATCTAAAACATGCCTCGCTTTCACATTCGGGATAAAAACGGACAAACCTATTTCCGAATCAAAGCTGAAACTGGAATCGAGTATTTTTAACGAAATGTTGCTTACACTCAAATCGTTTAAAGCACAGGCACTGTAAAACAATGCGATCTTCTCCAAAAACACTACTCGCCCTTGCGATATTCGCTGGCGCAATTTTTATTGTATTCACCATTATCCGCTTCGGCGAAATTTTTGTATCGCACCCCGTCACAGTTTCTTCTTCCACGCCCATTTCGGGTGGAGAAATTCCGCCGGGCGGCCAGGTCCCTTCAAGCGCTTTTCTACCGCAGGGGTCGGATAACAGCGCACGGCTTCTTCAAAATCAGATCCAAAATCAAGTCTCGCCGTCCGTAATTGCTGAAGCAAAAAGACTTACGTTGCCCGAGATTCAAAAGAAGGTTGAAGATGCGCTTCCTCCCCCGGCTCGTCCGCAGGACTTACTTGCCCTACCCGTGATTGCCGATAGCGAGCTTACAATTGATCCCTCTGGAATAAAAACACAGGAGGAATATCTTAAATATTTTGCGACTCATATAAAAGATATTTCTTTTAATAACAATCGCTTCGCATCTGGAACAAAAGATGCAAATAATCTCGTCATGCTTCCGGCGGATCTCGTTCAGCGGGTAATAGGCGGAGAAACCTCATCTACCCTCCAATATTCATTAAAGACGTTTAGAGATCTTTCCCTTGCAAAAGTGGACTATTTTAAAACCCTCAAGGTGGCGCCGGCTATGGTTGCTATGAACAAGAGGATGATTGGGTTCGAAATGCTCCACGCCCAACTCTTGGATAAAGCGATTGCCGTCGCGGGGGGAACAGAAACAAGAGACAATCTCAAAACCTTTTACGATAAATTCAAAACGACCGCACTACAGGAAAACGCGGGGTTCCTTAATTCATTCAGTATTGTCAGTGCAAAAAAGGGCTTCTTCGCTGGCTTTCTCGAAAACACTCTGAGTTTTTTAGGCTTGCGGAAGCAGGCCTCCGCCCAACTCCCCACGCTCATTGGCGGTGTTGTTACGGTGATGGTGCCATGTACATGTATTTTAGCTGGCCCACAAGCTCTTGGCCTAGCTTTCACGGTTGCCGGACCCGATCCAGTGACGCTAATGGCCTCCTATATTTGGATTGCAACCCCAGCCCTTTTCCCATATAAGGGAGTACATCCCGGGGCATGGTGGTTGGGTGAATATACGCCCGCCCCCGCTCCTTGTTTGCTTCTTTCTGTATGTGGATGGGCACCCTGTTGCATTCCTAATCCTATAATCGCTGGGGGGGCTACCCCGTTTCTTGTAGGTACGAGTCAATGAGTATTTAACCACTCACTCAAGCGTCACAAAATTTTCCTCGTCGTCCCACGCCATTCTGCGGCGGGTGTTCTCCGGGACAAAAAATTCTGTAAGTTCTATTGGTATCTCCGCTAAAAATCTCGACGGCATATCGTAGAAGCTGATAAAAAGTTTTTTCTTCGCTCTCGTCATCGCAACGTACATGAGTCGCCGCTCCTCTTCCATCTGCTCTTTGTTTTCGAGCGAGCGCCCGTGCGGGAGCAGGCCATCCGAACAGCCGGCGATAAAAACGGTATCAAACTCGAGCCCCTTCGCGAGATGTATGGTCATGAGGTTTACGGGCGGTTGGCTAATGGCTAATGGCGTATGGCCATCACCTATCAAGTCTTCGCCATTTGCTGTACGCCATTTGCCCTTTGCTGATTCATCCGTTTGCTGGATAAGGGCGATGTCCTGGAGGAGGTCGGCGATAGTTGCGAAGCTCGAGGCAAAGTGCATAAGCTCTGTAACGTTTTCCTGGCGCTCAATATGATTTGAATAATTTCTCTCAAGATAGCCGATGTAGTCCGTTGCGGTGAGGAATATCTCGATAAGTTCCGCCGGAGGAATATTTTCCTTTCCCTTCAGGATGGAAAGTTCCGCAAATATTTTTTTCGGAAACGTTTTTTCCAGGCGTTCGTAGCTTATTTCGTCTCGCGGGTTTGCCGCATAGCGCAGGCCTGCGACGATATCTTTTATTTCCTTTCGTTCATAAAATTTAAGTCCGCCGAAAATACGATACGGAATCTGGCGACGAATGAGCGCCTGCTCAAGCGCCCGCGATTGCGCGTTCGTTCTGTATAAAATTGCTATTCTAGTTTGTAGGTTAGTAAGTTCAGAAGGTGATAAGTTTTTTGAATCATTCAGCTTCTCAACTTTTAAACTTCCAAACTTATCAACTGAAAACTCGATTAGCTCCGCTATTGTCTCCGCTTCCTCGTTCTCATCGCTCGATTCGATGATTAATATTTTTTCACCTGCGGGATTTTTCGTCCACAAATGTTTCGGCCTTCGCGCGATATTGTTTTTGGAAACGGCCGCCGCCGCCGCAATAATATTTCCGGTGGATCTGTAGTTTTCTTCAAGGAGCGAAACCTGCGCTCCGGGCCAGTCGCGCTCGAAGTTTAAAAATGTTTCGAGGTTCGCGTATCGCCAGCCGTAAATCAATTGTTCGTCATCCCCTACCACGCTTATATTTTTATGAGAACCAGCAAGAAGCCGGATCAGTTCGTATTGCTTCGGGTTCACGTCCTGGTATTCATCAACGAGTATTGCATCGTACATATTCTGATATTTTGCGAGCACGTCGGGATTGTGCTTGAAGAGATACACCACTTTTTCGATGAGATCATCAAAGTCGAATGCATTATTTTCCTGGAGTTTTTTTTCGTAGGCAGGGAATGCTCTGATGACCAAAAAATCTTCTTTCTCCCTTGCGTCCTTGATGTCGAGCTTCCGGTTCGTATTTTTTATCTCGGATATTTTTTGGTGGAGAAGCGCCGGCGCTTGCTTTGATCTCTTTTCCCGTTTTTCCGCCGCAGGCTTGTATCCCTCGACATCCCTCAACACCTTTTTTATGAGTTCGAAAGAATCGTGGTCGTCGAAAATCGCGAAGTTCGGGGTTCTTCCGAGGATGCGTCCTTCCTTGCGGAGAATTCGTGCGCCAAGGGAATGGAATGTCGTGATGAGCGGCTCGCCGCCGTGGAGGGGTATCAGTTTTTTAACCCGTTCGAGCATCTCGCCCGCTGCCTTGTTTGTAAACGTGAGGGCGCAGATCTTTTGGGGTGGCACACCTTCCCGGATAAGATGGGCAAGCCGTTCCGTAAGCGTGGTTGTTTTTCCGGTTCCCGCGCCCGCAACTATCAAAAGAGGCGCTTGGGGCGCCTCGGATGCCATTTTTTGCTCCGGATTTATATGAGATTTGTGATTTTCTGACATTGTGATACGCTTTTTACTATCGGTACCATTGTAGGACAAATAAATACTCTGCGAAAGCCGCTCACACTGGCTGTTTTCTTGTTATCCCTGCTTCTTATTGGTTCGCTATGGTATACGGGAGCAAGATCCCCGGCCGCGACAACGGTTAGCATCTTGGGAGGCGTAGCTGATGCAGCATCTGTCTTGGAGTCAAACGCAGTGCCGGAGGTTGTGGCGTCCGCACCCGTTATCCCCGGAATGCAAAGCGACCAGTCAGTCGGCAATGATAGCTTCGTTGAGTCTATTTTCCCCGGGAGCGTGGTGGATTCGGGGATTGTGGCCGGACAGGAGTTCTCAAGATCGGACGTCATAACATATAAGGTAAAGAAAGGTGATACTCTTACTGACATCGCATCATTTTTTGGCGTGTCGCTCGATACGCTTATCGGCGCGAATCCGTCAGTAAAAGCAGGTCACATGCGAGTCGGCGAAGAACTCTATATATTGCCGACATCCGGAATTGTATATAAAGTTCAGGATGGAGACACGATCGAATCAATAGCCGCGTACTTCGGCATCCCGGAATCGAATATTAAGCAATTTAATAAGTCGGTTGATTTCACTTCTTTGGGAATGGGGTCATCTCTCGTTATCCCCGGAGGCAAGAAGATCGCATACGGCGGATCCAATCTCCCGAATTTTAACGGTCAATTTATAAAACCCGCGGATGGATTCAATTGGGGAAAACTACATCCATACAACGCGATTGATATTTCAAACTCATGTGGAACGCCGGTAGTTGCATCGGCGGAGGGGCTTGTGGTTTCGGACGATACGTTGGGCGATGGACACGGAGGATGGAACGGTGGGTATGGAAATTTTGTACTCATTGAACATCCCTTCGGAGACGCGATTAAAACCCGCTATACCCACCTCAAAGATATTTCGGTGAGCGTCGGTGATTATGTAAAACAGGGCGACGTGATTGGGACCGTGGGAGACACGGGTGAGATAACGGGGTGCAGAGTAAGTTTTGAAGTGTACGGCGCACAAAATCCGTTTGTGAAATAGCGAAAAGCTAATTGCATATGGCCGGATAGCTAACTGGATTTACTATATGCTATAAGCCATTAGCAATTCGCTAAATCTCCTCCCGCAGTCTGTAGCTAAATGCTTCTCCGCAATGATCCGCGGAGATTTTTTCTTTTTGATCAAGGTCGGCAATGGTGCGGGCAGTTTTGAGGAGTCGGTAATATCCTCGGGGCGAAAGTCTGCTCTTATCGAATGTCTCTAAAAATTTTTCCGCTCCAGCATCGAGGTTCGCAAACTCTTCGGTTTGGCGGGAGCTCATTTCCGAATTTGTTCTGATTTTCCGGTTCGCAGGCAGGCGGCTGAACCGTTCCTGTTGGATCTTTCTTGCGTTTTCAACCGTGTCTCGTATGCCGGGACTCGTCGGCGCAAAAGCCTTCTTTTCTCTGAGCGCCGATATTGCCACGCGCTGAACTTTTATCTGAAGATCAATGCGATCAAGGAGCGGTCCGGAAATCTTTTTCTCGTAGCGCATGATTTCGTTTGCGGAACATTTGCATTCACGGGCTGAATCTCCCCAAAAGCCGCAGGGGCAGGGATTCATTGCGGCGATGAGGGTAAACCTCGCCGGGAAGACGAGACTGCTTTTCGCACGCGATATATGAACTGTCCCGGATTCAAGCGGCTGACGCAGTGATTCTAAAATATTTTTTTGAAACTCCGGCAGTTCGTCGAGAAACAAAATCCCCCGGTGCGCCAGACTTATTTCTCCCGGCTTCGGGTCGGACCCGCCGCCGACAATGGAAACAAGCGATGCGGTGTGATGCGGCGATCGAAATGGCCGCTCCGCCATAAGCCCGCCGGAACTGAGCCCGGCGGCGCTGTAAATCTTGGTCACCTCAATTGCTTCATCGAGGGTAAGGTGCGGAAGAATGCCGAGCATCGCTTGGCTCAGCAGGCTCTTCCCTACTCCCGGCGGCCCCGACATAAGAAGATTGTGTCCCCCGCTCGCCGCGATGGTCATAGCCCGCTTCGCATTTTCCTGATTTTTTATTTCTGAAAAATCGGGGGCAAGAATTTCTTCCGCCTCAAGTTCGTGCGGTACCCACGGCTTTATAAGTCGCCGCTCTTCGAGAAAATCAATCGCATCCTGAAGTGTTTCGATTGGGATTATGTCTATTCCATCAATCACAGACGCTTCGTTCGCGTTTTGAATTGGAAGGAGGATATGTGTGAAGCCGGATTTTTTTGCCATTTCCGCGCTGTTTAGTGCGCCTGCGATGGGGCGCAGGCGTCCGTCGAGTGCGAGTTCGCCGATAAACATTTTATCCTTTGTTTCGAATGATAGAATTTGTCCGGTTGCGAGAAGATATCCGATTGCGATTGCGAGGTCATATTGCGATCCCGTCTTTTTCACGTCTGCGGGAGCAAGGTTCACGGTTATCTTTCTGTTTTCCCGATTCGGCGGCTTTACGCCAGAGTTTTTGAGAGCGGAATTCACGCGCTCCTTCGCTTCATTGAGTGCTTTGTCCGCCAGGCCGACAATATTGAACGCATGAAGGCCGACATTCAAATCCACCTCTACCTCAATGAGTTTGGATTTTATACCTTCAAGTTCGGCGGAATATAACCGCGCGAGGTTTTTGTTCATAGCATAATTTATTTTTCCCGATCCGCAGTGGTTGGGCTTACTCCGACTTCTTACAGCGTTTACACAGTCGTGATTCAGGAGACGCGACTAAAACTTTTTCTTCGATTTTTTTTCCGCACTGTTCGCAAACGCCGTACGTGCCAGCCGCGATTTTGTTCAGTGCCGCATCAATCTCATTTATTCGCTCTTTAAGAGTTTGAGCAAAAGCAATCTGATTTCCAAAACTTTCGGCTTCATTTTTTTCTTCATCCGAGCCGTCAATGTCAGACCCGAAGTCTTCGGGCTTTTCCGCCCGAATAATATCCTTTAAAAGTTTTTCCTTTTCCTTCTCTAGTTTTATTTTGTACTGAGCAAAATTATTTTCCATTTTTAAAGCGTAGTACGTTCGGTGTTCTTGGTCAACTGACGGGCATACAAAAAATTACAGAAAGATATTTTCATAGTGAGTGAACTCCGGCTTTAAATTTTCATCAAGGGATACTGCGAGGAGATCTATTCTCCAACCCTTTTCTTCAGAAATTAATTTTGGGTTGGCTGAGATAAAAAGTTCGCACGTTCTCGCAACTTTTTTAATTTTTGATTTAGTCATATTGTCTTCCGGTGCTAATCCGGCAATTGCCGGATTGCCGGATTTTTGCATGGTCTTAATTTCAAAAAATACAAGAGTCTTATTCCTATCTTTCCTATCTATGCCGATGATATCTATCTCTCCAATTTTTGTAAGATAATTTCTGTTAATAATTCTATATCCCTTTTTATAAAGATAGGTACAAGCAAAATCTTCGCCAATTTTTCCAATTTCTGATTTTTTAGTCATACATTTTTATTATTATAAGATGTTTATCAAACAACTTCAATTTTTGACAAACATTTTGTTGTTTATCAAATGTGATAGTTGGTTGATTTACAAGAATTTATAGTTCTTGTTCTCTAAAATGTTTACATGAAAAGAAACTTAACCGAAATCGGACATTACAATTTTCTTTTTGTGATCCCGCGGAGACGGCGTTTAAATATAATTTTGCGATGATCATTTTATTATAGGTGCCTATTTGGCTAAAATGTGAACAAAATGTTTATCGCGAAACACATTTTTTAGCCAAAATGTTTATCACTAGCATTTACAATGGTTTGTCAGATTTACAGAAAAACGATGTTTAGCAGAATGTTTGGCAAAAAAGATATAAATCGCCAAACTTCAATTTTTGACAAACAAAAATGTTTGTCAAAAATTTGGATAAAAAATAAGGACAAAAGAAGTCGGATTCGGGCAAAAATAAGGCAAAAAAAAATAATCCGGCAAAATAATTTTTATTTTTTAATCCAATATCAAATTGAAAAGAAGCAAAGAATGACTTGACTTTTATAAAAAAGTATGCCATAGTTCAAGCACTTTGAGATGCTTCTCGGAGTGCGCTGTGCGACACATGAGTCGTATGGTGGCTGGTGAAAGCAGACTTGAAAATTTAAAATCGGATTCGAAATGAAAAACCAAAACGAAAGGAAAAGTGTATGAGACTTGATGTGAGATCGGATAAACTCGAGCAGGCTGCTGATGGAACTTACTCCACGGCAATTTGGATAAACACGCTTGGGCGCTGGCAGGGAGGGTTTCCTTTGACGGCACTCATCACCGTGGTTCACGACGCTGATGGCGTCGAAGTTGTCCCGCAGTCGCCAGTGGATCTCCACGACGGCTACGCAGAGTGGCCGCTCACCAAGCTTGTGGCCGGGCACCATTACACGGTGCACGTCACAACGGGCGGGCGGGATGCACGGCTTTTAATTACCGTCCCCAAACTCCCGGCGCCGAATGTTTTGGTCGCAGACCAAAATAATGCTGCCGCAAAAGCGTACGCGGCAACCGAAGCGCTCAACAAGGCTAAAATCGCCGCAAGCCCCGAGACAGTGGAGCTCGAGAAGCAAATCAGCATGCTGACCCTTATGGCTACTGCGGCGGAAAAGCAAAAGTTAATTCGGGACAACGCTCCGAAAGCGGCCGAACCCGTTTCGCCCGACAAGCTCACGGTGAGCGTAACTGGTGTCGATGGCGATTACAAGTTGTGTATCGTCGTACTCGCCAAAGAGGGGAAGCCACTTGTTGGTTTCAAGGGGAAGGTTATAGTCAGTGGGGCTGTCAAAGCCTTTACGACAAAAATCGGTGGCTTGGCGGTGTGTCCCGTCAAGTTTAAAGAAGCCACCCGCTACATCGAAGTGCACGCGGGTGCACAGGGATGGACGGCTACGTTAGTCGGCCCCTAAACAAAGAAAAATCAAACAAACAAAACTGAAAGGAAAAATATGACAGGATGGTTAAAACACATAGCAGCAGAAAGCATTGAGTGGGTGTCGGTCGTCGTGGCCAGCGTCTTTGGAAATACGTTGGTCAAAAGCGCAGAGGCAAAGAGAAGGCCAGTGCATGAAGCGACAATTGCTGTCGGACAAAAGGTTCGGGAGATGACTCAATTCGATCGCAAGGCGCTCGATTCGGGGCTCGCGTATCTAAATGATCAGCTCTCAAACGCCAAGCCACCGCGTTCATCGGCGATTGAAAAGCTATTGAATGAGATGACCACCCATAAGGGTGTGCTCAAAATTAACAGTCGTCGGTACCTGGAGAATGATCTCTCCAGGTGGCTCAATGAGCTAGTGCAGGCGAGGGGTAACCACGTTCTGATCCGCCTCGACGCAATCTGCAGAAAGAGCCGAGAGGAGTTTGTGGATCAATACGAGCTCCAGAACAATGATGGAGTGCGGCAACACTTACAACTCGCAAAGAACGTAACGACAGACACAATTAAGGAAGCCGCGAATTGGATTGATGAAAAGGCAGACGAAGCGGTTCCGTATATCGCCGAGGGGGCTGACTTCCTCGAGGGATTGGCATCACGTCTGGAAAACAGAAAGGGAGGTAAGCGATGAAAGCCTTTCTAATCCAAGCTAGGAGAATGATAGTTGCAGCTCTACGGATCATCTGGGCCGTCTGGAATGAGGGCAACTACTGGGCGAGGTATGTAATCTTGACGATGCTGTTTTTTCCAGTCGTCATCGCTGCAATCTCGCTTTTTGGATCGTTTGTCCTCACGTCACTTGTAGCTCTCGTCCTGCCGGTAGTGGCAATCATCGCGCTATTCTGGTTTTGGCGGGACCCGCTCATCCTCGCGGTTCTTGCGGGGTTTCCCTGGGGCAGACAAATCCTTCGGTTCGCGGCATGGATGCTGGCAGCCGAAATCGGGATTGGCATAATCTTTTCTGCCGTCCCGATTGCGAACAACAGGGGATTTATTCCGCTCTACTGCCTCGTGCTTCTCTTCTACTCAATTCTCGTGATTACAAACGGGAATAAAAAGTTGAGGTGGCACGCGGGCACAACGGCAATCATAATTACCTTGTTGTTCTACATTCCCGACATCGCGTCGGCCGTGGCATACAGGCTGAACCTAAAACAGAAAAGTGTCGCAGTCGGCATCAGAACTAATGGCTTTTCGGGGTTGAGCAATTTGCTTCCCGCAAGGCATGCATCGGTGGACACGAATCCGCCGACGGCGATTCTGATGCCAGCGGATCAAGCGGATCTGTGGATTCCTGAGAATTACGGGTACTACAAGATTCCGCTCACGGTCACGAATCAATTCAGTGGGTGGATCCACGTTCCTCATAGGTGGGGATGGGTTGACCTCTGGCCTGATGGTACGAACGGGTACTGGGTTCAGTACTTGGGCGAAAACCAGCCGAGGTATATGAACCCAAGCGGAACAAACGTTCTCCGGTATGGCCCGTTCAAGGTCGCCGGCGAAGGAGGTTTCTTCTACCTCAAACGGAAAACTTAAAAAGAAGACAGCTCATTGGGGCGCGAAAAGCGCCCAAAAAAACAAAACCCCCGACCGGGTCAACTGGTCGGGGTGTTTTTTTTTACTCCCTTGCTTCCGCTCTGTCAAAGTAGGCAAGGGTCAAATCCCGTGGTACTATCTGAAAGTTAAAAAGTGCTCTTCCTGCAGCCTGTTTAGGGGGTTGGGCCAGGCAAAAAGTTATTATTCTACGAGATGAGTAAAGAATTTTGGAAAGCGTATTATCACGAAAGAATTCAAGATTTAGTCGGATTTTTGATTCCCGAAAGGGAGGCCGTTCTTGAAATCGGCACGGGGGATGGAGACCTGCTTGCATCATTGAATCCAAAAGATGGCACGGGGATAGACATCGATCCGAAAAAGATTGATGCGGCAAAAAATAAATATCCAAAAATGGATTGGCGTGTCATGGATGCTGCCGATGTATCTTTCGACAAGTGCTTTGACTACGTCGTTCTCTCGGATGTCCTGGGGCGCTTTGCCGATGTTCAGGATGTTTTTCACGAACTGCATGCGGTCTCTCATGATCGCACGCGCGTGATAATTACTTATTTTAATTATGTTTGGGAGCCGGTTCTTCGCCTCGCGGAATTTCTCGGTCTGAAGTCCAAACAGCCGCCTCAACACTGGCTTTCGGGAAAAGATATCGAAAACCTTTTATATATATCCGGCTTCGAAGTGATAAAGAGCGGCAAAAAAATACTGCTTCCATTTTATATTCCGATACTTTCAACGTTTGTGAATCGATATATCGCGAATCTCCCATTTATAAATCGATTTTGCCTCGTTCAATATATTGTAGCGCGACCGATGGAGAGAAAAAGTAGGGAGTATTCTGTTTCCGTGATTGTGCCCGCGAGAGACGAAAAGGGGAATATCGAGCAGGCTATTCTACGTCTGCCGCAGTTTGGCTCGAGCTTGGAGACAATTTTTATTGAGGGGCATTCAAGCGACGGCACGCTAGAAGAAATTGAGCGCGTCACAAAAAAATATGCCGGCAAAAAGAATATTCGGTTCGCGGTGCAGGACGGGAAGGGGAAGGGCGATGCGGTGCGAAAAGGGTTTGCTATGGCAGCGGGGGAGGTGCTTATGATACTCGATGCCGATTTGACGGTGCCGCCGGAAGAGCTGCCGAAATTTTACGATGCGATACGCTCGGGCCGCGGGGAATTTATAAATGGCTCACGGCTTGTCTATCCGATGGAGAAAGAGGCGATGAGATTTTTGAATGTTTTGGGAAATAAATTTTTCAGTTTGATGTTCAGCTGGCTGCTTGGCCAGCATATTAAGGATACACTCTGCGGAACGAAGGTGCTCTTCGCCGAAGACTATAAAAGAATCGCCCGCGGCCGTACGTACTTCGGTGATTTCGACCCGTTTGGAGACTTTGATCTTATCCTTGGGGCAGCAAAACTGAATTTGAAAATAGTTGATTTGCCCGTCCATTATCGGGAGCGCACCTACGGCTCCACCAAAATCAGCCGTTTCCGTCACGGTTTGCTGCTTCTTAAAATGTGCGTTTTCGCCGCTCGCAAGCTAAAATTAAGGGAATAATATGATACATCAAACTCCGTTTGTGAACGAAGAAGTCAAAAGCCATTTTGACGAAGTTGCGGGCGACTACGATTATTGGAAAAGAAAAAATTGGTATTACTATCAGGAATTAAAAAATATAGCGGCAGAGCACAGTGCAAAAAACAAAAATGTTTTGGACGCGGGCTGCGGAACCGGCACAATTCTTCGGTCTCTCGAAATACAGCGGGGGACTGGCATAGATGTTTCTCCGGAGATGATAAAGATCGCCGCTCTCCAGCAAAAAGAATATCCCCATCTGCGTTTTTTTGTTTCCGATATTGAATCGCTCGATGCAAAAGAAAAATATGATCTGATACTGCTCTTCGATGTCGTTGAGCATTTACCCAATGTGGAGTCTGCACTCAAAGCCCTTCGCCGCGTGTCTACTGAACATGCTCAAGTTTTGGTTACTATGGCGAATCCGCTCTGGGAGCCAGTCTTAATGCTTGCTGAAAAATTTCATCAAAAAATGCCGGAAGGACCGCACAATCGGATAAGCAATGAATCGTTAATTACGATTGCCGAAAACTGCGGATTCAAATTAATTGATCGGCAGCATCGTTTGCTGTTTCCAAAATATATACCGCTGGTTTCTTTTGTATTAAATTCCGTAGTTGGCAGACTGCCCCTTGTGAATAAACTTTCTTTCATAGAAGTTTTTATTTTTGAACGAAGCATATGAACCACGATAGATTGCTCACGTGGAAACGTGATGTCTTAGTCGCCGGTGGCATTTTTTTGTTTGCGCTTGTTCTGCGCGCACCTCTCTATGCGTATCCGCCGGTAGCGGTCGTTGATGAAGGCGCATTCGTCTCTTTTATTTCAAGTACGGTGCGGGGAGAGCCGTTTTTCGAGGTGCATCCTCCACTGGGATGGCTCTATATGACCCTTGCGGCACACCCCGATCGTTCATCTCTGTGGCCCGAAGCAATGTATGCCGTCGGCCAGTCGTTTGGCGGGTTTCCGTACGAAAGAGTTCGGCTTGCAAACGTGATCCTTGGGTCGCTACTCGTTGTTGTTATATATGCGATCGCCCGAGTTTTAGGGTTCAACTACAAGAGGGCTGCGATACCGGCGTTGCTTGCGGCGCTCGATAATGCGCTTGTCTTACACTCCCGTATCATAATGCCGGACTCGCTCTTTCTCCTGCTGGGATTCTCCGGCATACTCGCATTTTTATGCGCGCTTAAGGCGCCGCGAGAATGGTCTAGGGTTTTACTCATTATGCTTTCCGGCATACTTTTTGGGCTTGTTATCTCGGTAAAGTGGACTGGACTCGGGTTTTTCGCAGCCGCAGCGATTTTCTTGTTATATAAAAAGCTGTGGAAAGATATTGTAAAACTTGCATGCGTAATGTGTTTTACCTACATCGCTGTCTTCGTTCTGTATTTCAGTTTGTTCCACCCCGGCCCGGTTAATATGAAGTTGAGTATCGATTTGCCGAACGATCCCGCTACGCGCGCGCAAGTATCGGAGCTCCAGTTTCCGCGAACGGGAGATATTCAGGGTACCGTTAAATCTTTTTTGGATTATAATCGGCTGATATATCTCACTCATACCGACAAAAAATTTATTCAAGCAAGCCCGGACGGCGGCAAGCCCTTTGAATGGCCGTTCTCGTTCGACCCCTTTGTGTACTGGGGCGATGGCAAAGGCGTTGAAATCGGAATCCTTGGCAATTTCTTTTCTTGGGGAACTGTTTTCGTTGCAGTCATGTATTATTGTGTCGCGATTCCATTTAATTATTTCAAAAAAAAGATAAAGCCAGGCTGGCCGCTATTTTTACTCGCAGCATACCTCGCGAACTATCTTCCGTTTTTTCTTATTCCCAGCCAGCTCTTCCTTTTCCACTATCTTGCGGCGGTCAATTTCGGATATCTGCTTGTTCCATTTTTGATTGAAGACTTAGTTGCAGTAAGAAAGAGGGACACGCTTGAAGGGGAGCTCTCTGGCGCGCTTCTCATTGGCGCATTTTTGATGTTTCTCGCTGTATCAAAATTTACCTACGGGTTCTAGCAGAAGTTTTACGTAAGTTCAAGGATAAAACAAAACCCCAGCATCCAAAGATGACGGGGTTTTGCGCTGAAAGAAAATAAAATACTACGAACAGCCAACGCCGGTAACATCTCCTCCGATGAGGGATCCGACAAGAAGCGGAAGTCCTCGTGCGAAGAGAGCGGCTACGATCGCAATCGCGCAATAAATGAGTATATTGCTTGCTGCTTTGACCTTTTCCGGGTCTCCTCCTGCAGTGAGATACTTATATGCCGCAACCAAAGCAAAGATGGCAGCGAGTACTACCAAGAAGGTGAAAAACCATCCAAATACTGTGACGCAAAGAAAGGTCTTGAAATTGCCAAGACTCGTAAGCGCGGTCGGTGTCGCCGGGACTGTGGGTCCGCCGACGCCTGTTCCAGTGCCACTGTCAGTTCCGCTGCCGAATGCAAAAGCCAAAAGGGGAGAGACGGCCACTGCGGTAGAAAGGGACGCTACGAAATACTTAATTCTGTTATTCATTGTTCTTATATATATTTTTTCGACCTTTCTGGTATTTCTTCAGCTATTTCTAGCCGTATGTATACTATACCATATTCAAGATTTTGCATAGGGTTAGCAGGGTGTTAACAAGTCGAAACCGCGCCACCTCCGAAAATGCTGCTAATAAGTCCCGGAAACGCCTTTGCGACAAGCGCTACCATGACTCCAATCACTGCATAAATAAGGGTTTTCTTCGCTTTATCTACCTTTTCCGAATCTCCCCCTGATGTCATAAAAAAGTAAGCGCCAACAAGACCCATGATCGCGGAGATCACTATTAAAAAAGTGAACATCCACGCAAATATTTTGCAGAGTATTTTATCGTTTATGTCTTGTACGCTGTTTATTGTGAGCGCATATGCCGGAGATGCGGCGAAAAGAGCAAGTATCCCCAGTACCGAAGCAGCATGGTTTTTAAAAACAGCCTTCATGATACGTTTATTGGAAAATGTTTTGAATGACGCTTGCAACCCCTTTTGCCATGAGTATTACCACAAACCCAATCGCCGCATAGAGGATGGTTTTCCTGCCGGTCGAGAATTTTTCCGAATTTCCGCCGGAGGTTACCATCATATATCCGCCGATAAGCACCATGATTGCCACAAGCGGTCCGCCAATGACTATAAGAAAGTCGGCGATTTTGCCAACGACCCACTGGAAATCGTGCCCCGCAAAAGGATCGGGAAGGGTGAATGTTTGAGGAGGGTAGAGATCCGCGAAAGCAGTTTTTGTGAGCCCGAGGAAATGTAAGATGCTTTCGTACATAAGGATAATACAGATAGTATATCAGAATTTATTTTTGTGTCATCTCATCCTGGGTTGTTGCGTCTTTATCATTCCTCGCCCCCCCCTGTCATTCCCGCGCTCGCATTCCCGCCTTCGCGGGAATGACAGAAAAAAAGAAGGGAAGAGAAAAAAAGAAAAATTGAAAATTTGTCAGACTCCTCTAACGCACCATGCACTGTAGGGTCAGGGGAATAAAGTTTGCAAGCCCTAAAACATTGATGAATGTGCTCACAATAAGATACGCCGAGAGCATAATAAGAACGCCAATGATTGTTCCGGTGAGTATTTTTTTCCCTTCGGAAATTTTCCCCGGATTTCCGCTCGAGATAATTATAAGTATTCCGCCCCAGGCAAAAAGGATTGGTGCGCCAGCGTAGAGCGCAAGCGATTCGCCGAATGCGATGACGTGGAGCAGGGTGTGGATAAGGTCGCACAAGCTCATACACGCATGCTGGCTTGGAGCGGTTACCGGAGGCGGGTAGTTCCCGTTTGCATCCGGCGGTCCATTAGCTGGTTGAACCGTAATTGGGGGAGTGCATGAAACGATTCCCGACATGCCGGTCTCGGAATCAACGCCACCCCAGTATCCGCCGCTTAAAATATTTGGCACATGCGCAGAGCTGACAGCCGGAATAAAAAGGATTGCTGTTGGGAGTGCGAGATACAGAAAGAATTTTTTAATTGCAGGCATCCGGTTAAAGTTTTATTGAAGCTGGCCGATTCTATACGCCGCCGTTCCAACCGAGTCTCTTATACTCGATCGTCCGCTCACCGCATTTCCGATCGCATCGTTGAGCGCACTGTGTATCTGCTCGTTGTTTGCATGATACCACGAGCGGTCTATAAGCGCTGACTTCGCAAAAACCCCCAAATCCAAATCGCTTATTACTTGAGAGATGAGGGATTTGAGCGCCGGCGGGTGGCCCGCAGCTGCAAGATATGCCTTCGCTATCGCTTCGTTTGTAGTCGCCTGCTCTACAAAGTCCCATGCTTGCCCCGGAATTTTGGTTTGTTTTGAAACGGCAAGAGTGTAATAGGAGGCATAATCTACGGAAGTACTGGAATCGGGTGCTATTTGAGGAAGTGGGGCAATGCCGATATGCATGAACGGATTTTTACTTTTTATTGCCGCCAAAGACGATTGATAATTAAAAATCATTGCGGTATTTCCGGCGGCAAAACTGTCGATTGAGTTTTGCTGGTTGTCATTCCACGTGTAGGCGGTTGAAGCAGCGTTTGCGAATTGAATATAGAACGTAAAAGCATCAACTCCTGCCTTATTCCCGAGTACGCCGGCGATCGATTGGCTTGCGGCGTTCTGTGTTTGTGGCGCGTTCTGCATCAAAAGCGCGATGAGGAGATCGACTCCCGCATCCACGGTTTTTTCCGTACCGCCGATTGCCGCCGCAGACTTGATGATCTGTCCGCGCTGGTTTACATTCGCGAGCTTCGGAACGATAGTCTGAAATTCATCCCAAGATTTGGGAGGATACACAATGCCTGCTTGATCAAACAAATCTTTGTTATAAATGAGCGCCAAGCTATCCAGATAAAGGGGGAGTGCATAGAGCTCTCCTCCCACTATTGTGTCAGCCTTGACTACGACAGGGAAGACGTCGAGATCTGCAGACGTGTATTGTTTTTTATCGAGCGGAAAGAGCTTATCTTTTTCCGCTGGGATGTCATTGTTGTTTATATAAAATACGTCCGGCCCTGCTCCCGCCGCCATCGCGTTTAAAAGCGTATCTTTGTACGTCGCAGGGTCCAACTGCTTATAAATTATTATTGCTCCGGGGCGGGATGCCTGATACGCGCCGCTGATGCTTGCAAATATTCCACTGCTTTCAATTCCCCAGACATTCAAAGTGAAAGGCGCGATAGTCACTGCAGGTCTTCGTGTGTTTGTAAAGATAAGATAAAAAAGAATCCCAAAGACCAAAACGATTCCAACAATGATGAAATATTTTTTCGGTATCTTCTTCATTCCCATTAAGTGTAGAACGAAATTGTCCGGGAGAAAAGACCATAAAATAACGCTTTATAGAAAACAAAAGGTTCGCCCTTACTGTGTAGAACCTAAATAATAACCGTTCCCGCCAGTCTGTCGCCGGCGTTCAAGTTCATAATCTTTACCCCCTGCGCCGAGCGGCCTGTGGTGCGAACGGATTCAAGGTTTGTTCGGATCATTTGTCCTTTCGCCGAGAGAGCAAATATTTCTTTTTCGTCTGTTGTGATATGCGCGGAGACAATAGTACCGGTCTTCGGCGTAATGTTGGCGGTTTTGATTCCCGATCCGCCTCTGCTCTGGAGGCGATATTCCTTAAGCGCTGTTTGTTTCGCAAATCCGTTTGCCATGACGACCAGTACCTTCGCGTCGTTCCCCTTGATGATGTCAAATCCGGCAACTTCATCGTCTTTCTTGAGCCGGATTCCGCGTACCCCGGCGGCCGCTCGTCCCATTGGGCGCGCCTGTCCTTCTTTGAAACGTATCGACTGGCCGAGGCGCGTGGTCAAAATCACTTCATCTTTGCCGCTCGAGAGCCGCACCCATTTTAAGAGGTCATCTTTTTGGAGCCGTATGCCGATGATGCCGGTGCGGCGGATATTTGAAAAATCTTCGAGCGGAGTTTTTTTGATGACGCCGCGCTTCGTAACCATTATCAAAAAGCCGTCCTGCTGCTTCTTTGGATGATAGCTCACGATGGCGCTCACATTTTCATCGGTCGGCAATTCCAGGAAATTATGAATTGCCTTTCCTTTCGACGTCCGGGACGCCTCCGGAATTTCGTACGCTTTTGTCTGGAACACGCGCCCCTTGTCGGTGAAGAAAAGTAAATTGTCGTGGGTTTCGGCATTAAAGAAGTGTGACAAGAAATCTTCCTCGGCGACGTCGGATCCGATGAGTCCTTTCCCGCCGCGCCGCTGCGCTTTGAAGGTGTCGGGCGCGAGCCGCTTCACATATCCACCGGCAGAGTAGGTGATGATAGTCTCTTCATTGGGGATAAGGTCTTCATTGCTGAATGCCTTGAGTGCATGCGGTACAACCTTTGTCCGGCGCGCATCGCCATATTTTTCCTTGAGCTCTGCGAGCTCATCTTTAATGATTTTCAAAATTCGCGCGGGGCTCTTCAGAATCAATCCGAGTTCTTTTATAAGCGCGAGCTTTTCCTTGAGCTCTGCCTCGATCTTTTCCTGTTCAAGAGCGGCAAGTGTTTGAAGCCGCATTTCAAGTATCGCGCGAGCCTGAATGTCCGAGAGCTTGAACGTTTTTACGAGATTTTTATGCGCCTCATCTTTGTCTTTGGATTTTTTGATTGTCGCGATAACGCGGTCAATGGCGTCGAGCGCAATGCTTAACCCCTTTAATATATGTGCTCGCTCTTCCGCTCGGGTAAGATCGAATTGTGTTCGCTTGCGGACAACATCTTTCCTATATTTGATGTATTCAAAAAGAATATCCTTGACCGAAAGAAGTTGCGGCTCAATGCCGTTCACGAGCGCAATCATATTCAAATGGAAATCTTTTTGGAGGTCGCTGTGCTCGTAGAGTTGGTTTAAAACTTTCTGCGGCGGCGCATCATTCTTGAGCTCTATCACAATCCGCATACCTTCGCGGTCGGACTCGTCTCGAATATCGCGTATGCCTTCAACTTTTTTATTCTGATGGAGCTCGGCAATGCTCTTGATGAGTTCGGATTTATTTACCTGGTAGGGGATTTCGGTGACGATGATGTCGAACTGTCGGCCACTTTTCTTTTCCACAATTTCCGCTTTTGCGCGGGTGGTGATTCCTCCTCGGCCGGTCGCATAGCACGCCTTGATTGCGGTCTCATCGAATATGATTCCGCCAGTCGGGAAGTCCGGACCCTTTATAAATTTTGAGAGGTCATCGTTCGTGGCTTCTGGATTATCGGCAAGGCAGAGTATCGCGTCCACAACTTCGCCCAAATTGTGAGGAGGAATGTTTGTCGTCATGCCGACGGCAATGCCGAGGCTTCCGTTCAAAAGCAGATTGGGAAGTTTTGCAGGCAGGACCTTCGGCTCGTTGCGCGTGGCATCGTAGTTTGGCATCCACTCGACGGTTTCTTTTTCGATATCAAAGAGAAGCTCTTCTGCAACTTTGGACAATCGCGCCTCGGTGTACCGCATCGCAGCCGCTCCGTCGCCGTCAACGTCGCCGAAGTTTCCTTGTCCCTGAATCAGGGGATAGCGCAAAGAAAAATCCTGCGCCATGCGAACCATGGTGTCGTAAATGGCGGTGTCCCCGTGTGGGTGGTAGTTTCCCATCGTAGCACCGACAACATTCGCCGATTTTCTGTACTTGGCAAGATGGGTGAGCCCCGTTTCCCACATGGTCCAGAGCACCCGCCTGTGAACGGGCTTGAGTCCGTCGCGGACGTCGGGGAGTGCACGCGAAACGATAACCGACATCGCATAGTCGAGGTATGATTCCTTAAGTTCTTTTGTTATTTCTCTTGGTTCAATGGTGTCCATTGTGTATTAATGTGCAATTTTCAGTTTTCAATTTTCAAGTGGTTCATAAATATTGAAAATTAAAAATTGTTAATTGAAAATTTTATTGCGACGGTTTAATAATATATTCCCGCGGTGCCTTGAATATATTTCCGAGTCCGCCGACCAGGTTCGAAAAAAGCTGGAATATTGAAGCCATCCGGTCGCGGAAATATTGAAATGGGCCGGTTGCGGTGGTGGGCGCTGCGCTTTGCCGTTGGTCGCTCACCGCCGCGGGCGCTGTGGCCGCCGTTGGAGATCCGGTAAAGAGAGTATTGAAATACGCGAGCCACACATATATGACGATCGCCATAATAACCGCAGTGCCGATAATCATCCACTTTTTTTTGGTCGCATCATCCGCTGATTGAAGTTTTGAGAGAAATTCTGCCATAGGAATTGTTATTAGCTGTGCTTTAAAATGACAACCATATTTTTTTCCGCAGTTAAATCCTTTTTTTTCAAGACCAATTTTTCCTGCGGTTCGGATTTTTGTCCCATCGCTTTCAAAAATTCCGCCGGGCTTTTATAAAACGAGGGGATAACGATTGACGCCTCGATCATCTTCGCCGTTTTTGCTGCAGCTTCCGGCTCGAGATAGTTTCCGCCGCCGGCGGGAATGAAAAGAATGTCCGGGTCGTTCAGTTTTTCGATGATGTCAGCTGATGGCTGTTTCGAGATACCTCCCAAAAATGCAATTTTAATTTCTTCCCAGGTGACAAGGTAGGCAGTCTGTACTTTTTTTTCGGTTGATTCCTCGGTGACCGCGATGCCTTTTACCTCAATCCCCTTTACTTCATACTCGCCCGGGAATGAAATAGTCGAGGGCTCCGCTGAAATTAAGGAATCGGTAGCCACGCTGGTTTTGAGGACCAGATCTGCCTTAAGCCGATTATTATCCGAATCAATAAGGAGGGATGTTTCTCCGCTTTGAACCCGAAAAGCCCCTTCGCCGAAATAAGTTATAACCATGATTTTGACAGTTTAAAGTGTAGCAATAATTTCGATAAATTGCGAGCGAATAAATCCTAAGAAGCTCGCGATATATGGCCTACATGATATATACTTTTTGTACCGAGGGTCAGAGCCGGCGTACGAAAAAAACGGTAACGGATTGCATTGCAAGACAAAAAAGCATGAAATACATTTCAGAAATAATCGCATTTGTGTCGGGGGCGGTGGTAATGATTCTCGAGCTCGACGGCTCGCGTATTATTGCCCCATATCTTGGTACATCAATCATAGTCTGGACTAGTCTCATCGGCATCATCCTCGGGTCATTGAGTTTTGGATATTGGTGGGGAGGAAAACGGGCGGACAAACATGCGGACTTTGTCGCTTTGGGGTGCATACTGGCTGCTGCGGCCGCGCTCGTTCTCTCCGTGGTCTACCTCAAAATTTTTTTGGATATGGTTGCCTTTCTCCCCCTTGATCTGATTACGAAAACCATCGAGGGAACAATAATTCTTTTTGCCCCCGCCACCGTATGCCTCGGCATGGTTACGCCCTATGTCGCTCGGCTAAAAATGAAAGCAGTCGAGACATCCGGGCAGACAATCGGCTCTCTCTACGCTCTCTCGACACTTGGAAGTATCATCGGCACGTTCCTTGGCGGCTTTGTTCTTATTTCGTTCCTGAGAAGCACAAAGATTATTTTAATCTTGAGCTCAACGCTTTTCCTTCTCTCGGCGCTGTCCCTGTGGAGCGTTCAGAGGCGCGGAGCTAAAAAATGGGCAATCGTATGTGTGGTGGTTGCTGTCTGCATACCGTTTCTTACCCCGCCCGCTATTTCGGAAAAAATAATTCCGGGGAAAATTGTTGGGGATATCGACACCCGCTATAGCCATGTGTGGATTTACGATGCGGTCGAAGGTGGAACAGAGCGGCCCGTCCGCTATATGACGAATAGCATCTATGGGGAGCAGTCGGGAGAATATGTAGATAATCCAAGTGAATTAGTGATAGCGTACACAAAATTTTTTGATCTGGCATCGGAACTATATCCGGGCTTCTCGAGGGAACTCATGATCGGTGCCGGCGCATATTCGTACCCGAAACATTTTATAAAAACATATCCAAGCTCATCGCTTGATGTAGTAGAGATTGATCCAGAGCTCGAAGAATTGGCAAAGAAATATTTTTCGTTCGCGGAAAATCCAAGGGTGCGGATATTTAACGAAGACGGAAGAACATTTTTAAACAGAAATAGCGCCCAGTACAACGTGATAATAAACGACGCTTTTTTATCCGATTCGAATATTCCGTTCCAGCTTACGACCGAAGAAGCGACCCGGAGAATGTATGACTCGCTCGATGATAAGGGCGTGGTGATAGCAAATCTGGTGGTGGTACCCGCCGGGCCGAAATCCAGTTTTTTTCAGGCGGAATACGCCACATATAAAAAAATATTTCCTGTTGTGTATGCCCTGCAGGTTGCGCCCGGTTTTTCGGGAACTCTGCGGCAAAACATTATACTCGTGGCGCGGAAGTCCGTGGGATCGGACGGGTATCCTAAAAACGCCGTTACTCCCGATCATAGCATAAATGTCCCGATCCTCACCGACGAGTTCGCGCCGACCGAGAAATACCTTGCTCAAATGCTGTTTTAGGAGCGTGCGGGTATCTGCGCGCGTCACGACTTGCGTATTTTTGAGATGAGGGCTAAAATCAACTCCACTATGATTGGAGAAAACGCAAGCACAACAAAGCCCGTCGCCGACCTCACCGAGGTTTTAAAAAAGGAGTTTACGGTTAACAACTGGCCAAGAGAAGGTACGGTTGTAGAGGCAACACTTATTAAAAAGCTTCCCCGGAAGGCATTTTTTGATGTTGGAAGGTTCGCAACCGGCATTGTGTTCGGTGTTGAGATGATAAACGCCCGCGAAGTGATAAAAAATATGAAGATCGGCGATCACGTGCCTGCGAAGGTTGTGCTCTTGGACGGAGAAGGCGGAAATATAGAGCTTTCGCTCGCGGAAGCAGGAAAGCAAAAATTGTGGCAGCAAGCGAAGGAGCTTCTTGAGTCCGGCGAGATCGTGAAAGTAAAAATTGTCGCGGTAAATGCAGGCGGGCTCATGGCAAATTTGCCTGGCTCGGAACTCAAGGCATTTCTTCCCGTTTCCCAGCTCTCGCTCGATCACTATCCGCGGGTCGGAGAAGGAGACCGCCAGAAGATAACGGATGAACTCAAGAAATTTGTCGGAGTTGAACTTGAAGCGAAAATTATAGATGTAAACCCGAGAACGAATAAGATTATTCTCTCCGAGCGGGAAGTGCTCTCCGCAAATGTGCGCGAGTTGCTCTCGAAGTATATCGTGGGGCAGACGATAGACGCGCTTGTCTCGGGCATCGCCGACTTCGGAGTCTTCGTACGATTTACCGACAATCCGGAAATCGAAGGAATGATTCATATCTCCGAGCTCGACTACCGCCTCGTGGACAACCCGAAAGAAATTGTGAAGGTGAACGATCAACTCAAGGTTAAAATCGTGGACATCCGCGAAGGAAAAGTATTTTTGTCTTTGAAAGCGCTCAAGTCCGATCCGTGGGATAGGATTGAAGACGTGTACAAGCCGGGCAATGAAGTCCAGGGAACCGTGTATAAATTGAATCCGTTCGGCGCTGTCATTAATCTCGAAGGAGGTATTCAGGGACTCATCCACATTTCAGAATTCGGCGGACAGGATGAAATGAAGACTGCGCTCACGCCCGGAACATCGAACAAGTTTGTAATCGACTCAATAAAAGCAGCGGAGAAGAGAATTATCTTGAAACTGAAGAAGTAGTCCGCCGCCCTATCCGATTTTTATTTTTTCTATGTCCGGTAATTATTCCGAACCAATTCGAGAAGCATTTTCATGTCGCCAAAACTATCGTCGGAGCCGAGAACTATATGTATTAAGTATGTATTTTTGGTGAGGCCGGTTGTGATGAGCAAAAGATTCTTCTTTGCTCTGTCCGTTTGGCCGGTTTTCCCTCCGATGATTGTGAATGGGATGTTTTCTCCAAGAAGCTGATCGGTAGTAAGAAGTGCGTGGTGGATAGCGCCCGACGCTGTCTTTAGCTCATACTCTTTAAGTGACATGATTTCCAAAATGCCGGGATAATCTTTTTTTATCGCGAGCGCAATCTGCGTGAGGTCGCGAACGGTCGAATAGTTTGTTGCTCCGCCATCGTCCGGGTCGAGACCGGTGGGATTTACATAATTAGTCCTGTTCATGCCGAAACGCAGGGCATTTTGATTCATAAGAGCGACAAATTTCTCGACGCCCATTTTTGCCGCAAACGCATCCCCTGCGTCGTTATTGGATTCGATAAGGAGCGCGTGGAGCAAGTCGCCTACAAAGAATATCTCGCCGGCCGCAAGTTCCCCTGTGCTCGTGGGCGTGCTCGTCACAGACTCGGGAATTGTAATTATATCTTTTAAATCATAGTTGTCCGCGACGACAATCGCCGTCATGAGCTTACTGATGCTTGCGATCGGGAGCTCCGCGTCCGGATTTTTTTCGGCAAGAATCGTAATAGTCCCGCTCGCATCAACTGCTTCGGATATAAATGATTCTGCAGAAATCACCCGCTTCTGCTGCGCTCCTGGAGTTTCGGGCGCCGCTTCTTTCTCTGTGGAGGTCGCCGCCTCGCTTATCGCCGCAGGCGCGGGGACTGGCGCAGCGCCATTCGAAAACGGAAAAATATGTGCAAGCGCGAGAGTCATAAAAAGGAAAAGCGCGCAGGTAATGGCAAATATGTTTATTTTTTTCATAGTCAAAACGAATCAAATTTTCCCGTCCCATTCCTGAAGAAATCTATCGAGATATTTTTCCATATACTCATGGCGATCCTCGGCAATTTTCTGCGCGGTTGTGGTATTCATCCTATCCTTAAGGAGTAAAAGTTTTTCATAAAAGTGATTAATGGTTGGACTTCCGCTTTTGAAGTACTCTTCTTTGGATTGATGCAGAGACGACTTTCTATCCGGGTCATACATCGGCCGATTTTTGTGCCCGCCGTAAGCGAATGCGCGTGCCACGCCGATAGCTCCGATGGCGTCAACCCGGTCAGAATCCTGAACAACCCTACCTTCAAGTGTTTGCATCTCGGTTTTTACGCCCGCTCCCTTATAAGATATGCCGCCGATAATATCGCAAACGTGTTTGACGACATGTGCGGACACAGAATTCTTTTCAAGAATTTTCCGAGCTTCTTTTGGTCCAATGGTTTCATCGCCCTCATGAAATTTCCAGTCCGCGATATCGTGAAGGAGCGCCGTGAGCTCTACTACGAACATATCGGCGCCCTCAATAGCGCCAATGTGCTTCGCCATATTCCAAACCCGTACAATGTGCCACCAATCATGTCCTGACCCCTCGCCTTCAAGTTTGCGTCTAACGTCTTTGGCAATTTCCTGTATAGTTTTTTGTTGTTCAGGATTCATCGAATTTATTTTTTACGTTGTGCCCGGGGCCGGACTTGAACCGGCACGCCCTTGCGGGCGACAGATCTTAAGTCTGTTGCGTCTGCCAATTTCGCCACCCGGGCAATTTCAAAGTATGAGGCCTAGTGGGAAACGAACGTCATCCGGAGCGGACTCCTTAAAACCCCTCGGTTTTAATATTTTCACCACGCCTGCCGGCAGGCAGGGGAAAACTTCCGTTTTCCCGACCCGCTTCGCCAGAGCTTCAGCGAGGCGAGCCCCTTTCCCCGTTCGATTCCTGAGGTCTAGGGGAGAATCGAACTCCCGTATAACTCTTTTGCAGAGAGTCGCCTTACCACTTGGCTACTAGACCGTGTACAAATTTGAGTTTAGACGAGTTTAAGACGACATTCAAGCCGCAGAATTCTCCTCGCTTTCCGATTCCTGCTTAAGTAATAATTTCTCCACGTTCGCCGCATGTTCCGGACCGCGGTCAATTTCAAACCGGATTCTTGGGAGCGGCTTTATCTGTATCTTTTTCATAAGTAAGTACTGCAAATTTCCGGCGTCCGCGTTTGCAACCTTAAGCGCCTTAGCCGCCTTGGACGAGGGGATAACGCTTAGCATCACCCGCGCAGTGCCGAGATGCTTGTCCACGACAACTTCGGTAATCGTCGCAAGTGCGCCGTTAAAATTCAGCTCTCGTGCAATGATCATGCTAAGCTCTTCCCGGATTAGTTTTGAAACTCGCTCTGGTCGGTGCTTCATGGTAAAATTTTCAATTTTTAATTTTTCAATTGAAAATTGTAAATTGGTAATTAAAAATTTATTTCCTAATGATGAGCCGGTCTCCTACTTGTATTTCACCCGGAAAATTTATGAGCATGCCGATTTCCTTGCCAACCTCCGCCTGAGCTATTTCTGATTTTTTGTCCCGGATGCTGAGCACCTTGCCGACTATCTCGAGCTTCTCTTCCCCCGTCGGCGTTTTACGGACGACCTCGAGCGATGTTTTCCCTTTCACGATGCCGGCAGTTATCTTGCCGCCGACGATTTGCTTCTCCTGTTTTTCTTTATTGAATATCGCGAGCACCTCAAGCTCGCCGAGCGCCGCGGGCCCTAAGGACGACGTCAAAAATTCCTTCACCGCTTTCTCGAGGTCGTACACGATGTCCGATAGTATTATTTTCACCTCCTGGGCGTCCGCAAGCTGTTTCGCCGATCGCTCAAGTTTGTTTTTGAATCCGATGATGATTGAGCCCGTAGCAATCGCATCTTTCAAATCTCCGTCCGTGATGTCGCCGACCGTCTCCGCAAGGATGTTAAGCTTTTTGTCCTTGGTCTCGATTCCCCGTATTACCTGTGCGAGCGCCTCAAGCGATCCGGCGTCCGCCGCTTTGAGAAGCAGGTTCAAAGCCGCTCCATTCTTTTTTTGCGCACCCGGAAGCTCTGCGGATTTGGAAAATCCTTTCCGCGCCATTTCTTCTTTGAAAATATTTTCGGTCGAGAATATTTCTCCTACCTGCGGAAGCTTTTCAAACCCGATAATGAGCGCCGGTGCGGAGGGCTCAATTTTCGCAACCTTCTCGCCCAAAAAGTTTTCAAGTCCGCGCGCTTTTCCTTTCGCGCTTTTCGTATATATCTGTGCTCCCTTTGTGAGCGTCCCATTTTTCACAACGACTGTCGCTTCCGATCCGCGCCGCGAGTCGTGCCGTACCTCGAGCACAAAGCCCGATGCGGGCGCAGCGGGGTCGTACGAAAGATCTTCCATGTCGGTGGCAAGAAGAATCAAGTCGAGAAGCTCGTCCACGCCTTCTCCGGTCTTCGCCGAGATCCCGTGAAAACTTATTTGCCCGCCCTGCCCTTCGAGAAGCACGCCAGCGGTGGCGAGGTCGCCCTTCACGCGCTCGATGTTCGCGCCCGGCTTATCCATTTTATTGAGCGCGACGATAAAAGGCGTCTTCGAGTCGAGGATGGTCTGTATCGCTTCTTTTGTTTGCGGCTTCACGCCCTCATCCGCGGCAACGACGAGTATGGCAAGGTCGGCAACTTCCGCGCCGCGCGATCGCATGCTTGAAAACGCCTCGTGTCCGGGTGTGTCAATGAATGTTATGCGCCGACCGCCATGCGCAATCTCATAAGCGCCGACCGCCTGCGTTATCCCGCCGGCTTCCCGCTCAGCAACATTTGCCTTGCGGATATAGTCGAGAAGCGTCGTCTTGCCGTGGTCAACGTGCCCCATGATGACCACGATCGGCGAGCGCTGTTTTAAATTTTTTGTGTCTTTTGTGTCTGGCATAGTAGGGATTATCCTTAGCCCTTTTTCATTGCGAAACGAAACGGTTTTAGGATAAGCTCTACCAAGGTATCAGAAAAACGCTTATTTTACAAGGAAAAATGGAGAAAACCAAGCTTATAGAAGACGCAGCGAGGGTGTGCCTAGAGAGGGTGGAGCGGATTGGTTTTGAGAAGTGTATCTACTTCTTCGTATCCGACAGGGAATGCGTAGTTGTACCGTGCAGGAAGCGCGAATACATAGGTTGCGTTCCGCCCGAGCTCGCTCGGCCCGATGGGTGCTGCGCCGATGTGGAATGCATCCGCCTGGAGCTTGGTCCATTCATCAATTGTAAAAATCATTATCGGGATATCCTGCCGGGGAACTGCCGCCGTCCATAGTGGATGCCGTATCGAAATGATCGGGCCTTGCGCAACAGCGCGTAGGGAGAGGCTGTTGCCTTGCGCATCGCCTTCCCAGGTGCTGGTCACAATTGTGTATCCCTTCCAGCTATCCGGTAATGAAAAACTGAAACCATATTGCGTGTTGGTGTACTCGACTCCTGTAGGCGCGCTTACAGGTGGGGTCGAATGCCCGAACACGGCGAAAAGTATAATGGCTCCCACGACTACGATAATTCCTATAATAATTTTTTTATTCATGATTTTGTTTTTTTGCAGCGTGAGAAGATTCAACTTTCTCTGCTAGTATAAGGATTATTTGAGAGCCGTTCAAATTTCGGGGTTGAAGCGTCAAGATTGGGGAATTAGCTTCTCAAAAAACACTGCTTTCTCTTTGCGATATTCATCCATATCTTTACCTTCAAATTTTTCTTTCAAAGCATTTAATTCCGATACTTTTTTCGGATGGCTTCTGAGATAATTTCTCTGCGCAACGAAGCAATCATCAGAAGAGCCAATAATCGTCAACTCAACGCCAAGATTTTTAGCATCGTTTTTAAAACTGGCAAATCCGGAAGTCCAATTATTCGGCTGATTGATTTCGTAAAGTCCCTTGAGCGTCTTTACGCTCTGGTCAAATGTTTCCGATTTTACTCGGACGTTTATATCCAAATCACCTTTCGAGATTGCGCCCGAAACTGAAGTCCCGCCGACATGTTCGATGTCAGCATTCGGAATTGCTTTTGATAATTTCTCCTTTTCAGAAGCGAAAAGAGATTCTACGTTTGCGGCAATATCTTCCGTTTTTACGAAATGTACTGTTTCCATAATATCCAGGTTGGTACGATACTTCATTCGAAACTGCGGAGGCGGAAGGGAGTCGAACAAAATTTTACTAAAGTAAAATTTTTTAAAACCCCTCGGTTTTAATATTTCCGCCACGGGAAAACTTCTCCATCCTCCGTAGCAGGCTACTGCGGAGGACGGGCGTTTTCCCGACCCGCTTCGCCAGAGCTTCAGCGAGGCGAGCCCCTTTCCCCGTTCGA
>CAYQKB010000007.1:0-31476 GCA_964418085.1 uncultured Candidatus Saccharibacteria bacterium
TCTGACGATTTAGTACATTATAACTAGTACAATGTTCCAGACTCTAAAACTAGTGACTTTGCCAGCTTCCAAGACGACCTCCATGAAGTACGGTGAGAGAGACGGACAGACATGAAAGGAGGCGACCTGATGAGAATGTCTAGAATACTCGGAATGATGGCTTTAGCGGTCATGATGTGTCTGCCTACATTCGCGATTTCTTCCTCGGACAGAACGGTCTATGAGCAACCGACTGTGCAACCAGGGAAGATCATTATACCGAAGCGGGCCGGAGAGGCACACCATCTTCGGTCGGCGGGAAAATTCGGCAAGCGCGAATGGGAGCCACTGTTTCGGAACGCGGGAGTCGGCGTCGGTGTACGCGATAAGCTCCCCGCGCGCTTCGAGAAGCCCGCGTTGCCGCGCTTTTGTAAGCCCCTTGTTCGGCTCATAGACCACGCGCACGCCAGGATATTTTTCAGAAACTTCTTTCGTCTTGTCTGTGCTCGCATTATTGATAACGATTATTTCGGTCTCGTCCTTATTGTCTTTCCGCGTCTCGATAATAGACTCGATGCACTCGCCGATATATTTTTCTTCGTTGTGTGCCGGTATGACAAAGCTGACTTTCATCCCGTTAGAAAATTAAAATCCACGCTTTGCGACCACAAAGACGGTTAGTGCTAAAATTGATTGCATGATGCGGTATTATGACTGTTAATTTTCTAACGGGATTCATTGTTTTGAAGTATACCTTTTTATTTCTTCTCCATAAATCTTTTCCCATTCTGTGGCGATGTGAGGCGCGGAAAACTGCAGGGCGTACTTCGCGGCGCCTTCGCCGGTTTTACTTCTCACGTCCGCATGCTCGGCATAATAGAGTATTTTTTCCGTAAGTGCTTTTTCATCTCCGGGTTCAATCAAGATTCCGTTCTCGGAATTGATGTATTCGGGAAGCGCGCGTGCCCGCACGCCGATAACCGGCAGGCCGCACGCCATCGCCTGCATCATCACCAGGCTTTGCGTGTCTGCGGTACTCGTAATGGTGAAGACCTCGCCCGCGTTGTACGCTTCGGCAAGCTTCGGCTTCGGGAGGACGCCTAAAAATTTAACAGATTTCTCGATGCCGAGTGATTCGGCAAGCGCGCGGAGCCGTTTTTCATCCGATCCTCCTCCGGCGAACGCAAGGAGCATGTCCGGTATTTTTTTTGCCGCAGCCGCGACTGCTTTTATGATGACATCAATGTTGCGCTCGACGGCAAGCCGGCCGGCGTGAATGACTGTGAATGGCGAAAAGCCGAATTCTTTTTTCAGTTCCGTTCGCCGCGAAGACGAAACCGGCGAAAACATTTTCGTGTCGATTGGATTTGATATGACCCGGGTGTTTCCCTTAAACCCGAATGAATTCATTTCCTCGATCACGGATTTCGACGGCGCAGTTACGAGTGCGCATCGTTCGTAGTACCAGTTTACGTAGCGGATAAGAAATCGCTCAACTGCGGGAGTATGTATCGGTGAATAGTGTGCGAATTCTTTGACGGCGGTGTGGTTTGTGCCGATGAGTGGTACGCCAAGAATCCGCGAAGCGATAAGTGCCTCAAGTCCGGCGGTGAAAAAAAGCTGCGTGTGAATGATGTCCGGCTTGAATCGCTTCACGGCAATCGAGCGGAGGAAGGTGGGCACTATCGCGCGTCCCTGTCCGGTGCCGGTAGAGTAGGGAATCGAAAGCAGGCGCGTAATCTGGATATTTGGGCCAAGTGATAGTTCCGTATGCGCCGTGAGTCCTATTCGGGCATAATTTTTCGCCGAATACTGCGGGACATAAAAATGTATGAAGTGCCCCTGCGCGGCAAGCTCTGTGGCGAGCGCAACAATCGAATCGCTGATTCCGGAGAGCTCGGGATAAAAATTGTCTGAAAATATCGCGATGCGCATAGACTCTAAAGCTCATCAATTTTCCCCTCGATTTTTTTCGTAAACTTTCGATAGAAGTAAGAGATGGTGATAAAAATGACGAAAAGAGCTGCCGCAAAAATACCGCCATACTCTGTATAGTGGGCAATCCGTTCGTACGCTGCGCCGAAATAGTATCCAATAATAAGGAAAACGAGCGATGTGGGAAGCGTTACAACAATGCTCCAAAAAATATATCGCTTGAGCGGGACGCGCACGACGCCCGCCGCCACAAGCCCGGGAGTGGCGAGAAACGGCACAAGTTTCACAAATGTAAGCGTCTTCCCGACATGGTTTTCATAAAGTTTCTCGAGGTGCAGCATTTCTTCTTTCGTGACCTTAATATATTTGCCATATTTTTTTATCAGCCGTTCGATAAGTTGTTCCCGTCCCCAGAATCCGATTGCGTAATAGAGTGCGTCGGGGAAGAGGTTGCTCGCGATAGAAACCAAAAACACTATCCATATGTTGAATACGCCGAACGCTGCGGCGAAGGCTCCGGCGGAAGTAACTGCCGGTCCGCCGACTGCCATCGCGACAAACATCAAAAAATATCCCTCCGGGCTGTCTGTCCACAATGCCGGCTGGGAAATGTTTGAAAGTGCGGAAGCATCCATCGCTTTATTCTAGAACCCATCTCAAAAATAGGCCAGTGGTTCTGAAGTTTTTATCCATCTCGTACAAAGTGTATAATAGTAAGTACACATGAATATGAATCGGATGCGATTGGAATATAAAGGTTTTTGGAACTCCCGCCACAGGAATTCGCTGTACCTCGGGATACTGCTTTTAATTTTGAGTTTTATGGTTCAGGTGAGCGCGAGTCATTATTCGGACAGGAAATCGGCGCAATCCGGTTTCACCGGGGATATACTCTTGGACAATCTTCCCGTTCTCGATCTCGACTTCATCGTTGTTCAGGGCGCGATGCTGTTCTGGGTATTTGCGATGATTGTTCTCATCTCTCGTCCGAGATATCTTCTCTTTGCGCTAAAAGCAATTGCCCTGTTTGTGGTGTTCCGTGCTTTTTTTATCAGCTTGACTCACATCGGAATATACCCGAATCAAGTCGCTTTTGACGGGAACGGATTTCTGAACCACATTTACAGCCGTCTTATCTCCGAAGGGGAATTTTTCTTTTCCGGTCACACCGGCGCGCCATTCCTGCTTGCGCTTATCTTTTGGGACGATAAGCCGTGGCGAGTTTTCTTTCTCATGGCAACGGTATTTTTTGGAGCGAGTGTTCTCTTCGCCCACATTCATTACTCGATAGACGTATTTGCCGCACCGTTTATCACCTACGGCATATTTAAAATCGCAGAGAAGCTGTTTCGAAGCGACTATGCGCTCATGACTTCCGGCCACGGGAGCTGGATGTAAAATCTGTTCGTCTCAAAATTATCAAAAAAGTTTTCTCTCAAAGTGAAGTGTGCCTTTCTCTGAACCATAAGCGAGAGGCGAGATAGAAATTAACGAGTAAATAGAGAATATGGCGGGTGCCCGGAGTCTGCGAGAGGGCGACGTATTCTCGTCGTGAACGAGTTAATTTCAGGAGCCGGAGCGGGTTCAGAGAAAAGCGCGCGAGCGTGCATTGACAGCAAGATACATCCCTTGATAAACTGTTGAACATGGAAGAAGAAAAAAATAATTCAGGAATGGAAGTTGCGGAGCCGATTCAAAAAACAGAAGTTGCGAAAAGAGATTATTTTTTGCCGGTAAGTATTCTCATTGCTGGTGTGATGATTGCGGGAGCGGTTGTCTATGCCTTCGGAAGAGTTTCTCCGGCAAACCCCGGCCAGAATAATGTCGTCGCGGCTGCTCCGAACGGCCAGCTCGCGGCGGTGGCGGCAGCAGGTGCGGGACGCGATGTAATTTTGGGCGATCCGAAAGCACCAGTCACAATTATCGAGTACGGCGATTACCAGTGTCCGTTTTGTGCGCGATTTTTTAGCGATACCGAGCCGCTCATCCGGGCTGCGTACGTGAATACGGGAAAAGCGCGAATGGTATACAGAAATTTCCCGTTTCTCGGTCCTGAATCGACAGACTCAGCAGAAGCAGCGGAATGCGCAAAGGATCAGCAGAAATTCTGGGCATTCCACGACGGTCTGTACGCGGCGGAGAAGCTCGACGCAACGGAAGGCAACGGAAATTTAAATCGGAGCTTGTTTATAAAAATTGCAGGGAATGTAGGTATGGATACCGCTGCGTTCACAAGCTGTTTCGACAGTAAAAAATATGCAGCCATCGTAGACCAGGAGGTCACTGATGCAAAAAACGCCGGAGTTGATTCCACCCCGACATTTTTTATAAACGGATCGCAGATAAAAGGCGCAATTCCGTTTGAGGGCGACGGAGGGTTCAAATCGATCATCAATAACGCGTTGAAATCAAAATAAATCCTCCCACCTTCCCATTGGGTATTTACCCTGCGTTAAGAGTGTGTAGTATTCTGGGAAGGTGGGAGGATAAAATTAAGGTCGTATAAATTAAAATAAATTAATCTAAATCTATGGATGGCCAATTTCAAGAGAGAGTAATGCATACCGCCGGAGACACCGACGGATGCACGGGGGGTTGGAAGTGCTCCAAGTGCGGAGCGGCGATTGAAAAGCTTCCGTTCAAGCCGGATTCGGCAAGGTTGAACCAGCTTGTCTGCATCAATTGCTATAAGGAGCGAAAGCGCTCATCGGGATATTAGGACAAAACTCAAGACTCGTGACGCATGACCAATGACTAGAGAGTTGTTGGTCATTTGTCGTTAATTGTTAGTCTTCTGTCATTAGTCTTTAGTTGACCAGTCTCTTGTGCGCGGTTAAAATTGAAATATGATGGCAAACAAGATAATGATCGTGGTGGGAGCATGGGCGATTGCATCTCCATGGGCGCTCGGGTTCTCGAGTATTTCTCCGGCAAAGTGGAATGTCTTATTCATTGGCTTGGTCATGGTGCTTATAAACGTATGGATGCTCTTTGGCGATGCCGTCGCCGTGGGTACTGAGGAAAATGTTGAAGTTGAAGTGGAGAAACGGGGTAGTGAAATTTCGAGTGAGTCAGATAATTCAACTCGAAATTCTACGACCCCGAAAGGTCGAAAAGAAAATCAAAAATAAAAAATCAAATATTAAAAATTAAAATTCAAAACTATTATTTTTCATTTTTGATATTTCATTTTTAATTTTGAGCAAAGCGAATATGGCAAACGTAAAAATATATTCAACGCCAAGCTGCGTCTACTGCAAAATGGCAAAAGAATTTTTTGGGAAAAATAATGTCCAGTATACCGAGTACAATGTCGCGGACGACATGAAAGCGCGCGAAGAGATGGTAAATAAATCCCATCAGCTCGGCGTGCCGGTAATAGACATCGACGGGAAAATAATAGTTGGCTTCGACAAGAAGACAGTTGCGGATCTTTTGGGAGTGAAAGTATAAGCCGCGTTCTTCGTTAACAGTTAACAGCTTCTTTTTTATTTTATGTACGACCTTATCATCATCGGCGGCGGCCCCGGCGGAGTTGCTGGCGGTGTCTATGCCGCTCGGAAAAAAATTAAAACCTTGCTTATCACCGAGGGCTTCGGCGGCCAGTCGCTTACCTCGGCGGATATTCAGAACTGGATAGGTACTAAATCCATTTCCGGGTTTGATTTGGGCCGCATGCTCGAAGACCATCTCCGCGCGCAGGAAGATATCGAAATTATCGGTGATGATCTCGTGGCAAACGTGGAAAAGCTTGAAAAAGGTTTTCGTGTTACTACGAAAGCCGGCAAAACATTTGAAACGCATTATATTCTGCTCGCCTCCGGCAGCCGCCGGCGCAAGCTCGGCATTCCTGGCGAGAAAGAATTCGAGGGTAGGGGCGTCGTCTATTGCTCCACATGCGACGCGCCTGTTTTTAAAGACAAAGTGGTCGCTGTTGTCGGTGGCGGCAACGCCGGCCTTGAAGCAGTGGAAGATTTATTTCCATACGCTTCAAAAATTTATTTGATCATACGTTCTGATTCGATGAAGGGGGATCAGGTGACGCAGGAAAAGGTGAAAGCAAATCCCAAAGTCGAAATTTTGTTTAGTGCTGTGCCGCAGGAAATCCTGGGCGGGTCTTTTGTTACCGGGCTCAAATATAACGATTCGAAGACAAGCGTGATTAAAGAATTAAAGCTTGACGGCGTGTTCGTAGAAATCGGCGCGTTGCCGAACTCAGAATTTGTAAAAGACCTTGTACAAGTGGACGAGCGCGGCGAAGTAATTGTGAACCACAAAACGCAAGAGACTTCAGCCAACGGCATCTGGGCGGTAGGGGACGTAAGCGACGTGCTCTACAAGCAAAACAACATCTCCGCCGGCGACGCCATCAAGGCAGTGTTGAATATCTATGAGAGAGTGAAGAAGCACTAAATAATAAAATGGATCCAAGGCACGAAGAATTTGTAAAGGATTTAGTCAAAGGGAAAATTCCCGAGATAATCTTTGAGCAAATGTTTCGTGAGTCGGGCAGATATACGATTTTGCATTCCGGCTATGAATATACTCTTCCAGAGCTTGCTCAGTATCAACATTTGGCCCAAATCAAAGCTGTAATAGAAAATATTAGGAGTGCTCCTGATTTTGTACTTATTTCAAGTCACGAAAACGATAAAGGAGAAAAGGAGGTATACCTCGTAGAGGTTAAATATCGTACGCATCCACACGCAGATGATCTAAAGAAAATTTGTGAAGAAACTCTTAAAACTTGGAATCATTGCTGGTTATTCGTTGCTTCTCCTAATGGATTCTTTTTCGAACCATGTAATACGGTCTTGAACAAAGGTGGTTATATTGGAGAACTTGTTAATGAAAAATTTGTCGATCATGGAATACGTGACGAATATCTGAAACTCTTAGGGCAGTTAGAGCCGAGATTAGGTATTTAAATTATATGAAAGAGATTTTAATAATAATTGCAGCGATTACATTTCTAATTATCGGCTATTTTATCGGCAGAAGCCGAGGAAAGAAATTTGTTCAGCTTCAAATTCCCCAAGAAAGGCAAGATGCGATAAAAAGATCAAGAGGAGTTCTTGGCGGAAAATTTTCTGAAAAAATCGCTCCCTATCTTCCCGGCTTTCCAAAAGATTTAAAAGCTTCTGAGGCAAGGTTTATCGGCGATCCGATTGATTTTGTTATTTTTAAAGGGATGGATGACAAGAATATTACAGAGGTTGTTTTTGTCGAGGTCAAAACCGGGAGGAGTCACTTGAATACTAATGAGAAAACTTTGAAGGACGCGATAGACAATAAAATGGTTAGATGGGTTCCTTTCAATATTTCTGATGAAATAATGAAGAATTCAGAAAGTGAAGATTTATCTGGTAAGTCTATAGACCAATCATAGTGCTTTATTTTATAGTAATTTCTTGTTAGCAATCCATTGACACGATTGCCAACTCTGCTAAACTTATCATCACTAAACGTCGAAGCGCAAAAAATTAAAAAATAAACTTGATGAATTTCAAACCATTATCAAATCGGGTTTTTCTCGAGCCGATGGAGGAAGAGAAAATCACGAAGTCGGGGATAGTACTTCCGGACAGTGCGGAGAAAGAAAAACCGATTAAGGGCAAAGTGCTCGCAACGGGCCCGGGAAAGTTGAACGAGAAGGGCGAGCGGATAGCGATGTCGGTCAAGGTCGGCGACATGGTGCTGTTTAAAAAATATGGTCCGGACGAGATAGAAATTGATGGCAAGAAATATCTCGTTGGCGATGAGGACGATATCTTGGCAATTATTAACTAGGAACCTATGGCAAAACAACTATTATTTAACGAAGAAGCGCGAGCCGCGATGAAAAAAGGAATAGATAAACTCTCCGACGCGGTTCGGATGACGCTCGGCCCACGAGGCCGCGCGGTGGTTATTGAAAAGGGATACGGCGCGCCGCAGGTGACGTTCGACGGCGTGACGGTCGCGAAAGAAATCGAGCTCGACGACAAGTGGGAAAACTTGGGCGCTGAATTCGTAAAGCAAGCGGCGGAGAAGACAAATGACGGCGTTGGAGATGGCACGACCACCGCCACTGTGCTTGCGCACGCGATGATTGACGAAGGCGAGAAGATGATCCGCGACAAAGGCATCAACGTTATTTTGCTTGCGGAGGAGCTCAAGAAAGCGAGCGAGGTTGCAATCAAAATGCTCGAAGCCCAGAAGGAGCTCATCAACGACAACAAAAAAATAAAAGAAGTGGCGACGCTCTCCGCGAAAGACGCGGAAGTCGGCGGCCTTATCGCCGAAGTGATGGGCAAGATCGGCCGCGAGGGCGTGATCACCATCGAAGACTCGAACACCATCGGCAATTCGTACGAAGTCGTCGAGGGTATGCAGTTTGATAAAGGCTATGTCTCGCAGTATATGGTTTCAAACCAAGAGCGGATGGACTCGGTGCTCGAAGACCCGTATGTACTCGTAACCGACAAAAAGATTTCCGCGATTAATGACATCTTGGCGCTTCTTGAAAAGATCGTGGCTAGCGGCAAAAAAGAATTGGTAATCATTGCTGATGAGGTAGAAGGTGAAGCGCTTGCAACTCTTGTAGTAAACAAGCTCCGCGGCGTGTTCAATGTGCTGGCGGTAAAAGCCCCAGGCTTTGGCGATAGGAAAAAGGAAATGCTTCAGGACATCGCCATTATCACCGGCGCGAATTTTATCTCCGAAGAACTTGGTAAAAAACTCGAAACGGTGGACGTGACGGATCTCGGCCACGCGCATCGCGTGATTGCAACGAAAGACGACACCACAATCGTCGGCGGAAAAGGAAACAAGAAAGCGATTGACGAGCGAGTTTCGCAGATCAAAGCGCAAATCAGGAAGACCGAATCTGACTTCGACAAGGAAAAACTTCAGGAACGGCTCGGGAAATTGTCGGGCGGCGTCGCGGTTATCAAAGTTGGTGCACCGACAGAATCCGCGCAGAAAGAACTCAAACAGCGCGTTGAAGACGCGGTTGCAGCAACGCGAGCCGCGATGGAAGAGGGTATAGTTCCTGGCGGAGGTATCGCGCTCTTCAATGTTGTGGGAGAAGTAGGCGGCAAGCAGGAAACTGCGAGCGCGTCCGGCGCAGCGGCTTCTATCTTGCGGCGCGCGCTCGAAGCTCCACTCACATCAATTGTCGAAAACAGCGGCCAGTCGGCATCGGCAGTAAAAAAAGAATTGACCGCTAAAAAGACCGGAGGCAAAGATGTATGGACCGGCTTCAACGCGATAACAAACAAGATCGGCGACTTGAAAGAAGCCGGCATCATTGATCCCTTGAAGGTTGTGAAGACGGCGCTCCGAAACGCAATTTCCGTATCGAGTAATTACCTCATGATCGGCGTCGCGGTAACGAACATTCCCGAGAAGAAAGAAAAAGAAGGCGGAATGGGTGGCGGCATGCCAGGCATGGGCGGGATGGGGGACTACTAAATTTCCCACAAAGGTCGCCAGTATATTTACAATAATTATGGATACAGAACTTAAAACAAATACCTGCAGAAAATGTGGCAAGGCAACGTCTGGCTATAAATGTGATGTGTGCGGCGAGGAATCCCCCGTGCATGTGGACACGCATAAGTGCGGCGGTGATCATTGCATGCCAAAATGTACGGGATGCAACGAAGCGGAAGCGAAGTGCGGGTGCTAATCGGATAAATCCCCACCTTCCCACGGGGTAAGTGGATAGTATGTATCAAATCCCAGCACGTGAGTGCTGGGATTTTGTGTTGAATAATTTAGGCCGGCTGGACCTTGAGCCAGCGGATGGCAACGAGCTGATGATTGATGATCCCGAAAGCCATGCCCGCGATTCCGCCCGCAATCGGCTGGTGGAAGCAGTATGCGCCGACAATCGTGCCAAGCGCGCCGTCCACGAAGCAGAAGAAGCGGAACTCGGAGTGGATGCGGATGAAGAGGTTCCAGAAAAACCTCGGCATCGTGCAAATCGCTTTCAAGATGAACCACAGGATTTTCACGATCCCCTTTCCGATCCAGAAGAGCGCCCAAAACGGAAAAACGATCGGATTAGTAATGAGCAATAGATTGAGTACTCTTTTCCTTGTTTCGCAAATATCTTTTCGCGACATTTTGCTTGGGTCAATTGGCCCTCCTCCCGCACTCCACCCTATGCAGAAAAGGATTGAAACTAACAATCCGACAAGCATCCACCACTCGGAATCAGGTATTATTCTAATCTTTCCCGTAATCATAAAATTTAGGGAAACTAGGAAGTAGAATAGTCCGGAGAATACAAGGCAAGCAGAAGCCATCCCGGAAATAAATCGATAGCTGAGTAGAATCCAATCCGGCTTCCATGCCGTGGTCGCCCGCCACGCATCGGGAATTGCGGCAATGAATTTTTCGAACTCGCAGACGACGTAGCTCACGGCGCCGCCCGCAAGCGCGCCGATGAAGTAGAGTCGCCAGTCGAGCATGAGCGCAATCCAAGTGCCAATGAGGCCGCCAAGGCCGCACGATCCGATAACTTTCAGTGTCTTATTCATAACTATCTGTCTTTCTGTTGAGGTTAACGTTGTGATGTCGGTGATGTGTTGTTGTCAACGAACGCTGTAAATATATAAAAGAAAAAACTGTTTGGCAAGAATTTACTATTCAGTTCGACGGCCGTCGAACTGAATAGTAGTCCCTTACACCCCGCGCCTTTTTATTTTCCTCAACTGATGATAAGCTCAAAAAAGCAGTTTGACTTGTTCAAGCGCGAAATGAAAGGAAAAGTATGGACGGAAACATGCAAGAACTGGTCCGGCAACAAACGAGATCGTGGGTCTGCCCGAGGGTCGGGCACGACTTTCACTTCAAGCTTCCGCTTCAGACAGACGACGCAACCAGAAAAGTGCTCTGCGTATGCGTGGGATGCCATGAAGAGCACTGGGTCGAATTCCCGGAGGAGGGGTATAGAAAGCTCCTCGAAGCCAACGCCGCCGGCAAAATTAAATGAAGCGGTTTTCTCAAATTTCTCAAACGCTCCGACCAAAAATCGGAGCGCCTTTTTATTTTCAGGTTCCGGTGATAAACTGGCTTTATATTAGCTAACCCCTAATTCCTAACCACTAATCACTATTTTGATGACATCCCAGGAAATCCGCCAAAAATTTCTCGACTTTTTTAAAGCGCGCGGCCACGCGATTGTCCCTTCCTCATCTTTAATTCCCGACGATCCATCAGTGCTCCTCACAACCGCCGGCATGCAGCAGTTCAAAAAATATTACACGGGCGAGGCGGACCCGATGAAGGATTTCGGTTCAAAAAATACTGCCTCGTGCCAAAAATCCTTTCGTACCTCGGACATTGACGAAGTTGGCGACGAATCGCACCTCACGTTTTTCGAGATGCTCGGCAACTTCAGCTTCGGCGGATATTTCAAGAAAGAAGCGATTGAGTATGCGCACGAATTTATCACAAAGGAGATGGGACTCACAATTTCTTATGTAACTGTGTTTGAGGGAATGAAAGATATCGGCCCGCCCGGTGAAGTCGGCCGAGCAAGCGTTCCGAAGGACGAGGAATCAAAAGCAATTTGGAAGTCTCTCGATCCGAAGCTCGACGTTCGCGAAGAGGGGATGGATGACGTGTTCTGGGGCCCGACAGGCTCCTCCGGTCCGTGCGGCCCCACAACAGAAGTGTATTGCAAAAACGGCGCCGGGCAGGATATCGAAGTATGGAATATCGTATTCAACCAATATTTTTATCCCGGTTCTCGTGAGGAATTAAACTCTGGCGCCGCAGGAAAAAAACTCGAACCCCTTAAGACTAAGGGTGTTGATACGGGCATGGGTTTGGAACGGCTCGTGATGTGTGTACAAAATAAAACAACGATTTTTAATACAGATTTGTTTGAATCAATTTTTAAGAAAATCGGGGAAAATATACCCACTTCTAGTGAAGTGCAAAAAAGAAAAATAGCAGATCATGCTCGAGCAAGTGTATTTTTAATTGCAGATGGGGTTTTGCCTTCCAATAAAGATAGAGGATCTATTCTCAGGCGAATAATAAGAGAAATGAGTCATCCAGAGAAATCACAGGTTTCGATTGCGGAAATTGTTATTGAAAATTATGCAGGTGTTTATCCAGAATTAGTTAAAAAGAGAGATCTTATCTTGAAACAATTTAAAGATGAAGAAGATACATTAAAGAAAATAATGTTTAAAGGACATAAGTTGTATAGAGAAGGTGTTGATCCATTTACTTTGCACACTACGCATGGAGTACCAATGGAATATATAATATTTTATGCAGAGATTGATGGGAAAGAAATAGACGAAAAAGCTCTTAAAGAAAAAAATATTCAACACCAAGAAATATCACGCGCTGGAAATACTCAAAAATTCAAAGGCGGCCTCGCCGACACCTCGGAAAAAACGATAAAGCTCCACACCACCCACCATCTGTTGCTCAAAGCATTGCAGATAATTTTGGGACCGCAGGTAAAACAGCGGGGGAGTAATATTACAAGCGAGCGGCTTCGCATGGATTTTTCCTACGACGGCAAAATGACCGACGATCAGAAAAAAGAAGCCGAGAGAATCATAAACGAAAAAATTGCCGAAGATCTGCCGGTTATCCGAAGCGAGCTTGCCCGCGAAGAAGCGGAAAAGCTCGGTGCGGAGCATGAATTCGGCGCAAAATATCCGGACCGCGTTTCCGTCTATTCAATTGGGCCAAAATCGGCCACGCAGGAAAATCCCCAGTTTGATAAAGCATTCTCGATTGAATTCTGCGGTGGCCCGCACGTGAGCCACACCGGCGAAATCGGGAAAGTGAAAATAGCGAAAGAGGAAGCTGTTTCCGCCGGAGTGCGAAGAATCAGGGCGGTTCTTTCTGCTTAATCATTGATTTTACTTTTAGTTGGGTTCTTGTGATAGTAAAGGTGCAACTTGAAATACGAATACGATTGAATGCCAAAAACAATAAGGAAATAAATGGAAAATGAAGAAAAACTGAGAAGTCTTGAAGGCAAGCCGAAGGTGGACTTTGAAGACGCCATAAAACTTGACCTTACGGTTATCGCGGAAATAAAAACTCAGTCGCCCTTCAGCAGCTGGGTTTCGCCGCACCCATTCGAGAAGCTTTTGGATGCCGCCGTCGAAGTGGGCGATATAATATCGGTTCACACCGACCCGCGCTGGGGAGGATCATTCGAACTGCTCACCGAAATTAAAAAAGCGGTTGGGAAAAAGCCGGTCATGGCCAAGGGTTTGCATAACACGGATGCTCTCGTCCGCCGCGCGTTCAATGCCGGAGCGGATTTTGTCCTCTCCGTAGGGCGCGCCCCGTCAGTTTATCCCGCGAAATGTTTTGTCGAGCCGTACAGTTTGGATCAGCTCGGCATATTTCCGGAGAACACGCTTCTTGTCTGGAACTCGCGTGATGTGAGAAATAATGGCATTCCAAAAACGGAAACGTTTGAGCAGGCGCGGAAACTGTGGCCCGGCTTCTTGTGTCAGGCGAGTTTCATCCGTTCGATTGACGACGTTAAGCGCGGCGCCGACGCCGTACTTGTCGGAACTCATCTTCTCGAGTTCGCCGAATCTCTGAAGTCGAGAGCTCGCGCAGCAATAGCGCGCCAACAAAAATAAAACAATTCAAAAAGAGGGAGGTCATCAACTTCCCTCTTTTTTATTTTTTTAAATGATATAAGCAAGGGTATATTGCAGTAAATTTTCACTGGTGATATAGTGTTTCCATCGTCGAAAAAAAATGAATAAAACCCCGTAAAATATAGGGGAAACGAATAAGGTCATGAAAAATATTTTCACACGGTCGGTGTTTGCTGTATTGGTGGTGGTTTGTGGATTAGGGTCGATCGGTCTTGTCTCCATCGCTCACGCGACGGTGGCAAGTACAATCTTTTCCGATGGATTCGAGTCGAATAATTTTAATAATTGGACAGTTTCTGCTTCCACGCAGTGGTCAATAGAGATTAGTTCTCCCCAAGCGAACAGCGGCTCGCATCGTGCGATTGTTCACGGTGCCGACACAGATGATTCGATTACGCGCACGGAGTCCACTGCTGGTTTTCAAAATATTTCTTTAATTTACTCGTATAAGGTGGAGCAAGATCTTGAGAGCAACGATCATGTCCGCGTTGAATGGTCTTTGGATGGCAGCTCGTGGACCCAACTTTTTGATATTACGAACGTCGGCAGCAGTAATTCTTGGACGCAAAAGACTCATGCGCTTCCTTCATCCGCGAATAACGCGAGCGGTTTTCGTTTTCGCATCAGGTCAACGCAAGACAGCAATGGCAACGACCGAGTTGCTTTTGATGACATCAGTCTTGTGGGAAGTCGGATTCCCGCAAATACCGGCTCGATTTCCGGTATGAAATTTAACGATGTAAATGGCAATGGCGCGCGAGATGCTGGCGAGCCCGGACTTCCGAATTGGACAATCTCACTCTTGGGCGCAGTAGCTACAAGTACGGTAACCGATGCAAGCGGAAATTATTCATTCGCTCATCTTCAGGATGGATCGTACACGGTTTGTGAATCGCTTGTTGCTGGCTGGAGTCAAACCTTCCCGCTTGCGGGTGCATCATGCGCTGCAAACACCAAAGGATATTCGGCCTCGGTAAGCGGTGGCAATGCTGTCACCGGACAAGATTTTGGAAATGTTCAGCTTGGTTCGATTCGAATACAGAAAATTACCGATCCCTCGGATGCCGGCGGAGTGTTTCCGTTCACGGTTTCGGGAAACGGAACAACGTCCATAGCGTCGGTGGAGGGCGAAGGCAGCACTGTTTTTGGAAATCTTCTGCCGGGCACCTACTCCATTACGGAAAATGTCCCGACTGGCTGGGATTTTTCGAGCGCGACGTGCGGCAACGAATCGCTGAATAACTTTGCAAACGGCGGAAACTACGTTGTTGATCCGGGAGAAAATGTCGTCTGCACATTCCACGACACGAAGCGAAGTTCGATTACGATCACAAAGATAGCGGATCCTGCGGATGGCTCGTTCACGTTTACGCTCTCCGGCGGTGCTTCAACTCCTGATCCGGTAACATTTACAGATGGCGAATTTCCGGGAGGAACAAATTCGTACACGTTCGACAATATAATTCCTGGCAGCTCCTATTCCATTTCGGAAGGCGTGCCTGACGGCTGGAGCGGACAAATGACCTCCATCTGTACGCTCGGTGAAAGTCAATTCAGCCCTTCTTTGATAAATCTTCCTGCGGGACGAAACGTATCGTGCGTATTTAACAACACGGAATTCGGCTCGATTAGCGGAAAGAAATTCGGCGATGAGAACGCGAATGGAATAAACGACGACGAAGCCGGCATTTCCGGCTGGACGATCTCGCTCTCTGGCGCGGATGATTTTGCGACCACAACCGTGACAAATGCAGACGGACTCTATTTATTCTCCAACCTGTTGCCGGGAACGTATCATGTCTGCGAAGCATCACAGGATGGCTGGCATCAATCGTATCCCGCGGAAGGTAATTATTGCGACAACGGAAATGGATACGAAGTTACACTCTCCGGTGGCGGACAAAGCGTGGGCGGAAAAGACTTTGGCAATTACGAGAATGGATCTTTGATTGGCGGTGTATTCAACGATGCGAATAATAATGGCAATTGGGACGACAATGAATTAAGTCTCGAGGCATGGACAGTACGTTTCTATGACACAACCGGTGCAACGCTTTTAGGAGAATATATAACCGGCGATAACGGGCATTATCTCTTTAATGTGAAGCCTGATACGTATGTAGTAAAAGAGGTGCATCAGGACGAGTGGACGCAGACAGAGCCGGCGGATTTTTATTCAATCACTATTTCTTCCGGAGAAACGAGCGGCGAAAACAATTTTGGAAATTTCCAAGCTTCGACAGGCACGATCGGCGGCTCCTCAAATGGCGACGATGGAATTACAACGCCAACGTCAACGACCCCAACGTCAACACCTCCAGCGGACAATACTGACAATACTGGTGGAGGCGGAGGTGGAAATACTGGCGGTACCGGTTCAACAGGCGGCGGTGGAACCGGATATTTCTTGCCTCCCACGACGGGTGGTGGCGGTGCGGGCGGCGGAACACAGCCTTCTGATACCGAATTGGCGCCGAATGGCAACACAGGCGGAGGAGCAAATGAACCGGTTGTTACTGCACTCTTTACCCCTCCGGTCGGAGGTGGAAATCCTCCGGTTGGCGGGCAAGGCGGTAATGCGCAGGGTGGAGGAAATAATGGAGGAGGCATAGACCAAGGAAATAATGGCGGCATTGGTGCAGGAGGTAATGCTACGAGTGCGGTACTCGCAGTTCAAAATCTGCAAAGTGGAGGAACTCCTCCTCCCGCTGAGCCGCCTTCCGCGCTCCTCGCTTCGGTTTCGAACTTATTGACGTTTGGAACCGGAAATAACGGAATTGGATTCATCGCGTTCTTTCTTTTCCTCTTGCTCCTTTTCTACGCCGGTAAAAAGGTAAAAGAATACGTCGCCTCCGAAGTTTAATTTGCCAACTCCCTCTCATTGAACTTTGCCGGCGAATTTCATGGAGCGTCGTTGCACAACCAGTATATAATGGCTGAGCAGGACGTGTTCCTTATCGCCTAGTTATTTCGCGGCAATTCTGATTTTAAAAGAAGCTAATAGCTGAAGCATCTTTTGACGTCCACCTGCCGAAGGTGTAATCTGTCTCTTGTACCCCTAGGCATCCGAGCCGCAGGGGAAAACTTTATTGTTCCCATGAAAGACAAAATAATTATTCGCGGAGCCCGCGAACACAATCTCAAAAATATTTCCCTCGAGCTTCCGCGCGACAAAATGATTGTTTTTACGGGTCTCTCCGGCTCCGGCAAATCTTCGCTCGCATTCGATACCATTTTCGCCGAAGGCCAGCGGCGATATATCGAGTCGCTCTCCGCGTATGCGCGGCAATTTTTAGGTCGGCTCGATAAACCTGATGTGGATGAAATTGAGGGTCTTTCGCCGGCAATTTCGATAGACCAAAAGAGCCATTCGTCGAATCCGCGCTCGACCGTTGCCACCATCACCGAAATTTACGATTACCTGCGGGTACTCTTCGCGCGTCTCGGAAAGCCGTATTGTCCGCGATGTGGAAAACAAATTCAGAAATTAACCACGGAGGAAATCGTTGATGTGGTTATTGACCTCGCGAAAAGTGATAAAGAGAAGCGAAACATCGTGATTCTCGCGCCGGTTGTTCGCGGCAGAAAGGGAGAGTATTACCAGATGCTGTATGATTTTTTAAACGCCGGATTTTCCGAAGTGCGCATTGATGGAAAATTTCATCCGCTTCGAGAGCGCGTTGAGCTCTCCAGGTACAAGCAGCATTCGATTGACTTGGTTGTAGACCGCATCCCGGGAGATATATCGTTTCCCTCGTCCGCAGAAGGCAGATTTTCCCCAAAAGGAAAAGAGTATAAGGACAATCGTCTCCGTCTTTCGGAGGCAATTGAGTCCGGACTAAAATATGGGAATGATGTGGTGACTATTATTACGGACAAAGAGGTGTCGCTTTCATCAAAATTCACCTGCCCGAACGACGGATTTTCGTTTCCTGAAATCGAGCCGCGCCTCTTTTCGTTCAATAGTCCGTATGGCGCCTGTCCCGCGTGTCATGGCTTGGGCACAGAAGATTTGTGGTCCGAGGTAATCTGTCCGATCTGTGCGGGGAAGCGCCTCCGCGAAGAAAGCTTGAACGTTCTCATAAAAGACAAAAGTATTGCGACTATAACGGCGTATTCCGTCGGAAAGGCATTTGAGTTTTTTGATAAACTTGATTTGAAAAGCAACAGCGCCACGGCGATTGCAGAAGCGCCTCTTCGGGAAATAAAAAGCCGGCTTAAATTTATGATTGATGTCGGTTTGGAATATCTCACGCTTGAGCGGCGCGCAGGCACGCTCTCCGGCGGAGAGTCTCAGCGAATCCGACTTGCGTCCCAGATTGGCTCGCGGCTCGTGGGGACGCTCTATATTTTGGATGAGCCGACGATCGGCCTGCATCAGCGCGATAACGCGAAGCTCATAAAAACTCTTCACGATCTTCGTGATCTGGGAAATACGATTATCGTCGTTGAGCATGATGAGGAAACAATTCGCTCGGCGGATTATCTTGTCGACATCGGCCCGGCGGCGGGTGTTCACGGCGGTCGGGTGATGGCCGCGGGTCCCATCCCCGAAGTGTTAGGGGTTAAGGGTCATGGGTCAGGAGTCAGAAAAGAGTCATCAGTTAGTCAGTCGCTCACACTCGAATATTTGAACGGCAAAAAGTTTATAGAGGTGCCGAAAGAGCGTAGGAAGGTTTCAAAAACTCATGATTTTCTCAAAATAAAAGGCGCAACGGCGAATAATTTGAAAGATATAAACGCGGACTTTCCTCTTCGTCGGTTTACCGCCGTGACCGGCGTCTCCGGATCCGGAAAAAGCACGCTCGTGTACGACGTTCTCTATAAAGCTTTGGCGAACAGATGGAATGGATCCGCATACAAAGTGGGTGGCTTCAAAGGAATGAGCGGACTCGAACAGGTAAATAGAATCATCAATATTGACCAGGCGGCGATAGGGCGAACGCCGCGCTCAAACCCCGCGACATACGTTGGCGCGTGGACATTTATTCGGGATTTATTTGCTTCGACGGAAGACGCCCGTGTGCGCGGATACAAGCCCGGAAGATTCAGCTTTAATGTTGCGGGAGGACGGTGCGAAAATTGCGAAGGGCATGGCACGATCGCAATCGAGATGCATTTTTTGCCGACGGTCTATGTGGAATGCGAAATCTGTAAGGGAAAGCGGTTCGATCGCGAAACGCTTGAGGTAGATTACAAGGGCAAAAATATTTATGAGATTTTGAAAATGACGATTGAAGAGGCGGTTAAGTTTTTTAACGATATCCCGTGGCTTCGCGACCGGCTCACGATTTTGGAAGAAGTAGGCCTTGGATATCTCGAGCTCGGCCAGTCCGCAACCACGCTCTCAGGCGGTGAAGCGCAGCGCATAAAACTGTCCGCCGAACTCGGCAAGCGCGACACGCGAAAAACACTCTACCTTTTGGACGAGCCGACAACGGGTCTCCACTTCGCGGACGTGCATAAACTGCTTGAGGTGCTGCAGAGACTTGTTGATCGTGGAAATACCGTCGTGGTGATCGAGCACAATCTTGATGTCATTAAATCCGCAGACTGGGTGATTGACTTGGGCCCCGAAGGCGGCGAGCGCGGAGGAAATATTCTTGTCGCGGGAACGCCGGAAGAAGTCGCGCGCAAAAAAGGCAGCTTCACCGCGGAATATCTTAGAAAGGTTCTGTGATTTACAAAGTGCTATAATCAAAATAATGCTTAAACTAATTGAAAAAGTTGTTATGCGTGGCGGTGAAAAAGTAGGCTGGACAGACGAGCGGCACGTGTTCGACGAACGCGGGACAAAGCTCGGCTATTTCGAAAATAATGAAATCTATGATCACGACGGCAAAAAGCTCGCACGCATTGAAGGCAATCACATACTGACGCATGACGGCAAAACCCTCCGCCTCGACGACAGCCATAATCATGTCTCCGGCGGCACCGTCCCCGATCTTGAACGCGCCGCGATCTGGCTATTGATAGGGGATTAATTTTTACTTTGAAATCCTGTTTTTCCTAAAGCGAAGTGACGCTTTGTAGCGAACCATAAGCGGAACCGAGCTAGAACTATACGAGCGAGTAGAGAACATGCCGGGCGCCCGGGAGTTTCGACCAGGGCGGTATGTTCTCGTTGTGAGCGAGTTTATAGTTCGCGAGGTGAAGCGGGTTCAATACAAAGCATCACGAGCACCCTGTGCACAACCCGCAAAAGCGGGCATTCGTGCGTTTGCTATACTATAGGTATAGTTTTAAAAGTTTGAGCGTTGTTTGATATGCCAAAAAAAATATCAAAAGAAGAAAAGAAGCAAGTAACACTTTTATCCATAGCAATAGTTGTGCTTGTGATAATTGTTTTGTTATTAATTTTCGCGATTTTTTATTTTGCCCCGTCTTTTAATGCAGCTCCGCAGCAGCCGGTATCTGCAGTTGATCACGTGCGTTCGCTTTTGACCGCTCCGCCGGAAAATACGCCTGTCGAGATATCGTCTACTACCCGCGCCAGCCTGGAGGGGAACGGCAATGCAGTTGTTCCGTCGCAGAATACTATGAATATGCTCTCTGCGCCGGAATAATAAAATTATGCCTCGTAAAAAAATGCCCCTTACAAAATTTTACTTCCTCGCGGTACTAGCCATCGCTCTTGTTCCGGTACTTGTTTTTATATTTGTGTCTTTATACTCAGCTTCATATTCGGGGACAGACGTCGCTTCGGCAGAGGCAGTACAATCAATCCCGGTTGATGGGTGGGCGTGGGCGCTTAGTACCGACTCTGATGCCGCGCCATGTCTCCAAAACAGTGTGCCTCCGTGTTCGCCCGTGAACGCTAAAATAAACAGCAACGGCTCGCTGGAATTTATGAATGTTTCTCCGAGCCCGGGCAACCCGGCTGGTCCCGGCTGGGTCGCGCTCATTAATACAACAAGTACGCCGAGATATGCCTCGCCCGGAGTTACCGTAAGCTCGCCGACGAGTTACGGTTTGATGTTTACGCCGAAGGCAACCGTCGCAGCGGTTTATGGTTCTCCACGGGAAAATCTTGCGGGGTCTGTTTTGCTCGCCACGGGCAATGTCGGTGGCGGTGCGAGCGGTGGCAATGTCGGCAGTAATGTGGGTGCAAGTGTCGGGGCGGGTGGTGGTTCGGGCATGCGCGGAAATAATGGCACGAGCGGAAACAATGGTTCCGGAAATAATAATAACGGTGAGCATAATGGCAACAAATCGGTCAGCGCAAAAGAGGGACGCTTCGACGGCTACATCTGGAGTTCTTCGCTCGGTTGGATTCAGTTTGGCGACCATCTTTCGGGTTGTCCGGGTGGTGACCCGTGCGATGCAATTTCAGACGCTTCGGGACGCGTACACGGTTGGGCAAGGATTATAAGTTTTCCACAGTCGGGAAGCGACGGTCTTGATCCGGCAAAAGATAATTCGGGGGGATTTAAGGGATGGATAAAACTTGGGAAGGAGGCAAAAGACCCTGCCGGCCCGGACTACGGTCTGCAGATAAGCGACGGCGCTCTTACCGGTTATGGGTGGTCAAATGAATTCGGCTGGATCGGATTTGCAGGGAGTCTCGCTGTCGGTGAAGGGTCATGCAGTTTGGTCGCGAACCCGCATACAACTTCCAACACGAGTACCGTGAGCTGGCAGTGTCAAAATGTGAAAACGAATTCATGCGTACTCACAAGCGCTTTCCATCCATACGATTCGAATATTCCGCAATCACTCGGGAATGGGCTCTCGGATACGGGAAGCCAAGGTGTTACGCTGAGCGCGAGCAGCGATTACCGAATTACCTGCTCGAGTATTAATTCGAATACTCCGGTTTTTGCGCAGGATTTTGTGACCTATGTGCCGGCAGGATCGGCCTATTGTAACGTGAGTGCGAACCCTGCATCCGTGAGAGTGACGAAAACCATTACAAATGCGACGACATCGCTCTCATGGGGATGCGTGCATGTGAATAACGACTGCGCGCTCACTGCGACAGCGACATCAACTCAGACATACAGCGGTGTTGGCAAAGTTATGAATGATCCTCCGGGAAGAACGATGCTTCTGGGGAAGACGACTCTCTATCAAATTTCCTGCACAAGCGATGTTCCAAGCGACCACGGCAAAACCGTGAGTGCGGATACCAGCGTTATCGTGAAATATCCATCTTCGATTATCGAATGTAATCCGAATTCTCCGAATTGCCAATAAAAAAATATTATTTGATACAAAAGGTCGCTTAGGTGTACGGGTAAAAAAATTAAAAATAAAAAAACAATGCAAGAAACAGCTTTTCAGTCTTGGGTGAGTCTCGTGCTGACCTCATTCCAGAAAGTGTGGGATTCGTTTACCGCATTTGTTCCCGATCTTATCGGTGCGCTTATCGTGCTCATCGTCGGGCTCATTGTGGCGTCGGGTATCGGAACAATAGTTGAAAAAATGTTTGAAGGTATGAAGCTCGATAACGTGCTCGGGAAGCTTGGTGCTAATCCCTACTTCGAGCGTGCGGGAATCAAAATGCGCGCGTCATATTTTCTTGGAAGGTTGGTGTATTGGTTTGTCGTTATCGCGTTTTTGACCGCGATTTCGGACATACTAAAACTCCAGACGTTCTCGGATTTTCTGAATCGTGTGCTCAATTATATTCCAAACGTTATTGTGGCGGTCTTAATATTGCTCGCCGCCGTTGTTATTGGAAACTTCTTGAAGCGAATAGTTACCGCCTCGGTGTTGAGTGCACGGCTTCACGCGGCTCATTTCTTGGGCGCAATTACGTGGTGGTCGGTTGTGATTTTCGGATTTTTGGCGGCGCTCGTCCAACTCAATATCGCGGTTGAGATAATCAACACGATTGTCATGGGATTTATTGGCATGATAGCGATTGCGGGTGGTATTGCGTTTGGTCTTGGCGGAAAAGACTACGCGAATCATCTTATAAACAAGCTTCGCGACATGACGGAGAAAAGATAGGTTTTAATTGCTGTTTTTCGAAATTCCCCGCACCAGCGGGGAATTTTTGTTTGCACCCCTGTGCGAAGTATCTCTTTTTTCGAACCTAAGTGTAGGCGAGGTAGAAGTGTATGAGCGAGCAGGAAAAATGCCGGGTGCCCGGAGTCTGCGAGAGGGCGGCATTTTTCCGTAGGGAGCGAGTTACATTTCTCGAGATGGAGCGGGTTCAAAAAAGAGATACAAGCAAACCTTGACGGAAAATATCTCTCCGATTACACTACTATCTACATGTTAACCATCAGATTACAGCGGGTTGGCAAGAAACATCAGCCGAGTTATCGGGTTGTCGTTTCCGAGCGCCGCTCCAAGCTCGGTGGGCCTCCGATTGAGGACCTCGGGTTTTATAATCCATTCACGAAAGAAGCTTCTTTGAAGAAAGAGCGTATTGAACATTGGATGAAAGTTGGAGCGCATCTCACTCCTACAGTACAGAATCTTTGCGTTGGAAAGGGAGTTCTTGCTCTTCCTAAAATTGTTTTGAAGTTCAAAAAACGGAAAGCCGAGGAAAGTGCCACTGCCCCCGCTGAAGCAAAAGCCGAAGTCAAAGAAGCAGCGGCGGCTCCGGCAACCCCTGCGGCGTAGCGACTTGACATTTAGAAAATTATTGTTTACAATACCCAGTATAAAGATTGTGGAAATCGGGTAGTGAAAATTCAAGCGGAAAAAGATGTTCAACTCGAAATTCTACTACCCGGAAATCGGGTAGTGAAAGTTCGATTGGTCTCGCAGCGAGACAAACATGCGAAGCTGATCGAACTTCTACTACCCAGAAAGGTCGAAAAGAAATTTGGAAGTAATCCTTTAGCATGAACCAAGCAGCCGATCAGGAATTCCTGGAATACTTAATAAAGTCCTTAGTCGATCACCCGGATGATGTGAAGGTTGATCGAAAAGTTGACGAGATGGGAGTCTTGCTCTCGCTCAAAGTCAACGCGATGGACATGGGCCAGGTGGTAGGCAGGCAGGGAGCTACGGCAAAGGCTATCCGATCCCTTTTGAGAATCGTTGGCATTAAAAATAATGCTCGCGTGAACCTCAAGATCGAAGAGCCGGATGGAGCTGCGCCTCGCAGCCCGCGGCCGGAGCGACCACGCACAGAGAGACCCGATATGTCAGCATAGTTTGGATAAAAAACCCGCTTCGGCGGGTTTTTTGTTTGCCTATCTTTTCTGTCATTCCCGCGAAGGCGGGAATCCAGGTTTTCTTTTCTACAAATATATTTTCATATATAATCACAGTAATGAAGCAATATCTAAATCTTTTGCAGGATATTTTGGACAACGGCGTGAAAAAAGCAGATCGCACCGGCACCGGGACGGTAAGCGTCTTCGGCCGCCAAATGCGCTTTGATCTTGCGAAAGGTTTTCCCGCGATGACAACGAAGAAGCTCTATATGCGGAGTATTATCCACGAACTTCTCTGGTTTTTAAAAGGCAGCTCAAATATCGAGTATCTTGTCCAAAACGACGTTCATATTTGGGACGAGTGGCCGTTTAAGGCGTATCTCATAAAAAACAAAAAGCCGGTGCCGGCGACAGGAAGCTCTGAATGGAGCGAGGGGATAAAAGCATTCGCAGAAAAAGTGAAAACGGATGCGGCGTTTGCAAAAGAATTCGGGGAGCTCGGGCCGGTGTACGGCTATCAGTGGCGGAGTTGGCCGAAGCCGGACGGGGGACACATAGACCAGATCGCGCAGGTGATTGCCCACCTCAAGAAAAATCCGGATGATCGCCGCGTCATCGTCTCCGCATGGAATGTTGCCGATATCGAGGAGATGGCAAAAGCGGGATTGCCGCCGTGTCATTGCCTCTTTCAATTTTATGTTGCGGATGGAAAATTGTCCTGCCAGCTTTATCAGCGAAGCGCCGATGTTTTTCTCGGCGTGCCGTTTAACATCGCCTCATACGCGCTCCTCACCATGATGGTCGCACAGGTGGTTGGTTTAGAGCTCGGCGAATTTGTGCATACCTTCGGCGACGTGCATATTTATTTAAATCATATGGAGCAGGTGAAGCTCCAGCTTTCCCGCTCTCCGAAGGCGCTCGCGACTATGGCAATAAATCCGAATGTAAAATCCATCTTTGATTTCAAGTTCGAAGACTTTGAGCTCAAAAATTATGATTCCCATCCGGCAATCAAAGCGCCTATCGCTGTATGAAATTAATTTTCAAGTAACAATTTTCAATTATCAATTGCAGATTTTTAAAAAACGCTTTTTTTCATTGAAAATTAAAAATTGTAAATTAAAAATTCTACTAACATGATCTCACTCATAGCCGCGATGGGAAAAAACAGAGTTATCGGCGTTGGTGGCACGCTCCCGTGGAAACTGCCCGCCGACATGAAACGGTTCAGATGGCTGACCGCCCATCACCCGATCATCATGGGGCGAAAAACGTTTGAATCTATCGGCAAGCCCCTCCCAAATAGGACAAACATAGTGGTCACACGCCAGCCGGAGTTTTCCGCGCTTGGATGCATTATCACTCCTTCGCTTGAAGCCGCAATCGAGAAGGCGGTTGCCGCTCCCGGTGCCGACGAAATTTTCATCATCGGCGGCGGAGAAATTTACAAACAGGCAATGAACATCGCTGGCAGAATCTATCTCACCGTCATTGAAAAGGAATTCGAGGGCGACGCGTATTTTCCGATAGAGCTTATCCAGAAACCCTCTTTCGTTGCAACGCATCAGGAGGTTCGAGCGAAAACCGTGAAGCCCGACGAAGGTGTAGACTCTACTCCGAGGAGGGATGAGCGGTTTGTAGCCGAACATAACGATGCGCTTGCAGAATATGGGGTTTCTGGACAAGCTCTGGACGAGGCAAAGTGGAAGCTTGTCAAAACCGAAGAGGGAATTGTGAATGAAGAAAATATCTATCCTCACCAGTTTTTGGTTTTCGAACGGGCAAAATAAAGTTTCGATTTGCTATACTTTTAATATGCACAAAAGAATATCCGGATTCATTCCTCTGGTCGCATTAATTATCATCGCCGCGGCGGTGCTCTTCGGCATCGGCGCATCGGTGTATGTGGCGACGCAACAGCCGCAACCGGCCGAGCAGCAGTCCGTGCAAACGTCTCAAGGTCAGCAGCAGGTCATAAGTCCCAATGTCGACACTTCAAATTGGCAAACCTACCGCAATGATAAATATGGGTTTGAGTTTAAATATCCAACGAATTGGAAACTTTCCGAGGTCGTTGAAATCCCAAATGGGATTGGTTTTGGTTTTTTCAATACAGGTGTTCTCTTTAGTATCAGCTCCCTTACCCAAGATGAATGGGAAACTAGGATGAATAAGGCAGAAGTACGCGTTTTGGGACAGAACGATAAGCAAGTTTTCATTGTTGGTCATCCCGTCCCATATTCAATACCCAAAGACAAAAAGGTTCTATTTGAACAAATCCTCTCCACCTTCAAATTCACCGAGCCGAGCTCTTTAAAAAATGGCGTAACGGGAATGAGCCAATATACCGATTCCAATTTCGGATTTTCATTTTGGTATCCAAACACGTGGACGGTACAGAACACCGCAACGAAAAATAATTATGCCGGCGGCACAGTTCAAAAGACGCTTACAATAGCTCCGCCAGCTGAACCGAATGGGTATAACGGCGATGTCATCACCATTGATGAATTCAATTCTCCCACTCGTGAGATTACGATACCATACGATCTTTGCTCTCCTATGAGCGGATCGTCTGTTCCGGCTCACCGTTACTATTTCGATCATGCCTGGATGGAGGAAATTCCTGCGTACACGGGCTATAGCGAAAAGGATGGGTCTCGATATAGTATTCCTGCTTCCACGAAAGCCGCTGATGTTTCCTCTAATACTATGGGCGGTCTTCATATGCTTAATGCTGGTTGCTCGGGCGCAGTCATTCCTTTAAGTGCTCATAATTTTGTTGTCTTCCTGTTTAATAGCCGCGACGTCGGGCCAAACTACATTAATATTGCAAAAACGATTACTGCGACGGATCCATCCGTCGCTACGCCGGTAAGTGTGGATGAGCAAAGACAAACTATTACTACTGCGGGAGTTCTGCTTGGTGCCATCGGTACTAAAGTTGGCTACTGGTACATTACAAGCGATCACGTGTATAACTGGCGGGGCGATGTTGTCGCCAGCGCCAATCCGTCAACATTTAGGCTTATCAGTGCATACTCTGACGGATACACTGACGGCACGGCCGGAACTCCATATGCCACCGATGGAGTGCGTGTGTATTCCGGCTGGTCTCCTGAAGCAGCCGCTCTCTCCGGCGCGGACCCAGCGACATTCGTCGCAATCAGACAGCAATATCAAATCCCATACGCCGTCAATTCCGGAAAATATGGCGAATCGTTTACAGATTACGATACAACCTTTGCCAAAGATAAATCGCATGTCTGGTACGAAGGCAAATTAATTTCCGGAGCTGACCCAAATACATTTGTCGTAACGGGCAGTACCTACGCACAGGACGGCAATGGAAATTATATATTGGCACACGACGCAAATCATATCTACGGCCTCGATAAGAAAAATAATATAGTCGTGGAAGATATGCCTTCTCCAAGCTCCGCGGGCACTCTTCGGGGAACGGTAGGCGGCGCTTTCTATTCCTGCTCCACTCAGGGGAATGATCCAAAAAATTTTGGTATCACAATTTATCAAGGAGATATGCTGATTCGAAAGTTGTCTTTCAATTCCGATGGAACGTTTGGCATAAATTTACCAGCAGGCACATACACCATTCATCAAGATTATTATCAGCCGAACTTAAGTTGTTCGGGTAGCTGCTGGCAAGGAAATTTCCCACAAACTGTTACAGTTCGCTCGGGTGAAACAAGCGTGGTCTCAATTACCGCCATTCCTATTTCCTGCAATGCATTATAACCTCTCCACCTTCAAATTTAATTAACGTTCTGCTATAATGGACACCATGATACTTTTAATACTCGTCGGTGTGGTAATAGCGTGGGTCGTGTTTATGTACAACAGCCTGGTTCGCTTGAGGAATCGGGTGCAGGAGGCGGCTTCGGATATCGAAGTTCAGCAAAAGCGGAGATATGATTTGATTCCCAACTTGGTTGAGATTGTGAAGGGGTATGCGAAGCATGAAGACTCGGTATTCACAAAGGTTACTGAGGCACGAACAAAAGCGATGGGAATAACCGATGGCAAAGAAAAGCTGGTTGCGGAGAATATGCTCTCGGGGGCTTTGAAATCACTCTTCGCGGTTTCTGAAGCGTATCCCGATCTTAAGGCGAATCAAAATTTCCTTTCGCTCCAGGCAGAGCTTTCTGACACTGAAAACAAAATCCAGGCATCGCGCCGCTTCTACAATGCGAACGCCCGCGACTTCAACACCCGAATCGAAGTGTTTCCCTCAAATCTTCTCGCAAGCACGTTCAATTTCAAAAAGGTGGAATTTTTCGATGCGGAACCCGCTGCTGAGCAGCCGGTATCGGTAAAATTCTAAAATGGCCGAACCCGATCTCGTTCAATACATACGGGAGAGGATTCAGAAAGGAGTGCTCGTCGAGGAAATTCGCTCTGCTCTCAAAAAAGCAGGGTGGAAAGATGCGGACATTGAAGCAAGTCTGCTCAAGGCTGGTGCGAGCAGTACAGTAGCGCCAATAGGAGATACTCGCGCGGAATTCAAAAAAATTAAGTCTGCGATTGAAGATCTTAATGCTAGAGTTTTAGAGCTTGAAGGTGTGACAGGCGAAAGAAGGCCGATTTTCGAAACTACGCTCGAAGCATCTTCTTCGCAGATTCAGCCGATGGGCGAGTCCGTGCGAACCACGCCCGTAAGTGCGGATGTGGAAAAAACCGAGAGCGTGGAAACCAAAATTACCGGAAAATGGTTTGCCGGCGTTGGGATTATTGCGCTTCTCTTTGGTGTGGGATTCTTCCTGAAATATGCTTTTGAGAATAATTTAATCGGTGTAACCGGCCGGGTGATGATGGGGATTATCGCCGGCATAGCACTTCTCGTTGTCGGCGATATTCTTTCCCGGAAGGAGACGTATCGCCAGTACTCATTTTTCCTGAGCGGAGGCGGTCTCGCGATTTTATATCTCTCAATTTACGGCGCCTTCAATTTCTATCAACTCATAGATCAGACGACCGCCTTTATTTTTATGGCGATAATAACGGCCGGCGGAGCCGTGCTTTCCCTCAAATCCGACAGCGCTCGATTGGCGAATATGTCGCTCTTGGGGGGATTTCTCACCCCGTTTTTAGTTTCGAACGGCACTGACAGCCAAGTAGCCCTATTCACGTATATTCTCCTTCTCGACTTGAGCTTTTTGGGAATCAGTTACTTTAAAAAATGGCTCGGGACGTACCTGCTAAGCTTTTTTGGTACATATTTTGTTTATTACATGTGGTCAGTACGATTTTATTCTCCGGATAAGCTATGGCCCACAATGTTTTTCTTAACCGCGTTCTTTGCGGTGTTCTTGGTCGCGGCTTTTCTCTCGAGTGTCTCAAAGAAAAAAATTTCTACCGAAAACGACGTGATAGTGAACAGTTTGAACGCATTGGCATACTTCAGTACCAGTTATTTTCTCCTTAAGCCGTTGTACGAACCGTATCTGGGCTTTTTCTTTGTGCTGGGGGCGGCTGCGTATCTTCTCGCCGCGTACATGATCGCAGAAACGAATAAAGAAGATAAATATGCCATCCTCGCGTTGGGAGGGGTGGGGCTGGTGCTTGTAACCGTGGCGGTGCCTATTCAGCTTCATGGTATGTGGATTACGATTGCTTGGGCGATAGAGGGCTTGGTGCTTGCCTGGACTGGGTTCGCGCTCAAAAGTCACAACATCAGGATGTTCGCGAATATTGTTTTTGCCGTAACTGTTCTCCGCCTTATCGGATTTGAAGCATACCTTAAAGAGCCGATCAGCGAATATGTTTTGATATTTAATAACCGGTTTTGGACATTCGTGCTTTCTATCGCGGCACTCTTCGCCGGCGCCAATTTATATCATCGGCACCGCGATGAACTCCTTGATGGGGAAAAAGCAATGCCGGCCGTTCTGGGCGTTGCGGCGAATCTTTTGAGCGTGTATATTTTGAGCGCGGAATCGTCGGCTTATTTCAATCAGCGCATAGCGGCCCTGGAGACTCCGAGTGCGCCGTCGGTATATTCCTATAACTACAACGAGAACAGCTATAACTCGCCGGAGTACCAGTCTCTGGTGAATATGGAAAATCTCTCGCTTTCGGTTTTGTGGGGAGTGTATTCGGCAGTGCTTATGGTGGTGGGAATTTTAAAACACTCGCGTGCCTCGCGGATTTTGTCCATAATCGGATTTGGGATCGTTATCCTCAAAGTGTTCTTCTACGACACTTCCGCACTCTCGGATTTGTACAGGATCATTTCTTTCATCGTCCTCGGAATAATTTTACTGGTAGTCTCTTTTCTCTTTTATCGCTATAAGGACAAGATTAAAGAATTTATTTTATCTCAATGAGGTCATTCGCGAAGAGGGTATTGTTCTCGGGTTTCCTCGTCTTGCTTTGTGGGGTATCTGCAGCAAGGGCGGATTTCAGTTTGGCAAATTGGCAGTTTAAGAAAGCGCTTGTACCGCCGGCGGGAGAGCAGACGAAGGGATTTGGCGAGGTGGTTTTCGATCAGGAAATTTTTGGCCATGCCAAGTCGGATATGAGCGATATCCGAATTATCGATTCGGCGAGCGGCGAAGTGTCGTATGTGCTCGTTACCGAAGCTCCGCAATTCGGCCGGGCCAGCTATCCCGTGCGGATATTGGACAAAGGCGTGGATACGGCGAGCGGAATTACGACGTTCGTCGCCGATTTGGGAAAAGACGGAATAATTCACAACGCGATTGAGATAGGAACCGATTCCATAAATTTTCGGCGTCAGGTAACCGTAGAGGGGAGCGCTGACATGCAACAGTGGTTGACGCTTGCTTCGGGTCAGTCCATCTACGACTATACCGTGGAGTTCAAAGCCCAGAATCTGTTGGTCAAATATCCGGATTCAACCATGCGATTTTTGCGGATAAAAATTATGGACAATGGCGAGCACCCGCTTCGTATCCTGGGAGCGACGGTGTACCGCGAAACCGCAATTGCCGCGAAAGAAGTTGCGTATGCAGGAACGGTGTTGACGCAGGAAGAAAACAAGACGAAATTCGTTTCCATTGCAACGCTCGACATTGGAGCGACGGGGTTGCCCACGAGTAAGTTGGTTCTGGAGACGCAGGATACCAACTTCAATAGAGAGGTAGCGCTTGAGGGCAGTAATGATATGCAGTCATGGAACATCGTACAGTATCGGGATGTTCTTTTTTCCTATCAGACGCCGGCGTTTACGGGAAGTAAGACGACCCTCGAATATCCGGAAACAAATTATCGCTACTTTCGATTGACTATTTTTAATAAAGACAATGCCCCGATTCACATAAGTGCAGCCACCGCCTACGGCTTGCTTCGGAAGTTGGTTTTTGGATATGATCCGGCGCTCACGTACGCGGTTTATTACGGGAATCCAGCGGCCCGATTTCCGGATTATGATTTGAAAAATTATCTTGGATATTTTGATAAGATGGGCAGGGTTCAATTCACCTTGGCAAGCGAAATCGCAAACCCTTCGTATGTTGCACCAAAGCCTCCCGAGGTGCCCTTGAGCGAGAGATCTCCGTATCTCATGCTCATTGCGCTTCTTGTGACAGTGGCGATTATCGGCATACTTATTTTCAGGCTTTTTAAACGCACGGGGGGGATCAATACTCCATAATAAGAAATGCTTCTTCCAGGCTTTGGTTTCTTTGGATATTATTCGGGATTCATAATCGAAATCGTTTTTTGGTTTTTGTTCGTGTGGATGTATAAAGATTTAAAAATGTGGCGGCGCTTGGGAGTGTCGGTAAATCTGTGTGCAATCGCACGCGAGGTGGTTTTCAGCT
>CAYQKB010000008.1:0-29098 GCA_964418085.1 uncultured Candidatus Saccharibacteria bacterium
ATGCCGTTCCCCCAACCATGCGTAACCGAAAACATATCCGTGATCTGAACAGGATTTCGGTATTGGGCGTTCGTTGCGTACGCCAGGGCATAATTGAGGTTGGCGAACATCTGGGTTGAGCCCAGCATGTTCCAACCCTCCCCTCCCGGAATTCCGCCGGAGGTATTGATCGCCATAGTTTGAAGGTCGAAGGGATATCCGAGAGTCGCGAGTCCGGCGTAGGCAGTGTCCATCATCGCGTCCATCAGCGTCCGCGTTCCATCCGCGGCGAGAAGCCGGGGATCTTCAGCGACGACGTACGTTCGCTGTTGAGCACGATGCTTGACCCGTTTGCGGACGTATTTCGTGGGCCCGGCGGGTGCAGGACTGCCCGCGGCCGCTGCGGCTGCGGACGGAGTGACGGAGATTACGACATCGAAGTACTCGGTGGAATAATCGTTGTAGTACCAGTTCTGATAGGCATAACCATCTTCAATGGTGATCAAACCGTTTGCGTCTCGCGTAGCAAGATCTCCTTTTGCCGTGCCGGCGAAACTGCCGGTGTCATCGTAGACATCAACCTGCCACGTTCCCTCGGGCACGGTAGTTCCAAAACTGATCGTCAATTTCCAATTTACGTCCGGCGCTTTGTAGTCCGGAAAATAAATCGGATTGGCGATATGAACCGAAACGGGATCCGAGTATTCGATGTTCGCCTGGTCGGCGGTGTTCTCCGGGCCGTTGTCGTCTGTCGTCTGCACTTGGAGCATGTGATCGCCGGATTGGAGGAACGAGGTGTCCACCATGAACCTGACGCTCTCCGACGGCAGCCGATCATCAATCGAGCCGAGTAGGTTGGTTCGGCCGTTGTACACGTCGAGCAACCGAAGGCCCGTGACCACATTTGATCCGGTCGTCGTAAGTGCAATCGTGTCGATTGCAACGACCCCTGAGAGCGTTTGTCCGCTCCGAAGGAACACGTCGCCTCCGACCGGAGTATCTCGCTGCACTTTAAAAAAGCCCTGCGGTCCCGATGGAAACACGAATGTTTCCGCTTGAGCAAGAGTTGCCGTAACCGACGAGATGTTCGTCCATGTGGTAAGGAGACTAGGCGCACCGATCACTCGGTACACTTTTCCCGTCTGGCTGTTCCATGTCAGCCGCAGGGCATTTGTGGCTGTTTTCCCAACCGCAAGAGCGATTGGATCAGCAGAACTTTCCGGCGAAAAGCCGAGGAGTCCGAGCGTGAGCAAGGTTGTCTTTGCAATCAAACGGGCAAAGCGGTCCGTATTTTTCGTTTCTGTCATACTGTTTTTTCTTTCGTTTGGTTTTAGCCATATAAGTCATTATTTTTTCAATTCGTCGAACCCAAACTTCCTACATTCAGGTCAACTACACTAGTCCCGTTATAATAGAAGCAAGGTTTTAAGTCAATTTTTCCTATACCACTTCGGCGTTATAGTACTGCTCATCCGCCTTCGCTCAAATCGAGCTTCCGCCCGCTTCGCGCGCCGTTCGCCAGAGCCGCTTCGGCGACGTGCGACCGGAGCTATAGCGAGGCGAGCGAGACTCCGGCCTGTTTTTATTTATTTTATTTATGCAATTTCATTATTGTAACAGGCCTCGCAATAAACAGTCTCCGGGCGACTCGCCTCGCCGGAGCCTTCGGCGTAGCGCGGGTCGGGCCCATACGAGGTTTCAAAACTGTTCGGACATTTTTCAGTTCCATGAAAATGCGTTGCGGTATTTTTTCTGGTTGCTTTTTCGGATTCGATGCCGGCTTGCGGTGAGCTTGTCGAGCCCGCGCACATACATGTACGTTTCCATAATTTCGGCGGATTGCGTTTGGCAAGCCGGCTCGCGTGGCGGCAGTTGGGGCACAGCCGCGGCAAAGGCAGATTGAGGCGTTTATAAAACTGCAGTTCCGGCTCGGTAATTTTGAATGCTGTTGTGCATTGCTCATCGCAACCTCCTGCATGTGCACACCCGATGATTTCTTTCGTAATCGAATCCGGCACATCTTTTATATTGTCGGGCAATTTTTCCGGAAGAATTGTCGGCGCATAGTTTCGGTCTGCAAAATTTCTCCACGAATATCCTTTTTCCACAGCTTCAAGTTCAGAAAGCGGGAAATATTCCTGCGCCACGGTTTCGTTGTATGCAAAGGGTGAAATCTCCGGCGGGAAGAATTCGCCGTAACCGAATACTCTTCCCTTTTTGTCCGCGTACGGCATTGCATTCATCTGCTCGATTATTTTTGGAAGCAATACTTTATAATCCTCCGGCGTGTACTGCGTATTCAATATGCAATACTTTTTATTTCGCAGGCCGATGCAACCGAAACAGTTTTCGCAACCGAAACAGTTATAAGAATATTGGACACTTGTACTTGCCCACACAACAATAGTAAATAAAAGCTTGGAAGCTTCCTTTCCGGTGTCTATAGTTTCGTATCCCAATTCAAAATCCGCCCCCACGCCATATCCGTCATAATTATCCGCCATCTTCATGCCACCATTCATACACCATTTTGAATCACGCACGTCGTTATAAATGTCGAAACATTCTTTGGAGTTCGATACATGCTTTAAGTTGTCTCCAGTTGTATCCTTAACATTCGCGACATTGGCATATTTCCGTAACGCCCTACTTCGTATTTCTGCAAATTTATTTTCTGCTTCGCAAAGTCCGCGGTAGCTTCCTAAATCAAATTCTTTAATTTTTTTGAAATAATCTTCTTTAGAATATGGTTCGTTAAAAATATAATATTGCTTGTTTCTTAAGTTGGCCGAGCCAAAACAATTTGAGCATCCTTTGCAGTCATAGAGAAACCAGGACTCTGTACAATTTTCGCAATTTTCGGAAAAAGAAGTTTTATATAATTTAAATGAACTTATGTCTTCATAGCATAGCTCGGACTCTATAACCGCGAATACATCTACACAATCTTTTGAAAGACCGATGCGCGAAGAATACATAACGTCTTCCGCTCGCCATGACGCGGAAACGAGATAGGCATTTTTTGATTCGCCGACGTGATTGCAATAATTACTATTCACCGAGCTTGAATTAAACACCGCCGGCATCGGCGTGCGTTCTAACAGTTTTTTAAACTGCGCAAAAAATGGCGTTTTGAAATCGTATTCTTGCCCGAACGTCATCGGGTCCCACTGATCAGACCACCAGACGTCGCGGTCGTAGACTGCTACTTTCGAATCCGGCGCGAAGCACGTGATGATGTCTTTCCCCGTGAGCGCGCATTTCCGGCGATACAAATTTCTTTCGTTGCGCCACATAAATCGGCGCTTCATTCTGCACTCCGGGCACCATGTCGGCGCGGGAACGGAAATCTTTTTATAGAAATCGAAGTCTTCCGGCGCAATTTCAAATTCGCTTGCACAATTTGCACATGTTTTCCGCATCGCATCCATGAATCTATTTTATCAGTATTCGCGTTTAGCGCCACAGGCAAATCAGGCAAAAATGAAGTAGAATGAGATTTATGAAACGAGTTGTTATCGTCCACTGCTGGGACGGATACCCCGATTACTGCTGGTATCCCTATGCGAAAAGAGAACTCACTAAAAAAGGATTTGCGGTTACGGTTCCGGCGTTCCCGGAGACGGCAAAGCCGGACCTAGAAAAGTGGCTTCCGGTTTTAAAAGATGCGGTCGGAGTGCCTGACGAAAACACCAATCTCATCGGACACAGCATTGGGTGCGCCACCATACTCCGATATTTGGAGTCACTTCGAGAGGGAGAGAAAGTCGGCGGCGTGGTGCTTGTGGCAGGGTTCACAGAAAACGTCGGATACGATGAACTTAAAAGCTTTTTCACCACGCCAATCAATTTTGAAAAAGTCCGTGCGAGTGCGAAAGGGTTTGTCGCAATCCATTCGGATAACGATCAGTATGTGGATCTCACATACGCTGACATTTTTAAAAATAAACTCGGCGCGGAGATAATTATAAAACATGATGCCGGACATTTTTCCGGCTCAGTGGAAAACGAGGCATCGTGCCTCGAGTTGCCGGATGTCGTGACGAGCATCGAAAAACTGTCGCGGCTTTAAACTTTAAAAAGGACTGAGGCGCTTATGGCGCCTCGGTTTGGTACTTTTTGGCTATCACCGATTCGTATTTTCCGGCGGGAGTTCCAATGCGGCGAGTATTTTGTTTCGGAGTGCACGCGTGTACCGCTGGCCGCAGTCGCATCCATCGGTTGCATAAGAAATTTCAACCAGTTCTCGCGGGAGAAATCCAAAATCTTCCGTCATCTCGGGCACCCAAAAACAACTTTGTATTTCGATGCCGGTGATATGAAAATATACCGCAGTGATCGGACAATACCGATTGAGATATGCGGCAGTGAGTGGACTGCGCCGGTCGTAGCCATCCGTTCGCCACAGGCGAATCAATCGTTTCTCGACATAGGGAATCCATATGTCGGTTTTGGGAAGTTCCGAGAGAACCGCAAGGAAAGTTTCTGCGCCGAGTCGTTCCAGAATAAGATTCATTCATGTTCCTTTTTGTTAATCTACACTCACTTGAGCCTACACTCATTTTTAAAACCGTCAAGAGAATCCCGTTAAAATCCCAGCTTTTCTTTTACGATAATCATCGTGATCCTGCCGGGCGTTCCTTCTTTATTTATTCTTAATATTTTATTAATGCTGCTATGCATGCCATATGCTTTTTGCGCACGCTTGTCCTCGAGTGGAAACGTGTATTCTTGAATTCGCTTCATGCCTTCGTCAACGTTCTTAACCAGTTTTTGCGCGCCGACCACCCACACTACATGCCCCGCGCCGTAGGCATAGGCAGGAAGCTGGCTTCCGGTCGCTGACGCAATTAAGACTACCCCATCTTCAGTCACGGCGTGTACCGATCCCGCGGCCCAATCGGGCGCGGCGCCCAGCTTTCGCATTTCACTTCCCTGCGTTTCCCGATTCATCGCCATGAGCTTCGTCCGGACGGAATTATATTTTCCCGACTCGTTTATTTCTTTCGCAACCCCGATAGCGTCGAGAGTCGCTGATGTCATATTCATAATTTCCGCGCCGGCCGGAACCAACTCCAGAAATTTTTTCTTCGCCTCCTCGCCGTTCTCCACGACGATGCCCCGAATACCATTCGCGGAGAGTGCGGCTACCGTCTTTTCAATTGTTTCTTGATCCGCCACAATGCCGAACTTTTCGTTTATGTTCATTGGTTATTAAAAATTAATTAGTTTTTTTATCGCTGATCCTGATCGCCTTTCCCTCCATAAGCGCGCTTGACACTTTTTTATATGCAGAGGAGAGTACCCGCTGGAATGTACTCTGCGAAACCCCCATTTTCTTCGCCGCCGCCGTCTGGTCCAATCCCTTCACGTTTTTGAGCCGCATCGCTTCGGCTTCTTCGGCAGTGAGCTCCACGCCTCCGCATGCCGCAAAAGAAATTCCCTCGGGCTTAAAGCTTTTCACCTTCGGGCAAAATCCCACTTTGAATTTGCATCTCGGTCGTGACATGTTTTGAATATATACCCAAAACGGGCGGTCGTCAAGCGGTTTCTTCCACCTGTCCTGTGAATAACCGGTGGACACGCGGTGATTGAAATCTCCCGCCAGTTATGTATGCTGAAAGCAGCAGATTTTAACCGTTCTTTGACATATACGGTTTCCGCCTCAATATATTTTCGGCTCTACTGAAGACATTTTGAAACGGAGATCTATCCATGTTTTTGTGCGAAGTCATAACGTATATAAACTAATTCATTATTATTATGAAAAAACCCATTTTTTATTTCGTGGTTTCAGTTATAACAGTTGGCTTTGCTCTCGGGATTTCTCCCGCGCATGCCTCCTCTTCTATGGTTCAGCCATCGGAGACGGAAGCGCAAAGCATGGTGATATTGAAGCAGAGTCTCGATATTTTAGGGAATGTCTTGAATCAGTTAGACGCTAGCCTGAAAACCGGCCAGCCGCAGGATACAGCGCAGATTTCCGTGGCACTCGCCGCGATACAAACCCGTCTTGCGGGAATACAGGCATCGCTCACAGACTCCGGCCGGTCCCTCGCGAGGGGTCCATCAGCCGTTCCCGCGCCCCATACATCCGCCATGTCCGCAGGACAAAAGCCGCTTGCTGCAAAATCTCCCAGTGTTATGGAGGAAACAATGCCTGCACTGCCAAGCTCGCTCGATACGGAAAAAATGAGCGGGATAGCTGCATTGTCTCATTCCGCGAGCGCCGCTTTTCCCGCGACTGCTGCCGCCACCTCCATTATGACACCCAAAAATATTCTTTTGTCCGCCATCGGCATCTTGGCAATTCTCGCAGCCGTCTTTTTCTTCCGGGCACGGGAAAAAGATACCCCGACCGAAACTCCGACAAAAACTGCTTCGTAAAAAATTTTATTCTCTGCAATCGCGCACGGAAAATATCCAAAAGCCCTCCGACATAGGTCGGGGGGCTTTTGCGTTCCATGCATGCAGCGGAATCTGCTTTTTATGAGGTCTATTTCTATGTTATTATTATATTTACAAAGCGGCTCCGGCGTTGTAATCTTCATTTGAAAATAATTTTATGAGTGCCATCAAATCGGGATTCCGCTCACTGATGGATGCCTGCAAAAAAAACGCGTGGCGCGTTATCACGCCTGTTTTTCCCTATGTTCGGGACGGACTGCTTGAGCTTGGCATTATTCATCACACGGGCAGGCAAAAATATCCACTGGGCTGGATTCGGCATGGAAAAAACAAACAGGAGCTCATCGAGCACCTCGCGCGGAACGGTTTTTCAAATCACTTTGTGGCGTGGGTGGACGCGGACGAATCAGTAAGCCTCCGAAAGTGCGACGGCTTCCACTCGCAATACCATTTGCGCATTTTTAACGACGGGGAAGTCCGTGGTCATTACGAGCGGACGCCGGAGGCATATCCCTTCGCTCATTTTTTGGAACGGATGATGGAGGCGCGCCGGGAAGAATTTTTGGAAATTTTGGAAGAATGGATTGATATATCGGCAGATACAGTTTCAGCAGAACGTGTGACAATCGGGAAAACAGCATCAAGCAGAGCCCCGGCGGCATCCCGCGGCGTTCCCTTAAAGGGATAGTGATGCAGATCGAGAAACGGCAAACTATTGCACTCGATCACCCCGCACCGCTTTGTCTCCATCCACGGACGCGAAATATCATCAATAATAAAATCTATCCCGACGAGCGAATCTCCGAGCACGCGTGCGATTTTTTCAAATAGTTCGACATTTGCGGGATGCGTTGCCGGCGTCATGTCGCTCGTTGTGGCGCCATAGCTCCGGCTCACTTTTTGATTGAGCGCTACGAATGTCCCCTGCGCCGGAACAGAATTCCACATCAGGCCCTGCCGCCGCAGCTCTTCGTCCGCTTCTTCGTCCATCGGAATAATATGAAAAATTGGCCCCAGGCGGTGCGGATTTTTATTGTCGGCCTCGGTGAGCACCCGCGCGGTCGAGACACCATCGCCTATCACATGCGGCGGCTCTCGCCGGATGACGCCCGTGAGCTTCCCCGCAACAACGCTCGCCCGAAACACCATGCCTATCAGCTCTTCCTCAACCATCACCCACGGAGAAAGCTGCTTCGCCTTCCGAAAAGCAATCTCCAAAATTTTTTCGTCGGCGATATGCACAAATGTGTGCCGGCTGCGTGAACCGATATGCGGCTTCACGATGACCGGCTTCTCAACGCTCCGGAAAATTTCGAGTGCTCGATGAATAGTGAAACACGATCCACCCTTCGCGACGGGAATCCCCACCGCAAGAAATTTTTTCTTCATCACGCCTTTATTGTCCATCCACTTTAAAGACGCCGATGGCATGCGCTCGACGCGCGGCAAGCCGTCGAACACCCGTATCACATTCCTGCTACGCGCGACGAGCACCGAAGCATCCGAATTTCCAAAAAAGCGGAATTGCCACATTTTAATTCCCCGCTTGTCCGCCGATTCCCACAGCGCTTTCGTTCGCAGATTATCTTTTTCATCGCATGCGTTCGCGAGAGTGCCAAGATGAAGTGCCGTGAGGATTCTAAACAATGGCAATGCAAGCCGGGCAAGTGGCAGGCGATAAAAAGAAGCTCCGAGTTTTCGCCATATGGAGTCGCACACGCCCAAAATCGGGGAAAGCGCGGAGTCGAGCAGTGCGGAAAACCATTCAACGCGATGATTCACTGTCGCCGGGCCGCAATCGGGACATATTTTTTGTTCAGAAGCAGAAACGGACATTTATAGATTATATAGTATCCCCGGAAAATGCCCCGCTGCAAGTCCTGTGGCATTAATTAAAGAGGATAAATAAATCGGGCTCCAGATTTCTCCAGGAGCCCTTTTCGCCGCGGTGATATTTTGCGCGGCATTCTACGATACAGGAGACAAACAGGTCCCCTGCGATCAGTAGTATACAAAATTTTTATACGCGGTCAATATCCCCGCCGTCGCTAAAAAGAAAATCGACCCGTTGAAATCAACGGGTCGAAATTTTGTTTAAGCAATTGTTTTTCTTGGAACCGAATAGTTCGGTGGCTCACGTGTGATCACAATCCCATGCGGATGGGACTCTGCCGCACCTGTCGCCGATGCCCGGCGGAAATCAGCTTTGAGCTGCAATTCTTGTATACTCGCCGCGCCGACTGCGCCCATGCCTCGCCGTAGTCCTTCGGTGAGTTGGATAAATGTAGATGCGAGCGGACCGGAACATGGGACAAGTCCTTCCACTCCTTCCGCTACAAACTGTGCTTTTGCCGTATCTGCCTGGCGATACCGAGCGCGTGCGGTCTTGCTTGCTTCCATCGCGTCCAGAGATGCCATTCCACGGAACTTTTTATGACTCTGCCCCTGATATGTCACCTCTTCTCCAGCGGCTTCGTCCGCTCCGGCAAAAAGACGGCCCCCAACTACGCAATCACCCCCCGCGCCTATTGCAACCGGAATATCTCCGGAGTAGGTTATTCCACCGTCCGCGAGTACAGGTGTAGGTATGCTTCTTCCGCGAAGAGCCCTTGCGCATTCGTATACCGCTGTGAGTTGCGGGCAACCATAGCCGGCAACGAGGCGTGTTGTGCAGATTGAGCCAGGTCCCTGCCCAACTTTTATTCCATCAGCACCCGCTTCTGCGAGTCGGAGCGCAGACTCTGGCTCCGAGATATTTCCGATCACAATATCTGTATCCGGAAACCGTTCTTTTGCCTTAACCAGAGTTTCTCTCATGTCTTTAGTGTCGGCAACTGCTGAATCAATTACGAGCGCGTCAACTCCCCGTTCAACGAGAAGCGTTGCCCGTTTTTCAAGCTCTTCGTCGCCGGATCCGATTGCCGCCGCTACCCGCAAATGCCCATTACCGTCAGTGTTGTACATATCCGTTGCAACATTTCCAAAGAGTATCCGATCGACATCCGAGTATACGTAGAGACCGGCGATTTTCCGATCTGCGTCTACCAGCGGAAGTGTTTTCTTCTTTGCGCGTGCCATAATTTCATACGCCTGCCTGAGATCGGTGTCAGCCGAAGCAGTGATCACATCCCGCGACATTACCTCGCCCACTCTTTTTGAAGAGTCATGGCAGAAGCTGAAGTCTCTCCCGGTTATAATCCCAATAATGTGCAGATTTGGGCCGACCACCGGAAAACTATTGAACCCATATCCCCTTTTTTCCATCCGGTCTTTGATCTCGCCCATCGTGTCATTTTCGTGAATAGTGATCGGCCTGTCGATTTTTGCACCCAAATGGCGTTTCACTTTTGCCACCATCCATGCCTGCCGTTCGGGAGTCTGTGCAGAGTGGATGATGCCGATGCCACCAAGCTTTGCGAACGCAATCGCGAGTGCCGATTCGGTAATCTCCATCGCCGCTCCGACTATCGGGCACTTCAGGGCCACGCGCCGCGAAAATCTGCTTTTGATGCAAACCTTAGACGGAGGCGTTTCTGATTCTCCCGATTTGAGCCGAACTTCACCATAGCTCAAAGAGAGCCCGATCGCTTCCATTCGTTCGAAGAATTTGTCTTTTTTATGTTCTTTTTGTTCCATACTGTTGTGTCTTTCGTTTCAGTGTTTATGCCTTATATTCTGTTATCAATTCAACAGAAACAACTATCTCCAGCGTACAGCAAGTGCGCGGGAAAAGTAAATCCTACATGCCATTGATACGGCGGTAAAAAACTTGACGGCTGTGTTTTGACATATACTATTCCTTATGTGGGCCGGCGAAGTGGACATTCGACTGCCGCATGATGTGGCAGAATCGCTGGCGCACACATCCCGGGGATTCCTCATCCCTACCAAACAAAAAGAGCTTCCGTGCAATGCGGAAGCTCGCTTTTTTTATTCATGCTACCGCCTTCAATTGATTTTTGTTCCCGCGTCTGATAGGTTCTATGCAGTTAAACTCCCCAAACTTTTGAATAGTTTAGAAAGGGTTTTGAAAATGAAATCATGGCTGTTTTTTCTCCTCTCTACGGCTCTTGTTTCAGGATGCCGTCTCGCACCAACGTCCGCGCATTTCGAAAAGCCGCATACTGTGCGAAGTCCGAAACCCGTTGATCTCCGCTCCTACATGGAGAAGTACAATTACTGGCGGAGGGTGCTTACGTATCGCCTGAAGCTTCCGACCGCTGCGACGCTCGATGACATCCGGCCACTTGTGGCCGACGGTCTCTCACTTCCTGTAACCGCTTCATGGGAAGACATTCTTGCCGAACCGCGGGTTCACAAATTTTGCACCGAAGCGCGGCGGAGCAAAGCCGCGAAAATTCTCAACCTGCCGGAGAGCTCGACATGGATAGAGATCCTGCTCTTCATGGAGCGCGCTCGAAGCAAGTGAGTTCTTTACATTAAAACCGTCCCAACAAAAAACGAGCCTCTGCGCAACGCAGCGGCTCGTTTTATTTATATACAAATATAATCGTGTGGGTGCTTGAGAATCTTTTGGAAGCGGAGAAGAGTTTGAAGATGGCAAAAGAGTTTTCAGATCAAATGTTTATTGCGAAAAGCAAAACCAGAACCAGATTTTAGATATTTTTCGAAATCTAGTGCTTTCTTTTTATCTCCGAATGAGCAATGCCAAACAAGTTTGTATGGTCCTTTCGCCTTGGTAGATTTTACAATATGCCGGCTATGATCTTCTATTCTCTCTTCGAGATTTTCACTGAAGCCAGTATAAAAACTTTTATCTTTCTGACTTTGCAAAATGTAAACCTGGTACATAAGATAATTATACAAAGAAGTCCTCCGTCGCTAAAGCTATGGAGGACACTCCTTCGCAACTTTATTCTTGGAGTGCTGCGCACTCCGTAGCTTCCGCAAGGAAGCGAAGGAGTGGAGATGGCGGGTATTGAGCCCACGTGTAAAGATGAAGTCGTTGAACCGTCTACGAGCGTAGTCAACCTGAGTTGGCGAACGATTCTAAGTTTTCATTCCAAGCGTAGAATCATCGGCCTGGACCTAGTCTCCTTGTATAAGACCGGTACTAGCCTAAGAGGCACAAGCTAGCCGATCCCTGCTTACGCGTAAGCGAAAGCCGGAGCTGTAACTCGGTTAGAGTTGGCAGTTATAAATTTTGTCCCGCTTACGGCGGGACGAGTCGGCTCGCAAGTTCAAGATACATCCTTATCGAATCAATACATCCCCAGTATTATGAGCTGTTTAGACCAGCTCCCGCACTTCAATGTGCAAGGAAATTGTACTTTAAAAGTACGTATTTTGCAAATGAAATCGCGAACGCATTTTTGACATCACCTGTAGGAAAATGGTAATAACAATATCACTCTGTACGGCTTATCAAACGTACGGAAAGTAAACAATGTAAGAGAAAGGGTCAGTTTTATGAGTTCATTGAAAACATTCGCGGCAGCCATTATAAGCGCTGCCTTTTTTGGCACTTCGGGAGCGGCGGGGTCCGACTACTTCGATAACCAGTTTTGGAGCCATGTCGAAGCACGGGGCACGATGCTTTTGAACGCACGGGCGTCATTCGGTCCGAGTCCGCAACAATTCACGTTGCCCTCTGCAGCTCCAAACACCAACCGCAGATACGATGACGGCTATGTGAACATGGCGGGATACCACGGACTTACGCGCGACTGGGGATACAACAATTCCTCCCAGTTCAGCCACAACAGCATGTTCTTTCACAGCCTCGAGAGCACATCTCTTGGAGATGCTACCGACGCGGGCAAACCGCGGGCGGGCGCCGAGCTGATGTTTCGGCAGGACATGCGAAAATGGAAAGCTGTCTCTCTCGGACTCCTTGCATCCGTCGGCTGGACAGAAATGGATTTCCGCAACAGTGAGGACGCCATCGGAGAATCCGTTTTGATCACCGACATATATTCCTGCTCTGCACAGCCGCCGCCTGCACCGTATCGCGGCAATCCGCACGGGCTGGGACCGTTTTTGAGCGACCCGCCATTTCGAGACACGACAGTCGAGACCACGAGCGCATCACTTTCGGAAAAGCTACACACCGACCTCTTCATCACGCGGCTCGGACCGTATGCCACAATCCCGATTCTCCCACATCTCTCGCTTACTCTCGAAGGAGGTCTTGGTCTTGGGCTCGCACGCTCGGACTATTCCTGGAGGGAAAATGTGAACTCCTTTACGAGCACCCTGTCACTTCGGAGCGAGGGGCACTCCGAGAGCGCCCGCTTCCACTGGGGCGGATTCGCCGGCGCAGAGCTTGCCTACCGTTTTGCTCCACAGTGGCACGTTTCACTCGGCGCAGAATGGCTTGATCTCGGCCGATCGAAAGCTTCCGCCGGAAGCAGAAGTGCCGAGCTGCGCCTATCGAACCTCCTCATGATTACTGCGGGCATTGGCTTTTCGTTTTAGCCAATCATAGACGTAGAAGCAACAAATTCAACCTGGTCAGCATCACCTTTGCTGACCAGATTTTTTTATCGATTGCAACCAAACATTCTTCCGACGCAGTCGGCAATTCTTCTTGTTGAAGGCGAAAGGCACCGGGATATTCCAAACACAGTTGAGCAATTCTCGCTCTATTTGCCGATCGAGGAGCTATTCCGCCCCCTCAAGAAACACCATTCCAGAAAAAAACTCTCCTAACCTTCCGCCCAAACCAAAAAGCCACTAACGACGAACACGTCCGCGGTTGCTTCATTTTTTGCTCACAAAATTTTTATCAACAGTCCGAGTGCGGCTCGATATGATACAATTTACACAATGATCACGGACGCCGTAGTGCAGTATATAAAAGACTCTCTTACGGCAGGAAAAACCGAAGATGAAATAATAAAAACTCTTGTTGACGCCAAGTGGCCGTATAACGACGTGTTTTCAGCAGTCGCGAAAGTTAAGCTCGAAAGATCAGCCCAGGCCACTCCTTCCGTGGCAACACCCGTAAATTATCAGGCCGCGACGGAGCCGCAACAGCAAGCCAAGCCACAAAGCCAGTCGGCGCAGCAGAATCCATATACAAATTTTCCGGCGCGGATGCCACAATCTGCGACACTAGCACAGCCGGCCGCGAACCCGACCGACGCAGCGCAAACACCTTCAGAGATTCAAAAACCACAGAGCGATCTCATACGAATAATTTCCCAAACAGGAACTGATGACGGACCACGCAGGCCGAAAAAACCGGCGCGCTTTCTTGCGCCCGGCCTTATCGTTGTCCTCCTTCTTGCTATGGGCGGAGTGACCGCAGCGCAATTTACTGGGCTCATACAGCTTCCATTCCTTGGCCCTAACCCGCAAAAGCTTTTTGAAAATGGGATTACAAATATCGCACACATCCAGACGCTCACGTACGAGGGCACCATATCCATAACATCGGAGCCGAAAGACCCAACAACCGTCCCCATGGTAAGTCAGCAGATTGAAAAACAAAACGGACCGACGCCGGACCTAGTACTTAATCCTCCGGCAGTGAAGCTTACGGTAAAAACATCGGGCTCATTCGACAAAAATATTTCCTCAAGCACCGACGGTGAGGCAAAACTTTCGGCTGATTTCCAATATGCGGACATAGCCGGCAACGTGGACATTGAGTTTATAAAAAAGGGCACAACATATTATGTTCGGCTTAATTCAATAAAATTACCCGACGTACTCACCGCCGACCCAACTTTTGCAGCAGCTACAACCGCCGTCACCGGAAAGTGGATAAAAATAACGCCGGAGAGCATCAACCAGCTTGCGCAGATGGGAATAAGCGCCAACAGCATGCCGCTTCCTTTTGCGGCGCCAGACAACGCGGAACAAAAGGCAATGATACAACAAGTGCAGACCGTGTATCAGCGCATTCTTCGGCTTGCGGTTGAAGAAAAAGTTTTTGCATTCAGAGAAGACCCCAAGAAAGAAACTCTCGGCGACTCTTCGGCGTATCATTACAGTATAAAAATCCAGGGAGATAAAATCCCCAATCTCTATAAGCGTTTCATAACCGAGGCGACGAGCACGCTTGGACTGCCCGGGATGCCGATCACATTCGATCAAAAGAAATACGACTCGCTCGCCGGGAAAGATTTTCAATCAATCGTGGATAATTTCAATAAGAATATGACGTGGGAACTGTGGGTTGATACGGCAATAGAGTTCATTACAAAAGGATCGTTCGCATTCAAAGTGCTTCCGGTTTCAGATTCCGCGACGCAGTATCGGCTCACTGTTGCGAGTACGCTTACAAATATCAATAAGCCAATCGTGGTACAAGAGCCGACGGACTCGATATCGGTTATGGATGCGATGGTTTCGATTGGGCTTATGAGTCAAACGGGCGGGTCCGGCAGTAGTGAGCTCGCAAAGGAACAGCGGGATTCGACCCGAATAAGCGATCTCCAAACGCTCAAATCAGTTATTTCACTTTATCTTGCTGATGTTGCAAACCCGCGTTTGTGCGCCGCAAAAACTATTTATGCCTCGGGAAAAATCACCCTACCCATCGGCACAAGCTGGGGAGCCAGTGCAAATATGGGCAGGACTAATATAAATGGAACCGGGTGGATTCCGGTGAATCTCCAAAGCATCAGCAGCGGCTCTCCTATCGGAAGCCTGGCCGTAGATCCATTAAATGACGGAAATTCTGGCTTTGTATACACATACGCATGCGACCCAGCCACAGATGGTTTCAAGTTCAGTGCCAGGATTGAAAGCCAGAAATATGGAGCTGGAGGAAGATCTGATGTTGTAAGCACCGATGGCGGAAATGATCCGAACAGATTTGAAGTTGGGAGTAACCTGAAAATCTTCGGGCCGGCGCAGCTGCCTCAATTGCAGACATCACAATCAAATCAAAATCACTCAGATCCCTTTGGCATGTTGTCAGCACAGCAAGCTGGCCGTGACGCACGGAGAATTGCGGACTTGAATAATATGCGAGCTATTCTCGAGTTGTACTACGACAAGTGTGGATATTATCCGGGGCCGACACTTCCGGCGGGGACTCCGGGGAGTATGTCACTGCTACCGGGACAACAATGCCCAAGCGCTGACAAGTCAATCGGCGCGCATGTTTCTCCAAATAAAGGGAGCTGGATCGAAAAAGATGGTCTTGCGGCAGTGCTCCTTGAAAGCGGAATCGTCCCACAAGTTCCGAACGATCCGTTAATGCCAAATGCTTTATCATATGCATATGCCGTGAATACAACTCATGATTCATATGTACTCCGAGCCCAACTTGAAACTCAAAATAGTGTTCTCAATAGAGATGTCGATGGGACGGTATACGGCGTCGACTGTTCTGATGCGAATAAAATGTATTGCGTGAAGTTCTAAAAAATCATCATGTATTTATTTTTTCCTAGACGGAGAAGCAGGGCTTGTGGGGTCATCCGGAGCGTGGCGACGCGAGGCAGAGGAATTTTTCAGTCAGAAAAATATCCGACCCCACAAGCCCTGCTTTGGAGGCATTTTTGACACCGCCTCCTCCACCCTGTATCATCAATTCACGTCAGGAAATTTTGTTTTAGAAAACCATAGATACACCACGAATCAATTCAAAAATAGTTGCGCCAGAGCTCCGTGTTATAGGCGAAAACGGAGAAAGTCTCGGCGTGATGAAGCGCGATGCGGCGCTTGCGCTTGTGAAGCCGGAGCTGGGACTCGACCTTATTGAGATAGTACCCCTTGCAACTCCGCCCGTGGCGCGCGTGATGAGCTTCGACAAATATCGCTACGAGCGGACAAAGCAGATGAAAAAAGAGCGGCTCGCTCAAAAGAGCGCGGGGCTGAAACAAGTGCAGATCAGCGCGCGGGCGGCGCCGAACGATTTTCTCATCAAGGCACAGCTTGCGGACAAGTTTATTTTGGAAGGGCACCAGGTTGAGATCAATATGCGCCTCCGCGGTCGGGAAAAATATCTCAAGGATTGGGCGCGAAAAAAGATGGAAGAGTTTGTGGGAATGATTACGGCGGAGCATAAGCGGATCAGCGACACGAAGTTCGGCGGAAGAGGCATGAGTATGCTTATTGCCAAAAAGTAGTTGATTGGCCACGAGAAATATAAACTTTTGGAGTACAGATATTTTCTTGCTCAGCCCCTATCCCAAAACTACCCCATCCCGCGTTGCTCGGAGATGTGTCGATCCCGCACGGCGCGCTGAGGAAGCTGTGGTGTATCCACTGCGACCGAGGCGCAACACAGCGGGGCGACACACCGCCGAGCAACCCCTTGGGATATGGCACATTTTTATACACTCTGCGGCGCTCCTCCTTGGCGTACGTCCAGTACACCTTCGTCGTCGCTTCTTGATTGTATAAAAATATGCTTATATCGCGGGCGGGGCAGTTTTGGGATAGGGGCTTGAAATTCTTCTTCCTCGCGCCCGCCGCGCTCCGGATGCCTCCGAAAGTTTATATTTTCCCCTACTAACAGGCAGTACTTTTTCGAGAAAAAAGGAATGTTGTTTTTTGAGGAATCGAGAATTTGCTAAATATAAACCTATTGTGTACACTATCCGCATTGGTCAAGTGGCCATTTTTTAAATTAAGTAAAGTAAAAAGGTATGAAAAACAGCATCACAAAGCGAATACGATTTACGAAGAACGGGAAGATGATCCGGCGCCCGATGGGAACCGACCATTTCCGCGTTCGGAAAAATCAAAAGAGTATTAGGAACAGACGAAAGACGCTTTCACTTGACTACCCGATAAAAAAGTTAGTAAGCTATTAAACTAAGAAGTAATTTTCAATTTTACAATTATCAATTTTCAATAAATTCTAAATTTCTTAATTTTCATTGAAAATTGAAAATTAGAAATTAAAAATTATTTAACCACCATGCCACGAGTAAAACGAGGAGTAAACGCACATAAGCACCGGGAAAAACTTTTAAAGCTTACTAAGGGCTTTAAGTGGAGCAGGAAGTCGAAAGAACGCGCCGCGAAGGAAGCGCTGCTGCACGGTCTTACCCGGATGTTCCGCGGCCGGAAAGAAAAGAAACGCGTATTTCGCCAGCTATGGAACACAAAAATTAATGCGGGTGTGCGCCCGGAGGGAATTAGCTACAGCAAATTTATTGCGGCACTGAAGACAAAGAATGTCCGGCTCGACAGAAAAGTTCTCGCGGATCTCGCAGAACATGAACCGGCGGTATTTAAGAAGGTGGTTGAGTTTGTGAAGTGACATTCTGATGTCATCACGAGGGTTGCCTCAACCCGTGGCGATCCAGATTTCTGGATTGCTTCGCCCAGCTCGCAATGACAAAATACTTTGATAAAAACGTAGTTTTTGCTTACGTTGAAAGCACTGGGCAGGTGGCGAAACGGCAGACGCACTAGCTTTAGGAGCTAGCGCCGAAAGGCATGAGGGTTCGAGTCCCTCCCTGCCCACAAAATAATCCGATTTTTCCGTTTTGTGCGTTGACCCCATTTTTCTCCGGTGGTATATTTTAACTGTTGTCCAAACGGAATTGGCAACCTCAGCCGCGAGAGGGCGGCATTTCAGCAGATTGAAAACCTATGGCCTGCAGGATCTGCGACAGCCCGCACGGCTGCATACACACCAACATCACCTCAACCGACAGAGCTTCGCTTGAAGAGCTTGCTGAACGATTGGGAGGGCTCGACGGACTCACGTTCGAAGAGCACTTCCAACCCAAGAAAGCCCGGGGACACCGCGCACGAAGTCCCGAAGCACAGCTCCAGCCGGAACTCGAACCAGAGTTCGATCCGGAAGAAGAGGACTGATACCTGCTCCAGCATTCCGGCTCCGCAGAGCCGGCCTCATCAAACTCAACTCCGACCCCGCGTCGGAGCATTTTTTTATATTTTGACATCAACTTGACAAAATCTTCATTTTCATGGCATAATGCATTCAGTTTCGCGCTTTACTTTCCGCCTTGTGGCGGGACGATTTAAAAACGTGAATCGGATTAACAACTGAAAAAACCCGAAAGGAAAATTATGATTCGATTAATTGCAACCACGCCGATAGCGGCGGGGGTCGGATTCGCAACCCTCTACTTCCTGCTCCTATCCGCACTCTCACCGGAATTGCCCCAGAGCGAGAAGATAAAGACGGCAGTCGCCTGTAGTCTTGCTGCCGCCTTCTTCATGTCGGTGCCGATGATTATCGCCGAATGGCTTGGGATTGGAAAACCAGCTAGCTGGCGATGGCTTAAACATAGGGTCAATTACTGCGTCGCGGGAAGAGTGGACGACGACAAGGGAACGATTCTCTGTACGCACTGTCGCGGCAAAACCTCGGTCTTTCGATTTGAGATACTCTTGCCCACGGAAGTAGCCGCGGGAAAGGTATTTGCGATCTATCCAAGCAGAGAAGATTTTTGGAAAGGCGGCGACCTCGCGCCAGACCTGAATTACATCGTCCTCTTCGCGGATGAACTCGCAGCGCGGAAAGCGCAGCCCGGATGGCGAGCATCTCCTGCACGTGCAGTATAAAAAACCCGCCGTAAACAAAAAAATTCCCCGTTGGATATCAAATCCACGGGGCGTTTTTTTACTCACGATTGCCGGTTTTATAAATTGATTTTGACCCTGTTTTTATGCTAGAATTTGGGCGTATCCGAAAACCCCCATTCTGCACACACACCGATATTTTCGGCTGCAAACCGCGAATCCTTCCTCGGAGTAGAGTCTACACCGTCGTCGGGCTTAGCGGTTTTCGCTCGAAAATCTCGGCATGGTGCGACGAAAGAGGGTTTCCGGACATGCCCCAGCGTTGATTTGTTGATTTTGCCCCCGACGCGATTCGCGTTTTTTATATTAACCATGGCTAAAAAAGAAGGGAAAAAGCAGGAAAAAGAACAAAAGAAATCCCATCCTTCGTATGAAGCGAAGGATATTTACGTACTTGAAGGGCTTGAGCCGGTGCGGAAGCGGCCGGGCATGTATATCGGCTCCACAGGCACCGACGGACTCCACCACCTCATCTGGGAAGTATTCGATAACTCGATTGACGAAGCGATGGCGGGGTACGCGAAAAATATCACCGTCGAGCTTTTGCCGGAAAATAAAGTCGCCGTCACCGATGACGGGCGCGGTATTCCGGTAGACATCCACCCGCAGACCAAAGTTTCCGCACTTGAGACGGTTTTGACCACGCTCCACGCTGGCGGCAAGTTCGGCGGGGAGTCGTATAAAGTATCCGGCGGGCTCCACGGCGTCGGCGTCTCGGTGGTGAACGCGCTCTCCGAATGGACCCGCGTGGAAGTGTCGCGGGAGGGCGGTCTGTATATGCAAGAATACAAACGGGGCAAGCCGGTCGCGAAGGTGAAAAAGATCGGCACGTCCAAAACCAACGGCACGAAGGTAACATTCTCCCCCGATCCGGAAATTTTTTCCGTCATAGATTTTAACGACAAGAGGATCGTTGACCATTTCCGCCAGCAGGCATTCCTTACAAAAGGCGTGCGCATAAACTTTGTAGACCGGCGCAAGGATGCTCCCAGACCTTATGGATTTTATTTCGAAGGCGGACTATTTTCTTTTGTGAAGCACCTCTCCGAAAACCGGAAGCCGATCCTCGACGACATTTTCCACGCGCAGAAAGCAATCGAGGCAATAGACGTTGAAGTCGCGTTCACTTATACCCACGACGACAGAGTTGAAGAACTAAGTTTCGCAAATAATATTTATACGCCGGACGGAGGCATGCACCTCACCGGCTTCCGCTCCGCGCTTACGCGAACGCTGAACAATTACGCTCGCACGGAAAAATATCTCAAAGAAAAAGATGAAAACCTGATCAGCGAAGACACCCGCGATGGACTTGTGGCGATCGTTTCCGTGAAACTCCCCGAGCCGCAGTTTGAAGGACAGACAAAGGCCCGGCTCGGAACACCTGAAGCGCGTACGGCCACGGAGACCGTGATGAACGAGGCGCTCAAGGAATATCTCGACAAGCGCCCGCAGGAGGCACGCCGCATTATCGAGAAAGTGCTTCTTACCGCAAAAGCGCGGCAAGCTGCGAAAGCGGCGAAGGAAACGGTGCTCCGGAAAGGCGTGCTCGACGGGTTCACTCTCCCGGGCAAACTTGCCGACTGCGCTTCAAAAAATCCCGCAGAGTCCGAACTCTTTATCGTTGAGGGAGACTCGGCCGGCGGCAGCGCGAAACAAGGCCGCGATCGGCACACGCAGGCGATACTTCCTTTGAAGGGAAAGCCTCTCAACGTCGAGAAGGCGCGACTCGATAAAATGCTCGGCAACCAGGAAATGCGCGCGCTTGTTGTCGCGATCGGGACGGCGATCGCCGAGGAATTCGATATTTCCAAACTTCGGTATCACAAAATCGTCCTCATGAGTGATGCGGACGTGGACGGAGCGCACATTCGAACGCTTCTTCTCACTTTTTTCTACCGATATTTCAAACAAGTGATTGATGGAGGATTTGTCTACATCGCACAGCCACCGCTCTACCGCTTGCAATCAGGAAAAGAAATCCGCTATGCATTCTCGGACGCCGAAAAAGATAAAGCGATTGCCGAAATTCAAAAAGCAAAAGACAAAAAGCAAACAGCGAAGGCGGGAAAACAAAAAGAAGAAGAGGCGGAAGAAGTAGTTATCTCGGAAGACGGGGGCGAAGAGACGATGGTGAAAAAATCCGGCGTGAATATACAGCGATATAAAGGACTTGGAGAAATGAGCCCCGAGCAGCTCTGGGACACGACCATGAATCCGGCGAACCGTATTTTGCGGCGCGTAACCGTTGACGATGCCGAAGAGGCAGACCGACTTTTTGACGTCCTTATGGGCGACGAAGTGGATCCACGCAAAAAGTTTATCCTTGCCCACGCTACCGCGGTCAGAAATCTTGACGTATAAAAAAGTATCGGTTTTATTTCGAGTCATGGTTCGCTAGCGCCGTAATTAAAATTAATTTCATGCGGCTCAAGACTAAGGAGGCTGCAATGGGTCGTCATAATAATCTACTTTCTTGCCATATTTAATTTTTCCTGATATATATAGATAACGCATACCAATGATTGAGAAAATAAAGAGCTTTTGGAGTGAATCGCGGACCGAATTCCGCCACGTTAATTGGCCTACCAGGCCTGAGGCAATCCGGCTTACGGGCTTTGTGATTGGCATGTCGGCCGCACTCGCTGTCTTCTTAGGAACGTTTGATTATATATTTGCCGGCATCCTTAAGATGATTGTCAATAAATAATTTTATTTCAACGACCAATGCGTGAGAAAACAAACGAGAAGCAGGAAGTTGAAAAAGTGAGAACGCGGCAGTGGTATGCCATTCAGACATACTCCGGCTACGAAGAAGCTGTTGCACGTTATCTCAAACAGCGGGTAGATTCCCTCGCGATGAACGACAAAATTTTTGATGTTGTCGTGCCGAAAGAGAAAAAGATAAAAGTAAAAAGCGGACGGAGGCAAACCATCGAAGAGAAAATTTATCCCGGATATGTGCTCGTTGATATGATTCTCACCGAAGACTCGTGGTACGTGGTCAGGAATACGCCCCGCGTAACCGGATTTGTGGGAGCGGATAACACAACCCCCACCCCACTTTCGACGGCTGAAGTGGATGCCCTTCTCGCCCGATCTGGAAAAGAAGAAAGCAAGTTCACTGTTGACGTAAGCGTGGGTGATCTGGTAAAAATTATAGACGGACCATTTAAGGACTACGACGGAAAGGTGTCCGAGATCGAAGAAGAGAAAATGAAAATCAAAGTACTCGTGCCGATATTCGGACGCGATACAGCGGTCGAACTCGATTCATTGCAGGTCAAGAAGATATAAGTAAAAAATTTTCAATTATCAATTTCTAATTTTCAATGAACTTTAAAATTCCCGACGCTGAATTGAAAATTGGTAACTATAAAATTAAAAATTAAATCCTATGCCAAACCATTGCTTTTTCTGTTCGCAGAATATAAAAAATGTTGATTATAAGGAAACCGAGATGCTCAAGCGTTTTACTTCAAGCCAGATGAAAATTATAGATCCGAAACATACCGGCACCTGCGCCAAGCATCAGCGAAAACTTGCCGAAGCAATAAAGCGAGCACGCTTTATGGGACTTGTGGCATTCGTGCGACGCTAAAATCTGTTTTACATGGAAGGATTTAACCAAAGCTTATTTAGCACTTTTTTCGCTCTCGCGCACCAAAATCGGCTACTCGACATAGCCATTATTTTTATCGCAAAATACCTTCCCTATCTTCTTGCTCTCGGATTCCTCGCCTTCGCACTTTTAAAGAAGGACCACCGAGCACAACTTTTCATTCTGACCGAAGGCGCACTTGCCGTGATCATTTCACGAAGCATCATTACCGAAGGGATACGTTTTTTTTATCACCATCTCCGACCGTTTGCTGCGCTCAATATAACTCCCCTCGTACAAGAATCCGGATATTCGTTTCCCTCCGGCCACGCCTCAATTCTTTTCTCCCTTGCCATGGTCACGTACTATTTTGACAAGCGGCTTGGCGGCTGGTTTTTCCTTTTTGCTTTTTTGAACGGCGTCGCGAGAGTTGTCGCCGGGGTGCACTTCCCGTTTGATATTGTGGGCGGCGCCATAGTTGGAATCATAACTGGGTCACTTGTTCACGCGCTTTCAAAGAGCAGCTGGGAAAAGATGGCAAAGCCTACAGAGATTTCAGAGGTTACGGACGGAGTATAAAAATATTTCAGTATACCGATTTGCCGAGTCGTCGCATAAAATCTTATGCGATTTTTTTGGCGATCCGATATATCAATCCTCGCCGAAACACAAATCCTTCCGTGCTAAGCTTTTTTAGAATATTCTCCGCCTCGTGCCGAGGTATTTTTATTTTGTGGGAAACAATACTGACGGATGACGGCCTATCCAAAAGAATCCTCAGGATGCCCGCTCTCTTCTGCCTGTTTGACCCTTCAAACGGCGACTGCAACCCGTAGTGCGCGCTCCGGCGTGCCGCGGTGTTTCCATACTTTTTCTTAAGCATCACACCGTAGTCCATCAATGCCCAATACCACTCCCTGGATTCTTTGCTGTCTACCGCTGCCTTAATAAATGGGAGTAGATTAGCATCCAAAACCTTTTTCTTCCTCGGAAAGAAAAAATGAATGAAGACCGTACGGATATTCGTTTCAATAAAAAGCGACCGCTCGTTCCATGCGAACGCACGCAGAGCGCCTGCCGTAGACTGGCCAACGCCCGGCAAGCGAAGAAGTGATTCTTCATCGCGTGGCAATGTACCGTCAAACTGCAGCACGACCTCTCGCGCGAGGACTTTCAGGTGAAGGGCCCGGCGATTATATCCCAGCCCCTGCCACGCTCCGAGTACGCTCGAGAGCGAAGCCTCGTCGAGAGATTCTATAGTGGGAAATTTTTTAATAAACTCCTTATATTTGGAGACGACCCGTTCTGTCTGCGTCTGCTGGAGCATTATCTCCGAGACCAAAATTTTGTACGGATCTTTTGTTTTTCTCCATGGGAAACTCCGACCGTTCTCACGATAATATTTCCATACAGTGCGTTTGAATTTTTTGATTTTTGCCTTATCCATTTTAGAACCCATCTCAAAAATAGGCGCGTATATCTGGTATAAGCTATTTTTGAGATGGGTTCTAGACATTATATACGATACTCATTTGCAAGCATTTTGAAAATGTATAAAAAGATGAAACAAAAAAACCGTCGAGCTGAGCTCGACGGCTTTTCCTTCGCGATGCTTATGCTCGCGAAACGTTTGTAGCGGCCGGGCCTTTGTCAGTCGTTTCGACTTCAAAGTTAACTTTATCGCCTTCCTTCAATTCCTCGAAGGTAACGCCGACCAACTTATCCTTGTGGAAGAAGAGATCCTTTACTTCGCCTTCGCGAGCAATGAATCCAAATCCTCTGTCCCTCAAGGTTTTAATGGTTCCTGTCATTTGATTGTTTTTTGTTGCTATAGCGAGAAACTCGACTCTATTTCCGCGTCATGTATCGTATTTTCATTATGGGCTATAAAACGTATAAAAGCAACCGGAAGCTCGAAAATCGCCTACTCGATGATATTCTGAACTCTGCCCACCTCTCCCGACTCAAGGCGAACTTTAATGCCGTGCGGATGGGACGACGAGTTCGTTAAAATATCTTTTACAACGCCCCGAGTGAGCTTGCCGCTCCCCTGATCTTCTTTTAGTACGATATCTACTACAATTCCCTGCCTGATGTTTTCTCTTTTTTCCCCGCTCATTACTTTAAAATTTCATCGGTTAAATCCCGCACGCCAATTTCTTTTTCCGCCGAGTACGGAATGATTTTATGATCTCCGACTGCACTTTTTATTTTTTTGAATTGCGATTCGTATTTTGATTTTTTTATTTTATCTACCTTGTTCGCCACGATAACAATATTTTTATTCCGCTCTTCCAGGGCTTCGAGCATTTCGATGTCATTTTCTGTCGGGCCGACATACGCATCAATGATAAGTACTACCTTTTTCTGCTCGTATGGCGAATCAAAAAAATACCAATTAATCAGTTCCCGGAGGCGCGCCCTCCCCTCTTTTGAAGCCTTCGCATATCCGTACCCGGGAAGATCAATCAAATAAAACGATTTGTTTATCAAAAATACATTTATTTCCCGCGTGCGTCCGGGGAACGCACTTGTTCGCGCCAAACCCTTTTCGCCGGTCAGCGAATTGATAACGCTCGACTTACCAACATTCGAGCGGCCGATGAAAGCGATCTGCGGCACACCGTCTTCAAGCACCGCATCGGGGCCGACCACTCCTTTTACGAAATTTGCGATTGTTATCTTTGCCATTCATGCAGGATAACACTCGGGGGGATTTTCAGCGAATTTTCTGCTACACTTCGAGGACTTATGGAAACCCCCTTATTCCCTATGCGGATCAACAAATACCTGGCTCTCAAAAAATACTCCACACGAAGAGGAGCGGACGAACTTATAGAGAAAAAGCAGGTTTTTATCAACGGGCGGCTTGCCGTTTTGGGGGACAAAGTACAAGAGGCAGACAATGTCGAAGTGAAATTCCGCGGCAAGCCGACGCCGCTTTTTTATTTCGTGTACAACAAGCCGAAGGGCGTTGCGACTCATCCCGAAGGCGTAGGTGAAAAAGAAGTAGCGCAATATCCAAAAGGGCTTTTTCCTGTCGGCGGGATAGATAAAGATTCTCACGGGCTTATCATCGTGACGAACGACGGGCGCCTTACGGATCGGCTTCTTTCTTATCCGTACGAAAGAGAATATGTCGTTACCGTGAAAGATAAACTCCGGTCAAGCTTTAAGGGAAAAATGGAAGCCGGCGTGAAATTAGAAGACGAGCGGACTCAACCGTGCAAAGTAAAAGTGATAAATGAAAATACATTCCGGCTCATACTCACGGAGGAGAGGAAGCATCAGATCAGGCGGATGTGCGTGGCGCTTTTCCAGGAGGCGAAGGATGTAGAGCGCGTGCGGATAGCAAACATCCTGCTCGGAACTTTGGGCGCCGGTTCACACCGAAAAATCGAGGGAAGCGAACTCAAAATCTTTTTGGAGGAGGTTGGGCTTGGCTAAAAAAGAATTACCGAATCCCCGTGTCGCAAGAAATGTCGGCCTGAACCGTGGCGGAAGTTTTTATTGAGACCATAATCGGCGAGCAGCGCGGGTATATCATCTCTCCTCCGGGAGCTTGAATTGTGTAGTTTCCAGGCGCGAGGGTGAACGAGAAGGTTCCGTCGGCATTGCTTTGTGTAGTTTTAATTATTTTACTGCCGTCGGCGCTCGACACCGTAATTTTTGTCTCGTATGGTTTTGGAGCACAATTCGGATCGGGAGGGATCCGCTCGACCGGACAGACCGGAGAGAGTGTTACCTTACCCGCCACGGTACCTGAATTTTTTTGTGGAAAAGTTGATGTTGCCTCTCCCGACGTTGAGCCGGTCGGGCAAGTCGCAAACTCGCAGTTCGGGCCGGTGCGGCCGACGGCGCTTCCGTCGGGACATATTTTTGCCTCAAGCGTGCAGGCAATAGGTTCTAATAATCTGTTTTTAAAATAGAAAGCTCCGCCGGCAACCGCGAGGACAACCAAAACGACAATTACTATATTTAAATAAACTTGTTTCATCATTCAAATCATACGCCTATGCGCAGATTTTATAAATCCCGTTAGAAATTTCCGCTGGATATTTGAATCCTTATGGAAATTGCCGAATGGTAGCCCGCGCCACGGGAGAGTGGGCATTATTTCTAACGGGATAAAGAAACAATTACTTTTTCCACGCTTCTATTTGCGCCTCGAGTTCGCGAAAGAAATCCTGCTTTCCTTTCCGGTAAGCAATGTAATCGTCAGGGAACTGCGAATACAATTTTTCTTTTACCACAGAATATTTTTCCGCCCACTCCGGATGAGTTCTTAAAAAATCTCTGCTTTCCAAAAATTGCCGCGCCTTAGGAGAATTTTCCTCGCACACGTGAATATTTTGGGTCTTCCGAGCGGCGTCTACGAAGATAAGCGTGTTCGGGGCGATATAATCCGCTCCCCATTCGTAGCCAGCCTCAATCATTGCCTCTTTTTCTTTTTCAAATGGTTCCATTTTTAAAACCACTACAAGCACATCAATAAGCGGTTTTGATTTTATTCCGGGGATCGCAGTGCTTCCAACATGTTCAATGGCAACGGCTTTATCGCCGAACACACGTCGGAGAAAATCTTTTATTTTTTCGAACTCTAATACCCATCCAGGATTGTAAGGCTCGATCGAATAGCTTCTATTTTGTTTTTTATCCGGAGGCATGGAAGCTTATGATTGATCTAAATCTTTTTTGCTTCTACATACTTCCCGAGGGCATCCGCGGTATATGTCCATCCTTCTTTGAAATTTTCTTTTGCGAAGGCGGGTTCTTTTGGGAATGTTTCGACTCCACTGTGAGTTATTTTCAATTTTGTTTTGCCTTCACCAGCTTCCGACAACTCGAAAGACACTACAGAGTCTCCGATGTAGCCGTCGTAGCGCCAGCTGTAAGCAAGTTTTTTGCCGGGCACAATTTCGGTTACTTTGCAAAGGTGAAGATATTTTTTGTCGTCCGGGCCGAGCAAAAATTGGAATTCACTCCCCACTTCGGGCTTGAAATCTCCGAGGGCTATGTACCATTTTTTTAATTCTTCTTTATTTGTAAGGGCGCTCCACACTTTTGCGATGGGGGCATCGTACACGCGCTCGACTACAACCGATTCGCTTTTCATGTTGGTTTATTTAAGCGTTGCGATAAGTCCGGCGAGGCGCTCCCATGTCTCAACCGCGCCCGTCTCCATGCCCGAGCTGACCATGCCATCCAAATCCTCTTTATTTTTAAACTGTGCGATGCTTCTCGCTTTTGTCTTGCCACCGCCCAAATCCTGAAGCGTCATCGTTTCCGTCATTTCGTGATCACCCGGGAAGCCTTCAAAGTTGAACGTGTCGGTAATTTTCTCCATCGGCTTAATTTCTTTGTAGACGCCGTGAAAACCAAAATCGCCATCGGTGCTGCTCTGCACATAGCGCCACTCGCCGCCGACCTTAAAATCCATTTTATTCACAACCGTTTTGTATTTTGCCGGTCCCCACCACTGCGCAACCATTTTTGGATCAGAGAGCGCTCGCCAGACAAGCTCGCGCGGCGCATCAAAGACGCGCTCGATCGTCACCTGCAGTTTTTCCCCATCAACCGAAAATGTAGTTTTTGCCATTCGTTTTTTATTGGTAATTTAAAAAATTAGAAGAAGTCCTGGATCCCCGTTTACCCGCCTTCGCCAAGCTACGGACGGGGCAAGCGCGGGGATGACCCGCTACGGGTCATTTTGCATTTTTGTCCGTCTGGTGGAGGCCGAACGTGTTGCCCTCGGTATCCACAAAATATCCCTGCCATGCCATCCCGGGAATCGCATATTTCGGCATCGCAATCTTGCCGCCGGCAGCGAGTATCTTCTTCGCAATTTCGTCAAAATTATCCACCTGAACGGTGCAGACAAATGCGTTCGTGCCCTGACCTAGCGCCGGCGGAGTAGACGGACGCTTAAGCAACCCGCCGTTAATTCCCGGCTCTTTGCTGTCTCTGGGAGCGGTCATCACGCCCCAGTACGGCGGATTTTCCATCCACACGGGGAACTCCCAGCCAAAAGCAGCCTTGTAGAATTTCATCGCCCGCTCCGGATTCTCCGCCTGAATTTCAAAATGCGTAATACGATTTAACATTGTTTATTTTGTTTTTGGTTTCTGATAGTTCAACATCCAGTCTACGCCGAATTTGTCGGTGAGCATACCAAAGGTCGCGCCCCAGAACTGGTCGCCGAGTGGCATTGTCACCTTGCCGCCCGCGGAGAGTTTTTTGAAAATGGTATTGATTTCATCTTCGGTTTCGCAGTTTATAGAGAGCGTCACGGTGTCGCCCGGCGTAAATGTTTTCGGATCCATCATATCCGCGGCCATGAGAAGCGTCTTGCCATCCTTTTCCAGCTCCGCGTGCATTACTTTGTTTTTATTTGCTTCACCGCCCGGCATATTCTTTTGTACTTCCGCCGGAGTCTCGCCTACGGTTTGTATCATTACTTTTCCGCCAAAACAATTTTTATAGAACTCCATCGCTTCTTTTGTTTTCCCGTTTAAATGCAGATGTGGATTTATCGTTATCATTTTTTTTATTTTAAGTTTATTTTAATGGTTACTGGATCCCCGGCCGAAACGTCCGAGGATGACATTCGGAAGTGTCATTTTT